>NZ_JAFCXL010000002.1:0-418303 GCF_049898325.1 Massilia sp. DWR3-1-1 | reverse complement strand
TTCGGACGGACCTGCTTGCCTTGTGCCATGCTGCTCTCCCATCACCTTGGTGGAGCAGGTTTGACCTCAGCAATTCAAATCGGTTCGGGGTCGACCCACAGCAAACGGTGAAAGCGCCAAAAATATGCGCTTATTTGCATAAATTCAGGGAATTCGTGGTGCCGAAGGTGAATTTCCCTTGCGTCGGGCGAAATACTGTACAAAAATACAGTCTGTTTATATAACCAGCACTTACCCGCCCATGATCAAGCTCACCGCACGGCAAGAACAGATTCTCAATTTGATCCGCGAGGCCATCGACAACACGGGCTTCCCCCCCACCCGCGCCGAAATCGCCGCCGAACTGGGCTTCAAGTCGGCCAACGCCGCCGAGGAACATTTGCAGGCGCTGGCGCGCAAGGGCGCCATTGAAATTTCACCGGGCACGTCGCGCGGCATCCGCCTGATCGGCGCCTCGCTGGACCTGCCACCAGCAGTGCCGGCCGCGCTCCTGATGATGGCCCTGCCGCTGGTGGGCCGGGTGGCCGCCGGCTCGCCCATCCTGGCGCAGGAACACGTCGAGGCCACCTATAACGTCGACCCGGCCATGTTTTCGGCCAGGCCCGATTTCCTGCTGAAGGTGCGCGGCGAGTCGATGCGCGACGCCGGCATCATGGACGGCGACCTGCTGGCCGTGAAAAAAATCGACAGCGCCAAAAACGGCCAGATCGTCGTCGCCCGCATCGGCAACGACGTCACCGTCAAGCGTTACCGCAAGACGGGCAGCCTGGTCGAATTGTTGCCGGAAAACCCAGACTTCAAGATCATCAAGGTCGACGCCGATGCCGACGACTTTGCCCTCGAGGGCCTGGCGGTCGGCTTGATGCGTACCTGGCATTAATCGCTCGCCCCAGTAAAAAGCCGCCCCGTGGGCGGCTTTTTTATTGCACGCTTATTTCGGCGCCGCGTAGTTGCGCTTGCGGGTGTCCGACTCCGCCTGCTTTTCGGCGGTCGGGCCGTTCTTGACGATTTCGTTGTGCTCCGTGACCCAGGCCTCGGTGGCGCTGCGCCAGGCGGCGATATCGGCCAGCACCAGTTTACTGCTGACCTTGGCTTCTTCGATGATGGTTTGCTGCAGCTGGCCCAGGTAAAGCTCCGCCTGGTCGAGTTCTTCCTTCTTCATCAGGCTGACGACGTCGGCAGGAATTTTCTTGCTCAGGGGCGAGACCGCGTTCAGATTGACGACAAATTCGTTGTAGCAGTTTTGCCAGGTGTCGACGCGGCGTGCCACGGCGTCGATCTCGACATTGTCTTTCGACACGGCCGGCAGGCGGGGCGCCGGGCAACGGTATTTGCCCGATTTGAGGTCGGCGCCGTCGTACTTGCCCATCCAGTAAGCGATATCGCTCCTGCGCGCAAGCCGTTGCTGCATCACCGCCAGCGCGGCGACCGAGGGCTGGTTGCCCTTCGCCGCGGCCTTGCTGAACCAGCCCTTGGCAATGGCGTCGTTGACGGCGCCCGCTTCGCCATACCAATACATCTCGCCCAGGTGCTGCTGCGCCACCACGTTGCCCGCCTCACCGAGCTTGGTATAGAGCTTCAGCGCCTGCGCGTAGTCTTTCTTTTGAAACAGCGCATCGGCGTCGGCCAGTTCATCGGCGTGGGCCAGGGGCAAGGCCAGCGCCAGCGGCAGGAACAGCGAGAACAAGGTGGGTAGTTTCATGGGGCTCGTCAAATAGGGGCAGAGGCACAGTGTAAATGAACTAGACGGCAGGCAGGGCCTCGCTGAAATCGGCCAGCAGATCGGCCTCATCCTCGATGCCCACCGACACCCGGATCAGTGAGTCGGCAATGCCCATGCTGGCGCGGCGCTCGGCGCCCATCTCGAAGAAAATCGTGTGGGCGACGGGAATGACCAGGGTGCGGGTGTCGCCCAGATTACTTGCAGGAATGGCCACCTGCAGGCGATTGAGGTAATCGAAGCAGTCGATACCATCACGCAACTCAAAACTGAGCAGGAAGCCGTGCGCGCGGAACAGTTCGCTGGAAAGGTTGTGCTGGGGATGCGAGGGCAAGCCCGGGTAGTGCACGGCGGCCACGCGCGGATCGGCCTCGAGCATGCGGGCCAGCGCCAGCGCGTTGGCGCTGGCCCGCTCCATGCGCAGCGCCAGCGTTTCGGCGCCGACGGCAATGTGGTGCGCCGCTTCCGGCGCCAGCGAGGCGCCGAAGTCGCGCAAGCCCTTCGCGCGGATCTGCGCCATGCCCCACTGGCGGGGCGGCGTGCGCTTGATGTTGTCAGGGATGTGCGGGTAGCCGCTCCAGTCGTATTCGCCGGTGTCGGTCAGGGCGCCGCCCAACACCATGCCGTGCCCGCCGATCGACTTGGTCAGCGCGTTCACCACCAGGCCCGCGCCGACCGACTTGGGCCGGAACAGGTAGGGCGAGGTCATGGTGTTGTCGACCACGAACAGGATGCCCCGTTCGCGGCACAACTGGCCAATCTTCGCCAGGTCGGCCACCTGGGTGCGGGGGTTGGCGATGGTTTCGGCAAACACCAGCCGCGTGCTCGGTGTGATCGCCGCGGCCACCTGGGCGACATCGGTGGCATCGACAAAATCGACCGCCACGCCCTGCCCCGCCACCGTTTGCCACAGGCTGTTGGTGTTGCCAAACAAAAAGGACGAAGTGATCACGTGATCGCCGGCCCGCAACAGCCCCTGGAACACGGCGCCGATGGCGCCCATGCCGGTGGCGAAGCAGATCGAGGACACGCCGTCTTCCATGCGGGTGATCTTGTCTTCCAGCGCAGCCACCGTGGGGTTGCCCTGGCGGCCGTAGCGAAAGCCTGGCTCCTTGCCCTGGAACACCGAGGCGAGCTGGCGCGCATCGGTGTAGCCGAACGCGACCGAGGTGTGCACGGGCTTGTGCAGCGAGCCGTGTTCGATCGCCTTGCGGCGGTCGTTGTGCAAGATCGTGGTGGTAAAGCCGAAACGCTTTTCTGCCAGTTTGTCGCTCATGGCGCCTCCTATTCGGCCGTGGCAGGCGCCAGGTGCAGGTGGTTGGCCATGGCATCTTCGAGCGGCGCGGCTTTCGGGTGATGGCGGGCGTACTCGAGGCGGTCGAGATAGGCCTGGGTGATGTCGCCCGTCACGTAGATGCCGTCGAAGCACGAGGCCTCAAAATTTTTCAGCGCCGGATTGCAGTCGGAGATCGAGCGCTTGAGGGCGTCGACATCCTGGTACACCAGCTTGTCGGCGGTGATTTCGCGGCACACTTCCTCGGTGCTGCGGCCGTAGGCGATCAGTTCGCCGCGGGTGGGCATGTCGATGCCGTACACGTTGGGAAACAGCACGGGCGGCGCGGCCGAGGCGAAAATCACGTTCTTGGCGCCCGCTTCACGGGCCATCTGCACGATTTCCCGGCTGGTGGTGCCACGCACGATGGAGTCGTCGACCAGCAGCACGTTCTTGCCCTTGAACTCGGAGGCGATCGCATTGAGCTTCTGGCGCACCGACTTGCTGCGGATGGCCTGGCCGGGCATCAGGAAGGTGCGGCCGATGTAGCGGTTCTTGATGAAGCCTTCACGGTATTCGATGCCCAGCTTCAAGGCCAACTGGATGGCAGCGGGGCGCGAGCTGTCGGGAATGGGCATGACGACGTCGATTTCACCGGAACTGAATTCCTTGCGGATTTTCTCGGCCAGGTATTCGCCCATTTTCAGGCGCGTCGCGTAGACCGAGGCGCCGTCGAGGATCGAATCGGGACGCGCCAGGTAGACGTACTCGAAGGCGCACGGGTTGAGCGAGGGGTTATCGGCGCACTGGCGCTGGTGCATGACGCCGTCATTGTCGATGAACACGGCTTCGCCGGGAGCAATGTCGCGCAGGAAATGAAAGCCGATGCCTTCCAGGGCCACCGATTCGCTGGCGACCATGTATTCCTTGCCCGTGTCGGTTTCATTGACGCCGATACACAGGGGACGGATGCCGTAGGGATCGCGGAACGCCAGCAGGCCATGGCCGGCGATCTGGGCGACGACGGCGTAGGCGCCGCGCACGCGGCGGTGCACCATGACCACGGCCTTGAACACGGTGTCCGGGTCCAGCGTGTAGCCGCTGGCCGCTTCCTGGATCTCGTGGGCCAGCACGTTGAGCAACACTTCCGAATCGGAATCGGTGTTGATGTGGCGGCGGTCGTTTTTGAACATCTCCGACTTGAGCTGTTCCTGGTTGGTCAGGTTGCCGTTGTGGGCCAGCGTGATGCCGAACGGGGCGTTGACATAAAACGGTTGCGCTTCTTCCTCGCTCGACGAGCCGGCGGTGGGGTAACGGCAGTGGCCGATGCCCGAGTTGCCTTGCAGCGAACGCATATTGCGCGTGCGGAACACGTCGCGCACGAGGCCGTTGGCCTTGTGCATCGAGAACATACTGCTGTGATTGGTTGCGATGCCTGCCGCATCCTGGCCGCGGTGCTGCAACAGCAGCAGGGCGTCATACAGAATCTGGTTGACCGGTTGTTGCGAGACGACGCCGACAATGCCACACATGGTGCACTCCTAAAGACTGAACAGCCTGTATTGAAAATTGAGAAGGGAAATAGAAATTGAAACTGCTTAAAAATGTACGTGCTGCGCGAAGTCCGCAGGAATAAAAGGTTTGACGGTACGCACCAGTGTTTCCGCCAGCGGCGAGAGCAAGGCGTGCTTCCACAGGTCTTGCTGGGGGATCGCGGTCATACCACACAATATGACGCCGAACAGGACGATCACAATGCCCCGCGCCAGGCCAAACAGGCCACCGAGTCCGCGGTCGGCAAGGCTGAGGCCGCTGGCGGCAATGACGGCGCCCAGCGCCTTCGATAGCAAACCCATCAGTATTCGCACGCCCAGGAACAAGGCGACGAAGGCCACCATCAGGCGCACCGCCTCGCCCGGTATCACGGCGGGCAACATCGGCCCCAGGGTGGCGCCGCACAGATTGGCGACCACGAAAGCCACCACCCAACTCACCAGCGATAAAATTTCCCGCACCAGCCCGCGCAGGGTGCTGATGACCACCGACGCGGCCAAAATAAACAGCACCACATAATCGAACACGGTCACGCCGCCGCCTGTCGCCCGCTGGCCGTCTTACTTTCCATCGGGACGCACCATGCTGCCGCCCAGACCGACCTTGTCGAGCCGCGCGCGCATCTTGTCGGCATCTTCGCGCGAAAACGGGCCGATGCGCACCTGGATGCGCTCGCCCGACGGCGTGCTCACTTTGTGGGTATGGGCGCGGATGCCGGCGGCACTGAGCTTTTCCTGTAATTCGTCCACTTTTTCCTGCGAGGCCAGGGCCGCCACCTGCACCACGAATTTCTGGCCAGCTCCGTCGACTTTCTTCTCCGGCGCCTTGCCTTCGAGGATGGCGAGCGCCTTGGCGTTGTCGTCGCTGATCTTGTCGGCTTTTTCCTGCTTGGCTGCCTTGGCCAGCCTTTTCGCCTCGGCATCGGCCTCGGCCTTCGCTTCCGATTTGATGCGCGCTTTCGCTTCCGCCTCGGCGCGCGCCTTCGCTTCGGCTTCGCTGCGCGCTTTCGCCTCGGCGCGGGCCTCCGCTTTCGCTTTGAGTTCGGCGTCCGCGCGGGCGCGGGCTTTTTGCTCGGCGTCTACATCGGGCTCGGTTTTTTTGACGCTCTTGGGCAAGGCCGCCTTCGCGGCCTGGTTCACGTCCACCGTCTTCACGTCCACCGACTTCACGTCGCCAGGCTCGACCAGTTGTTCTTTCTGGTCCAGCGTGTCGGCCGGGGCGGGCGCCGCGGCCGGCAGTGGCAAGGGCGCCGCTTTCTCACGCGACGGGATCTGGATGGCGATATCGTTGGCGATGGGTTTCGGTTCGGCGTCGAGCAGCATCGGCAAGCCGACGGCGACGGCCAGCGCCAGCGCGATGGCGCCCACCAGGCGGCGGCGTGCGCGCTTTTTCTCGGGCAGGACGGGGTCGTCGGCCGTGCGCCCCTTGCGCGTGGCACGGGGCGCGGCCCCTTCGCCGGCGCTGGAGGCGCGCTTGGAGCGGGCTCGCACGGCGGCCGGATCTTCTTCGCGGGAAAAATACCCGCTGTCCTGGCCGGCCGGTTCTTGCTTGTTTTTACTGAAGAGAGAGAACAAGCCCATGCGATCTTTTTGTCAGTGGTGAGAAGGTTTGCGTGCTGCCATGACGCCGGCAACGGTATAAAACGAACCGAAGACCACAATTCTATCATTCTCTCCGGCACGGCTGATGGCATCGGCATAGGCCAGCGCCGGATCGGCGAAGCCGCGCACCGAGCGCTCGCCCGGTTTGCCGTCTTCGGGCGCGAGCGCGTCGACGATATCGGTCAGCGTTTCCAGGCTGGCCGAGCGGGGCGACGGCAAGGCCGCCAGGCACCAGTGGTCGATGTGCGCGGCCATCGGCCCCACCACGCCGGCGATGTCCTTGTCCTGCATCACGCCAAACACGGCGTAGGTGTAGGGGTGAAATCCCATATTGCCCAGGTTTTGCGCCAGCGCGGAGGCGGCGTGGGGATTGTGGGCGACGTCGAGAATGACGGTGGGACGCCCCGGCAGCACCTGGAAGCGACCGGGCAACTCCACCACCACCAGGCCCGTGCGCACTTCCTGCGCGCCCACCGGCAGTTCCATGCGCAATACTTCCAGCGCCGCCAGCGCGGCCGCCGCGTTCAGAAGCTGGTTGGCGCCGCGCAAGCTGGGATAGGCCAGCGCATTGCGGCGCTGGCTGCGCCCGCCATAGTTCCACTGCTGCTGGTCGCCCGAATAGTTAAAATCGCGCCCCAGCAGCCACAGGTCGGCGCCGATCGCCTCGGCGTGCGCCACCAGCGAGGCGGGCGGCACGGGGTCGGAACAGATGGCCGCTTTGCCCGGGCGGAAAATCCCCGCCTTTTCAAAGCCGATTTTTTCGCGCGTGTCGCCCAGGTAATCCGTGTGGTCGATGTCGACGCTGGTGACGATGGCCACGTCGGCGTCGATGACGTTGACGGCGTCGAGCCGCCCACCCAGGCCCACTTCCACGATCGCGACATCAATGCCGCTGCCGGCCAGCAAATGCATGATGGCCAGGGTGGTAAATTCAAAATACGTCAGTTGCACCTCGCCCCGCTGCGCTTCGACGGCGTCGAAGGCGGCCACGAGGTCGGCGTCGCTGGCCAGTTCGCCATTGACGCGGGCGCGCTCGTTAAAGTCGAGAAAGTGCGGCTTGATGTACAAGCCCACCTTGTAGCCGGCGCGCAGCAGGATCGCTTCGAGCATGGCGCAGGTGGAACCCTTGCCGTTGGTGCCGGCCACCATGATGACGGGACAGGCAAACTGCAAGCCCATCGCCTCCTTGACGGCGGCGACGCGCGCCAGGCCCATGTCGATATGAACTTCGGCGTGGCGCGACTCGAGCAGGGCCAGCCAGGCGGGCAAGGTGGTGGGGAGGGAGGACATGGGCGACTTGGGGGAACGTAGGGGGCAACTTCGGAGGCAACTTCGGAGGCAACTTCGGCGCTGACTTCAGGGGCAAGGCGCGCGCCGGGAAGGCGCGCGCGAACCGGCAAACAAGGGCAGGATGGTGCTCAGGCGATCACTTCGACCGCCTGGTTTTGCAGCAGCGCCAGCAGGCGGGCGATTTCTTCACGCATTTTGCGGCGGTCGACGATCATGTCGACGGCGCCCTTCTGTACCAGGAACTCGGCACGCTGAAAACCTTCCGGCAATTTTTCGCGGACCGTGTTTTCAATCACGCGGGGACCGGCAAAGCCGATCAGCGCTTTCGGTTCGGCGATGACGACGTCGCCCATGAAGGCGAACGAGGCCGACACGCCGCCCATGGTGGGGTCGGTCAGCACGCTGATGAAGGGCAGCTTTTTTTCCGACAGCTTGGTCAGCATGGCGGTGGTCTTGGCCATTTGCATGAGCGAGAGCAAACCTTCCTGCATGCGCGCGCCGCCAGTGGCGGTGATGCAGATGAAGGGCACCTTTTGCTCAAGAGCAATTTGCGCGCCGCGCACGAAGCGCTCGCCCACCACCGAGCCCATGGAGCCGCCCATGAATTCGAATTCGAAGGCCGCCACCACCACGGGCAAGCTCATGATGGAGCCGCCCAGCACGATCAGGGCGTCGGTTTCGCCCGTCGCTTCCATGGCCGCCTTGAGGCGATCGGGGTATTTTTTGCTGTCCTTGAATTTGAGCGTATCGACCGGCAAGGTTTCCTGGCCGATCTCGTAGCGGCCGCCTTCGTCGAGCAGGCTGTCGAGGCGGGCACGGGCACGGATGCGCATGTGATGGCTGCATTTTGGACAAACGTGCAGGTTCGACTCCAGGTCCGTGCGGTACAGCACCGCCTCGCAGGACGGGCACTTGACCCACAAGCCTTCCGGCATGGTCTTGCGGGAGGCAGCATCGGAGCGCTGGATCCGGGGTGGCAGCAGTTTTTCCAACCAACTCATACGTTCTCCTTCGGGCAATTCTTAAGTTGGCCGTAGTTTAGCCGCAAGCGCCCCGCTTGTCGAACTTTGGCCGTGCAGACGGCAATTGCATCGACCAATGGTTAGTCGAAGCTTATCACCACCTGAAACGGACCGGCACACCATTTGCGTGCGCCGCAAACGCCGTTTTACGGGGCGTCGAGCGCCTCGCGGATGCCGCTGACAAACGCTTGTACGGCCGCGCAGGCGTGCTCGGGTGGCGTATTTTCCAGCTCCTGGATGATCCGGCTGCCAATGACGACGGCATCGGCCACCTGGGCCACGGCGCGCGCGGTGGCGCCGTCGCGGATGCCGAAGCCGACGCCGATGGGCAGCTTGACGTGTTCGCGGATGGCCGCCACGCGCCTGGCCACGTCGGCCGTGTCGATGGTGCCGGCGCCGGTGACGCCCTTGAGCGAGACGTAATAACTAAAGCCCCCACCCACCCGCGCCACCTGGGCGATGCGTTCAGGCGTCGAGGTGGGCGCCAGCAGGAAAATCAGGTCCAGGTCAGCCGCGCGCATGGCGGCGGCAAACTCCTCGCACTCTTCCGGCGGATAGTCGACGACGATGGCGCCGTCGGCGCCGGCGCTGCTGGCGGCGTCGACGAAGCCCTTGATGCCGATCCGCTCGATGGGATTGGCGTAGCCCATCAGCACCACCGGGGTGGTGTTGTCGGTGAGGCGGAACTGGCGGACGAATTCAAACACGTCTTTCAGGCCGATATGGAACTTCAGGGCGCGCTCGCAGGCGCGCTGGATCACCGGCCCCTCGGCCATGGGGTCCGAGAACGGCACCCCCAGTTCGAGGATGTCGGCGCCGCCGGCGACCATCGCGTGCATCAGCGGCACGGTCAGTTCTGGCGCGGGGTCGCCGGCGGTGATAAAGGTGACGAGGCCGGTTTTATGGGCCGATTTCAGGGCGGCGAAGGTGGCAGCGATACGGGACATGGCAAGTCTTTCGTGAAAGGTGACGGGAGAGCGATACAGGTTTAACTGAAATCGAGTCCCATCCGCTCGGCCACGGTGTGCATGTCCTTGTCGCCGCGGCCGGACAGGTTGACCAGGATCGACTGGTCCTTCGGCAGGCCGGCCGCCAGCTTGGTGGCGTAGGCGATCGCGTGGGCCGATTCGAGGGCGGGGATGATGCCCTCGATGCGGCAGCAGTCGTGAAATGCGGCCAGCGCTTCCTCGTCCGTGACGGCGACGTATTCGGCGCGGCCCAGGTCTTTGAGCCAGGCGTGTTCGGGGCCCACGCCGGGATAGTCGAGGCCGGCCGAGATCGAGTGGGTCTCGATGATCTGGCCGTCGTCGTCCTGCAGCAGGTAGGTGCGGTTACCATGCAATACGCCGGGACTGCCGGCACCCAGCGCGGCGGCATGCTTGCCCGTGTCGAGTCCCTCGCCGGCCGCTTCGACGCCGATCAGGCGCACGTTCGGCTGGTCGATGTAGGGATAAAAAATGCCCATGGCGTTGGAGCCGCCGCCGATACAGGCGAGCACGTAATCGGGCTGGTGACCGATCATTTCCGGCATCTGCCACAGGCATTCCTCGCCGATGACGGCCTGGAAGTCGCGCACCATCATCGGGTACGGGTGCGGGCCGGCCACCGTGCCGATAATATAAAAGGTGTCTTCGATGTTGGTGACCCAGTCGCGCATGGCCTCATTGAGCGCGTCCTTGAGCGTTTTCGAGCCCGATTCGACGGGCACCACGGTCGCGCCCAGCAGCTTCATGCGATAGACGTTCTGCGCCTGGCGCTTGACGTCCTCGCTGCCCATGTAGACGACGCATTCGAGGCCGAAGCGGGCGCAGATGGTGGCGGTGGCGACACCGTGCTGGCCGGCGCCCGTCTCGGCGATGATGCGCGGCTTGCCCATGCGGCGCGCCAGCAGGGCCTGGCCGATGACGTTGTTGATCTTGTGGGCGCCCGTGTGGTTGAGGTCTTCGCGCTTGAAGAAGATCTGCGCGCCGCCCACCTGCTCGGACCAGCGCCGCGCGTGATAGACGGGCGACGGCCGGCCGACGAAGTGCTTGAGCTCGTAGCGGTACTCGTCGAGGAATTCCTGGTCCTTGCTGTAGCGGGCGTAGGCTTCGCTCAGCTCGGCCAGCGCATGGCTGAGCGTTTCGGCGACGAAGGCGCCGCCGTAGGGGCCGAAGTGGCCGCGGGCGTCGGGCAGCTGGTAGTCGGTGGCGTGAAACAGGGGGGCGCCAGTGGCGCGGTCAGGGCGTTGCGTTGTCATGGGGTGTCTCGGAATGGGTGGCGTCTGCCGCCCGCACCGCACGAATGAAATCGGCGATCTTGCGGGCGTCCTTGATGCCCTTGCCCAGTTCGACACCACTGCTGATGTCGACGGCGAAGGGACGAACACGTACCACCGCGTCAGTCGCGTTTTGTACGCCCAAGCCACCACTTAAAACGACCCGAGGCGCGAGTTCTTTTGGAATGAGAGACCATTCAAACACCTTTCCTGCGCCGCCATATGCATCGACAAAGGTATCGAGCAACAGGCCCGCATACCAGGTGCTGGCGGAGCGGTACCTGTGCTCGTATTCTAGCAGTTCGTCCGCGCCCGTGTCGGGCTTGACGCGGAACACCCGCAGGAAGGGCGTGCGCACGGCGTCGGCGATGGCCGCGCACTGCGCCGGGGTCTCGTCGCCGTGCAGCTGCAGCAGGGTAAACGGCGCCGTGTCGTGGACCGCCTTGACCTCGGCGGCGCTGGCGTTGACGAACAGCGCCACCGCGCTCACGAACGGCGGCATGGCGCCGATCAGGCTTGCCGCCTGGGCGGGGGTGACGTAACGGGGGCTGGGCGGGTAGAACACGAAGCCGAGGGCATCGGCGCCGGCGGCTACGGCGCTGGCAACGTCCTCGGCGCGGGTGAGGCCGCAAATTTTAATCCGGGTGCGGTGCATGGACTGGCCTGTCAGAGTGAAAACCACGGCAGCAGGCTGCCCGCTTCCTGCGGCAGGCCCCACTTCGGGTCGTAATCGATTTTTGCCAGGTACAGGCCGTCCGGCATGAAGGTGGGCGCGGCCTCGTGGCGGTCGCGCGCGCGCAGCAGTTCGCCAATCCATTCGGGGCGCTGGCGGCCATTGCCCACGTAGATGAGCGAGCCGACCAGGTTGCGCACCATGTGGTGCAGGAAGGCGTTGGCGCGCAGGGTGAACACGATGGCGTCGCCGCTGCGTTCGATGCGGATCGACTGCATGTCCTTGACGGGCGACTTGGCCTGGCACTGCGAGGAGCGGAAGGCGGTGAAATCGTGCTGACCGATCAGGTGGGCGGCGCCGGCGCGCATGCGCTCGACGTCGAGCGGGCGGAAGGTCCAGCCGGCCTTGCCCGCCAACAGGGGCGAGCGCACCGGGTGGTTGTACAGCACGTAGTGATAGGTGCGGGCGCGCGCCGAAAAGCGCGCGTGGAACTCGAGGTGGGGGTCATGCGCGGGCGCCTGCGCCACCTCGCTGGCCCAGCGCACGGCGATCGAATCGGGCAGGAAGGTGTTCACGCCGCGCACCCACGACTGCGTGTCGCGCGTCAGTTCGGTGTCGAAGTGGACCACCTGTTCGAGCGCGTGCACGCCGGTGTCGGTACGCCCGGCGCAGGTGGTGGCGACATCGACGCGGGCAAACCTGGCCAGGGCGATTTCCAGCTGATCCTGGACGGTGTGGCGGTCGAGCTGTTTCTGGTAGCCGTTCCACGGTGCGCCGTCGTACTGGACGCCGAGTGCGATCCGTTTCAAATTGGGTCCTGTGCGGAAAATGCGGGCCTTCGCCCCGCGGATAAAAACAGGCAGGGCCTGACAACGATACAGGCGGCGACGCCAATACGACGTGGCGCAAGCACACCGCTACGCCTGCCCCCCGAGGCGAACCATGCAAGCCATCGGCTTTGCGTCCCCCCTAAAAATCATCGGGCTCCGCCGGTGATTTTTACCTGACCAGCCCAAACAAAAGTAGGGGTTCACTTTTGTTTGACCGCCGTTATTATGCCAGCTTGACCCGCATCTCGTTGGCGCGGCCGATTTGTTCATTGCTGCCGCCCTTGATGACTTCGTCGAGCAGTTCGCGCGCGCCCTCCTTGTCGCCGATTTCCTGGTAGGCGATGGCCAGGTCGATCTTGGTCTCCATCTCCATGTGGGCGGCCGACAGTTCGGCGGCGGCCAGCGGCGGCGCCGCCACCGGGGCCAGATCGTCGAAGCCGGCGTGATGCGGGGTTTCCGACGGCAGGTCGAGATCGATGCCGGACATGTCGAAATGGGGCGCGCTGGCGTAGGCCGGGGTCGGCGCGGCAAAGTCCGGCAACGGCGCCGATGCCGACTCCGGCATGGCGAAGGCCAGTTCAGGCAGATCGCTGCCGCTGCCCAGGGCGGGCGAGGCGCTGCGGGTGAAATCGGGCAGCCCGAACGGATCGTCCTCCAGCGTGGGCGCGGTGATCGTCTCCGGCGCCGCCGCCGACGGCGTCGTCGGCAGGTCGAAGCTCATGGCGTCGAGATCGTCGAGGGGATTGACCAGTGGCGCCTGCTCAGAATAGGCGCCGGTGGCCGCCACCGCGGGAAAGGCCATGGCCTCGCTGGCGGGCGAGCCGGGCAAGGTCGGCAATTCCGGCACGTCGAAGGCGCCCGAGAAATCGATGGTGTTGACGTCCGACGGCAGGTCCGGATTGGCCAGGTCGAGGTGGATGTTGTCGAGCGAAGGCAAGGGTGCCGGTGCCGCAGCCACGGGCTTGTCGAAGTCCATGTCGAACGACAGGTCGAACGTCTCTTCGTCGGCCGGCAGGTCGGGCGCGATGATCGACTCGACCGGGGCGTCGCTGGTAAATTCCATGTTGTTGCCAGCGAGGGGCTGGGGCGCGGCCACGGGCGGCGGCTCGTCGAAACTGAGGCTGCCCAGGTCGAAATCGAGAGAATTGTCCTCGGCCGGCGTCGGCAAGGCGGTCTTGACGACATCGGCCTCGTCGAAATCGATCACTTCGCCGCTGGCCAGCGCCATCTGGCGCAGCACTTCCTGCTCGGCCAGCTCGTCGGCCGACAGCAGGCCGACCGCGGCGCCGGCGGCAGCGCCTGCGTACAGCGGATTGGTCGGGTCGATCGACAGGCCCAGTGCGGCCGCCTGCGGCCACTCCTCGCCCTGCCCCTTGGTCATCGCATAGAGTTCGCTGGCCTGCGTCTCGAAGGCGCGCAGGTCCTTGCGGGCGGCGTAGATTTCCAGCAGTTTCAGGCGCACCGGGTGGCGCTCGGGATGGCTGCGCAGCGCTTCCTTGAGGATTTCCTCGGCCTGGGCATCGCGGCCGTAGGCGATGTACACATCGGCTTCGGCGATCGGGTCGACTTCATTGGTGTCGAGCTGACTGGCCGATGGCGCGAAGCTCGAATTAAATACGCTGTTGCTGGTGTCGACGCTGGCGCCGCCCGTTTCGGCAAACATCGACTGCGCCTGGTCGGTGGGCGCGCCCAGGATCGACGGTTCGGTGGGCGCGGGTCCCGCTGGCTTGCGACGACGCACCACCGCAAACGCGGCCAGCAGCAGCACCGCCAGGCCCGCGCCGATCAGGGTGATGTTGTCCATCAGCGTCTCGGCCAGGGTCGGTGCCGCTGGCGGTGGCGCCGGCTTGACCACGGGCCGCGCGGCCGGTTTCGGGGCGACGGCCACGGGCGCTGGCACCACGGCCGGCGCGCTGACTGCCGCTTCGGCGGGTTTGCTGGCCTCCGTGCCCGCCTTGCTCTTGACGACCATCAGTTTTTCGAGGTCGTTGACGTTCTTTTCCAGCTCCTTGACGCGGGCGCTGGCGTCGGCCAGCGCGCGCTCCTTGGCGATCTTGTCCTCGGCGTCGGCGGCGGCCGACTTGCCCCCTGCCGCGGCGCCCGTGGCGTCGGCTTTCGACAGCTTGAGCTGGTCCTTCGATTCATTGGCGGCGGTGGGCCGTTCCTCGACCTTGGCAGTGACCTTGCCGGCGGCGCTTTGGGCCGCCTCCGGCGACCTGGTGGGCGCCGCGCTGGCGACCTGGCCGGCCAGCTTGTTGCGGTAGGCGTTGAAGTCGGCCGCGTGGGCCACCACCACGCCGTGGGCGGCGCTGTCGCTGCCGCCGCGAATGGCGTCGGCGTCCGGCACCGACAGGATCTGGCCCGATTTCAGGCGGTTCATGTTGTTGCCGACGAAGGCGTCGGGATTGGCCCGGTACAGGGCGACGAGCATCATGTCGAGCGAGATGTCGGTCGGCTTGATGCGCGCGGCGATGCGCCCGAGCGTGTCGCCGGGACGCACCGTCACTTCGCTGGCGGCCTTGTCCTGCAGCGGCGTGTCCGCCGGCGCACGCTCGGCGCGCTGGCGTGCCGACGCGGCCTCGCGGGCGCCTTCGCGTGCTGCCTCGCGGGCGCTTTCGCGCGGCGTGCCGGGCTGGCCAGCGCCCTGCAAGGCGCTGCCCTGGCGCGCGCTGCGCGCCGGCGGCAGCGGCCGCGCGCCCTGGTTGAGCACATCGACGGGCGCGGCCGCCACCTGGGCCGACTGGGTCGCGCGCAGTTCGGCAGGATCGAGCAGGAAGGTGTACTCGCGCACCAGGCGCCCGCTGCTCCAGGACAGCTCGAGCAGCATGTCGACGAAGGGCTCGTTGACGGGGGCGCTCGAGGTGACGTTGATGACCTGGCGGCTGCCCCGTTGCTCGACGGCGAAGCGCAGGCCCAGCAAGGCAGGATTGAATTCGACGTTGGCCAGTTTGAAGGCGTCGGGCGACGCCAGTTTCGCCACCAGGCCCGCGGCCTCGTCGGCCGACACGGACGTCAGTTCGATCTCGGCGCGCAAGGGCTGCCCCAGGCTCGAGAGCACTGTCAGCTTGCCGAGGCCGGCCGCGGTCGCGGAAGTCAGCACCACTGCCGTGGCGACGGCGCCAAACAGCGACTTCAGCGCGAGCGACAAGGTGCGGGGGCGAGTGTGTAAATGCATGGTGGGCAGCGTGGGTAAGAGTTGTCGAGGGGAATGGTGCTTTCTCGGAGGTCTCAACATATCATCATGCTCTAGAGCATGCAAGCTTTCGGGGTGTTTCTCCCGCTCCAACGCCGAAGCTGTGAACAGGATGCCTAAATTACGCCGTTTTCGCCGCCGCATAAAGCCCTTTCCATGGGCCGTACCCAGCAGGAAAGGCGGTGCGCAAATGTCGACGGGCCGACAATGTCGGCCCGCTTGGAGATTATTTTGACAACGGTCGTTGGCAGAAGTTTATTGGTCGAGAACAATACGCAACATCCGGCGCAGCGGTTCGGCCGCGCCCCACAGCAGCTGGTCGCCCACCGTGAAGGCCGACAGGTACTCGCCGCCCATCGACATCTTGCGCAAGCGGCCCACGGGAATCGTCAGGCTGCCCGTCACCGCCGCCGGCGACAGTTCAGCGACCGATGCTTCGCGCGTGTTCGGCACCACTTTCACCCACGCGTTGGCGGAAGCGATGATGTCGTTGATCTCGTCGAGCGGCACGTCTTTTTTCAGCTTGATGGTCAGCGCCTGCGAGTGGCAGCGCATGGCGCCGATGCGCACGCACAGGCCGTCGACGGCGATCGGCCGATACGCCTCGCCCTGGCCGAAGGCGTCGCCCAGGCCCAGGATCTTGTTGGTCTCGGCGCCCGCCTTCCATTCTTCCTTCGACTGGCCATTGCCCAGGTCCTTGTCGATCCACGGGATCAGGTTGCCGGCCAGGGGCGCGCCGAACTGCTTGATCTCGTCGGCCGACAGGCCATGCTGGGTGGCCAGCACGGCACGGTCGATTTCCAGGATGGCCGAGGCAGGGTCGTCGAGCAGCGGGCGCACGGCCGCGTTGATGGTGCCGAACTGGGTGAGCAGTTCGCGCATGTGCTGGGCGCCGCCACCGGAGGCGGCCTGGTAGGTCATCGACGTCATCCAGTCGACCAGGCCGTGCTGGAACAGGCCGCCCAGGCCGATCAGCATGCACGACACGGTGCAATTGCCGCCGATGTAGTTCTTCACGCCGCGCCCCATGGCGTTCTTGATCACGGCCAGGTTGACCGGGTCGAGCACGATGACGGCGTCGTCATTCATGCGCAGGGTCGAGGCGGCGTCGATCCAGTAGCCGTCCCAGCCGGCCGCGCGCAGTTGCGGGAACACCTCGCTGGTGTAGTCGCCGCCCTGGCAGGAAATGATGATCTCGCACTTGGACAGGGCGGCGATATCGAAGGCGCTCTTGAGCGTGGTTTCGTTCTTGGCCATGGCCGGTGCGGCGCCGCCGGCGTTCGAGGTGGTGAAAAACACCGGTTCGATGTCGGCAAAATCGCCTTCTTCGCGCATGCGCTGCATCAGCACCGAACCGACCATCCCGCGCCAACCTACCAAGCCTACTAATTTCATGTTCTTCTCTCTGCTGTATTGAATGTAGTGATGCGCCGGCGCTTAGCCGAGCGCCTTGACGACCGCGTCGCCCATCGCCTCGGTGCCCACTTTCAGGCTGCCCGCTTCGTAGATGTCGGCCGTGCGCAAGCCCTGCCCCAGCACCGCCTTGACGGCGTTCTCGATGCGGTCGGCCTGTTCGACCTTGCCCAGCGAGTAGCGCAGCATCATCGCCGCCGACAGGATCGTCGCCAGCGGGTTGGCGACGCCCAGGCCGGCGATGTCGGGCGCCGAGCCGTGCGAGGGCTCGTACAGGCCCTTGTTGCTGGCGTCGAGCGAGGCCGATGGCAGCATGCCGATCGAGCCGGTGAGCATGGCGGCGCAGTCGGACAGGATGTCGCCGAACATATTGCCGGTGACGAGCACGTCGAATTTCTTCGGCGCCCGCACCAGTTGCATGGCGGCGTTATCGACGTACATGTGATCGAGCGCGATGTCGGGGTACTCGCGGTGCACCTCGGTGACGATGTCGCGCCAGAACTGGAACGTTTCGAGCACATTGGCCTTGTCGACGCTGGTGACGCGCTTGTCGCGCTTTTGCGCGGCCTGGAAGGCCACGTGGGCGATGCGGCGGATTTCCGATTCGGCGTAGCGCATGGTGTCGAAGCCTTCGCGCTCGCCCTTGAACGGGCCATCCGGGCATTCGCGCACGCCGCGCGGCTTGCCGAAATAAATGTCGCCCGTCAGTTCGCGGATGATCAGGATATCCAGGCCCGACACCACCTCGGGCTTCAGGGTCGAGGCGCCGGCCAGTTCCGGGTACAGGATCGCCGGGCGCAGGTTGGCGAACAGGGCCAACTCGCGGCGCAGGCCCAGGATGGCCTGCTCGGGACGCAGCGAGCGCTCGAGGCTGTCGTACTTGTAATCGCCGACGGCGCCGAACAGCACGGCGTCGGCCGCTTTCGCCAGCGCCAGCGTGGCCGCCGGCAGCGGGTGGCCGCTGGCGGCGTAGCCGGCGCCGCCGACGTCGGCGGTTTCCATTTCGAACGGCTCGCCCAGCGCATTGAGCACCTTGACGGCTTGCGCCATGATTTCGGGGCCGATGCCGTCGCCGGGCAGGATTGCGATTTTCATGTGCTCTCTTCTTTTTTAAGCGTAGGGGTGGAACTGCTGCGGGCCGGTCAGAGGGTGTTGGCCAGCCACGGCTGCGCCGCCAGGTGGCGCTCTTCGAAGGCGCGGATGGCGTCGGCGTGGCGCAGGGTCAGGCCGATGTCGTCGAGGCCGTTGATCAGGCAGTATTTGCGGAACGGGTCGATGTCGAACTGGCAGCTGAACGCGCCGTCGGCGGTGGACACGCGCTGCGCCTCCAGGTCGACCACGAGACGAAAGCCAGTGAAGCCCTTGACCATGTCGAACAGGCGGTCGATGTCAGCCTCGGCCAGCGCGATCGGCAGCAGGCCGCTCTTGTAGCAGTTATTGAAAAAAATGTCGGCGAAGCTGGGCGCGATGATGGCGCGAAAGCCGTACTGGTCGAGCGCCCACGGGGCGTGCTCGCGCGAGGAGCCGCAGCCAAAGTTTTTACGGGTGAGCAGGATCGAGGCGCCCTGGTAGCGCGGCTGGTTGAGCACGAAATCGGGATTGAGCGGGCGCGCGCTGCAATCCTGGCCCGGCTCGCCATGGTCGAGATAACGCCATTCGTCGAACAGGTTGGGACCGAAGCCGGTGCGCCGGATCGACTTGAGAAACTGCTTGGGGATGATGGCGTCGGTATCGACGTTGGCGCGGTCGAGCGGGGCCACCAGGCCTTCGTAACGGATGAATTTTTCCATGGTCTTCGTGTGATGGGAGAGGAACGGCGGTCGGCGCGGCGCTTACTTGCGGCCCACGCCTTCGACGGCCTGGCCGACTTTTTGCACGTCCTTGCCGACCCCGGCGATGGTATTGCAGGCGCCCAGGGACAACAACAAGGTGGCGGCGAGGACGGCGGCGGAAAGGTTTTTCATGGCAGTGAAGAGGTCAGGGTAACAATACAAAATCGTCGATACGGTTTTAACGAATCTGGCGGATGTCGACGAAATGGCCGGCAATGCCGGCGGCGGCGGCCATCGCCGGCGACACCAGGTGGGTACGGCCGCCCTGCCCCTGGCGCCCTTCGAAATTGCGGTTCGAGGTCGAGGCGCAGCGCTCGCCCGGCTCGAGCCGGTCGGCGTTCATCGCCAGGCACATCGAGCAACCCGGTTCGCGCCACTCGAAACCGGCGTCGCGGAAAATCCGGTCGAGCCCTTCGCGCTCGGCCTGGTCCTTGACCAGCCCGGAACCGGGCACCACCATCGCCAGGCGCACGTTGGAGGCGCGCTGCTTGCCGCGCACCACGGCGGCGGCCGCGCGCAGGTCTTCGATGCGCGAATTGGTGCACGAACCGATGAACACCTTGTCGATGCGGATGTCGCTGATCGGCGTGTTCGGCAACAAATTCATGTACACCAGCGCCTTTTCCATGGCGTCGCGCCGCACGGCGTCTTTTTCCTGCTCGGGATCGGGCACCCGGCCGTCGATCGAGGCGACCATTTCGGGCGAGGTGCCCCAGGTCACCTGCGGCGTGATGTGGGCCGCGTCGAGCGTGACGACCAGGTCGAAACGGGCACCCGGATCGGAGTGCAGGGTGCGCCAGTAGGCCACCGCGCGCTCCCAATGGGGGCCGACGGGCGAGAGCGGGCGCCCCTTGACGTACTCGATGGTGGTGTCGTCGACGCCGATCATGCCGGCGCGCGCGCCCGCTTCGATGGCCATGTTACAGACCGTCATGCGCCCTTCCATCGACAGCGCGCGGATCGTCGAGCCGCCAAATTCGATGGCGTAGCCGGTGCCGCCGGCGGTGCCGATGCGGCCGATCACGGCCAGTACCAGGTCTTTCGCCGTCACCCCGGCCGGCAGCACGCCGTCGACCTGCACCAGCATCGCTTTCGATTTTTTCGCCAGCAGGGTCTGGGTGGCCAGCACGTGCTCGACTTCGGAGGTGCCGATGCCGTGCGCGAGGCAGCCGAAGGCGCCGTGGGTCGAGGTGTGCGAATCGCCGCATACCACCGTCATGCCGGGCAAGGTGGCGCCCTGCTCGGGTCCGATCACGTGGACGATGCCCTGGCGCTTGTCGTTCATGTTGAAATAGGTCAGGCCGTAGCTCTTGGCGTTGGCGTCGAGCGTTTCTACCTGCAGGCGCGAGACCGGGTCGGCGATGCCGCCCTGGCGGTCGGTGGTGGGCACGTTGTGGTCGGCCACGGCCAGGTTGGCGGCGTTGCGCCAGAGCGGACGACCGGCCGCGCGCAAGCCGTCGAAGGCCTGCGGGCTGGTCACTTCGTGGACCAGGTGACGGTCGATGTAGAGCACCGTGGTGCCGTCTTCGTCGGCGCGCACCACGTGCGAGTCCCACAGTTTTTCGTAGAGCGTTTTGATCATGGTCGGTGGTCGGCAGTCGGTGGTATGGGGTTGCGCATTTGATTATGCCATATTTGTGCATTGCCGCAGAAGCATCCCTCTTTTGGAACCTTATTTGCACCAATACGATTTATCACAAATATTATTTGCAAAATAAATCGATTTTACAAATAAAAAATGCCCGCTAGTGATAGCGGGCATTTTTCGTCTCGTTCGTCCAGGTCCGCTATATTTTCAGACCGCACCCGTTTTGTGCAGGCGATCAGGCGGCCAGCTTGACCGTTGGCCGGCAACCGTCCATCAGGAACGACAGGCCCACCACCAGCACCAGTTCGCCCTCTGCCGAGCGGGCGGTGCCGGTGATGCCTTCGACGGCAATCGCCGTCATCGGCTTGATCACCAGGTCGGCGGTGCCGTCGACGGCGGACACGGCCAGGATGTAGGGCTGCGGCGCCGAGACGACGATGCCGACCTTCTCGAGGCAGGCGTCGTAGCCGAGCGCACCGGCCAGCGAGCGCACCGGCAGCGGACGGCCCTGGTCTTTCAGCACCGGCGCGCCGCCCACTTGCAGGAACGTGTCGGGCAGTTCGACGACGCGTTCGACCATCGCCATCGGCAGCGCCAGCGCGGCGCCCGAGGTCGACACCAGCATGGTCGGCACGATCGACAGTTCGATCGGCAGGCGGATGGCGAACTTGGTGCCGTGACCGAGCGAGGAATCGATGTGGATGGCGCCGCGGTTTTTCTCCACCGCGGTTTTTACCACATCCATGCCGACGCCGCGGCCGGACACCGAGGTGGCCAGTTCCTTGGTCGAGAAACCGGGCAGGAACACCAGTTGGTACGCTTCCTCGTCGCTGGGCGCGCCGTTTTCGTTGATCAGGCCCTTTTCGATGGCCTTCTTGCGCAGGGCGACCGGGTCCATGCCCTTGCCATCGTCCTGCAGCACGATCATCACGCTATTGGCTTCCTGCCAGGCCTTGAGGGAAATGAAGGCCTTGGCCGGCTTGCCGCTGGCGACGCGCTGTTCGGGCGACTCGACACCGTGATCGAGCGCGTTGCGCAGCATGTGCACAAGCGGATCGTAGAGGCTGTCGACGACGACGCGGTCGACTTCCGTCTCGGCCCCTTCGATGTTCAGTTCGACGTCCTTGCCCAGGTCCTTGGCCAGTTCGCGCACCAGGCGGGGAAATTTCTGGAACAGGCGGCCGACCGGCTGCATGCGGGTGGCCAGGGTGGCGCGCTGCAGTTCGGCCGAATAGCGCGAGGCCCGCTCCAGCGTTTCCGTCAGGGTCGCCATCAGGGTGGCGGCTTGGCCCTCGAACTTGAATTGCGACAGGCGCTCGAGCAGCACGGCCGCCTGGTTGGCCGCCTGCACCGATTCGCCCGCCACTTCCAGCAGGGCGTCGAGCTTGACGGCATCGACGCGGATGCTCTCTTCCTTGGCCGGGGCGGAGGCGGCGCGGAATTCCTGCACCTTCTCTTCGCGCCGCTCGTTGCCGTCCCACGCATGCTTGGCGGCGGCGGCTGCGGCTGCGGCGGCGGCGCTTTGCGCGGGGGTGGCATCGACCGCCACCGCCACCGCTGCGGCGGCCTCGATGGCCGGTGCGGCGACTGCGGCGACTGCGGCGACATTCGCCGCCGGCTGATACGTGCCGGGCGGGACCACCGCCATGTACATCGCTTCCCAGTCGAGGCCATCGGCGCCAGGCCCCTTGGCGACGAACACGGGCGCGGGCGCGGCGGCCAGCGGTGCTGGCGCCGGCGTCGGCGCCGCCACCGCCACGGGCGCGGCGGCCGGCGTCGAATGGGTCTTGCCGGCGATGGCGTCGACCAGGATGCTCTCGAGCGCTGCCGGCATCGAAGCGAGTTGCTCCGGGGCGGCGCCGTTGCTCAGATCGGTCAACTGGTCGGCCACGAAGCCGGACGCCTGCAGCGCCGCTTCGATCGCCAGCGGGGTGACGGGCGCGGCGCCGTTACGCAGGGCGTCGAACAGGTTTTCGGTCAGGTGACAGGCCGTCACCATGGCCGTCAGGTTCATGAAGCCGGCGCCGCCCTTGATCGTGTGGAACGAGCGGAACACGGCATTGAGCGTTTCCTTGTTGTTCGGGTCGCGCTCGAGTCGCAGCAAATGCTCTTCCACATTGACTGCGAGATCCATCGCCTCGACGACGAAATCTTTGAGCATATCGTCCATCAGAACCCCAGATCGGCAAGTAAATCGTCAACGTTGTCCTGGTCCAGGGCCACCGACGGCACCGAGGGACCGGACATCAGGCCTGGTTTGGCGGCCAGTTTTTCGCGCACGGCAGGCGGGGCGTTATCGCGCAGCAGTTCGGCCAGTTCGTGCTCGACCGTCTTGGTGATCGCCACCACTTTCTTGATCAGCTGGCCCGTGATGTCCTGGAAATCCTGCGCCATTATGATGTCGAGCAGGCGGGCTTTTTCCGCATCGGTGGCCTTGGTGACGGCCTGGGCGAATGCTTGCGAGTCGCCCGCGAGGGTCTTGAAGTCGTCGATCGAGACCTTGCCGGCGAACAGGTCGGCCCAGCGGGTTTCCATCTGCTTGGCGTTTTTCGACAGCACGTCCTGTGCCGGCATGCCTTCGTCGAGCGTGTTGAGGACCTTGTTGGCGGCCTGCTCGGTCAGCGTGGCGACGTATTCGAGGCGGTCCTGGGCATCGTTGATCTGGGTCGACGCTTCCGTGAGCGCCTTGTCGTAGCCCAGTTCACGCAGCGAATCGTGCAGCAGGCGCACGATGCCGCCGAGCCGTTCGAACATGGGCTTGTCGGCGGCGTTGCCTTCGCCGTCGGCGTCGGCAGCGGCCACCACGGCGGCAACGGCAACAGGGGCCGGGGCCGGCGCCGGGGCGGCGACCGTTTGCGCGGCAGCCTGCTCGAACAGCGCTTCGAAGTCATCGTCGGCGATGTCCTGGGCGGTCGCGGCGGTCGGGGTCGGGGCAGCGGCCGGCGTGGCGTCGCGCTGGGCGCTCACCTCGTCGAACAGGGCGTCGAAATCATCAGCGGCGTCGGTCATGGTCCGTGCTTCTCCAATAAATACTAATTTTGCAATGCGCGATTGCGTGTCAGGGGTACTGGGCGGGGGCTGGGCCAGCGGGTTTTGTCCTGAGTGTAGCAGCGTCGATGACGTTGGTAAATCACCGACCTCGCCAGCAATTGATTTCGCTCGGGAAACTTATTGCGAAGATAAGAAAATGTGTCCGTACGGATACTTTTCCCGTCGCAAGTGTTGTATTTTGTGCTTGTCGGCGGGGTCGGCGCGCCATCCGGGCCCGCGCCTTTAACTGTTGAGCAAGATCACGCGGACGCGTTCTGGCATTCGGCGGCGCCCTCACTACAATGGACAATACAGCGTCCTGTGGGAGAAATGACCATGTACCGGAAAATTCTGATTACGACCGACGGCTCGGCGGTGTCGAAGTCCACCGCCTGCGCCGGCGTCAAATTCGCCGGCCAGCTCGGCGCCGAGGTGCTGGTGCTGTTCGTGGCGCCGGAATACCAGTATCCCGTGTACGTGGAGATCATCCCGCCCAGTTATCCCATCGAGGACGAGTACATCGCCACCATGCGCCGCACGGGCGCCGAGCATACCCACCCCATCATCGAAGCGGCGGCCAGGGCGGGCCTGGCGCACGCGGCGCTGACGGAGTTCGCCAATTCGCCGGCCAGCATGATCGTCGAGGTCGCCGAGCGAGAACACTGCGACCTGATTTTCATGGGCTCGCACGGCCGCAGCGGCTGGGGGCAATTGCTGCTGGGCAGCGTGACCAACAAGGTGTTGTCGCACACCCTCAAGCCCGTGCTGGTGCACCGCCTGATCGAGGAGCCAGGCAGCTGATTAATCGATAATTTTTCAATCGTCAAGCTAGCAAGCCTTCATTTGTTCCCGCACATGGCGCGGCGTACGCTCACGCGTAAACGCAGGCCACCCGCGGCGGCTGATTTCACCTTGATTTGAATTGGCGAATTTATGATACGCATCGTTATTGCAGACGACCACACCATCATGCGCGAGGGCCTCAAGCGCATCCTCGATGGCGCGCCCGATATCGATATCGTTGGTGAAGCGACCAACGGCTTCGAGGTGCTCAACCACGTGCGCCAGGGCGGCTTCGACCTGCTGCTGACGGACCTGTCGATGCCCGGCCGCAGCGGGGTCGACCTGATCCGCCAGATCAAGGCGGTGGCGCCCAAGCTGGCCGTGCTGATACTGACCATGCATGAAGAAGAGCAATACGCCGTGCGCGCCATCCGCGCCGGCGCCCAGGGCTACCTGACCAAGGAAAGCGCCGGCACCCAGCTGGTGGGGGCGATCCGCAAGGTGGCCTCGGGGCGCCCCTACATCAGCACCGAAGTGGCCGAGCAACTGGCGCTGAACATCATGACGCCGAACGAGCAACTGCTGCACAAGCAATTATCGGACCGTGAATTCGAAGTGTTTTCCATGCTGGTGAGCGGCAAGTCGATCACCGAGATCGCCAACAGCCTGCATTTGTCCGTGAAAACTGTGAGCACCCACAAGACCCGCATCATGCAAAAAATGGGCATGACTTCGCTGTCGGAGATGGTGCAATATGCGGTGGCCCACCGCCTGCTGTCGCCGTTCAAGACCTGAGCACCGCCCGGCCCAGACAACTCAGACACCGTTGGCGCAAAAAAGTGCCGGCGTTGTTTTTCATGCGAGCGCGGCCATATCGCGTGCGCCCGTGCACCGCGGCGCGCCAGTGCCCCTTCCCCCTGCGGAATCGCCCCTCTCCAGTAAGACTTGTCCTACTTTCTGCTCCTATCTCCTACCGCCAGATTCAGGGTTCGCTGATATGAATGCCGGACTCGAGTTGGCATACTAAATCCAGCGATTCGACTTGCTCCGGATAATTTTTTCCTGGTCATGTGAGTTTGGTCCAGCGCCCGTCTGTCACTGCTGAAGCCGCCTAGCGGGTCTTGCCCGCGGTTCGCAGCTGTGATTTACAGCAGCCACAGCAGAATTCTTAATTGGAGATGAGCATCATGTCCACGCCCTTGCCCGAACCCCGTAACGCGTCGTCCACCATGCACACGTCCCCCATGGAAGCGGGCCGCCAGCGCCAGGGACGCCTGTGGTCGAACCTGAAAGAAGTGTGCGACCTGCTCCATATTCCGACCGCAATGTCCGTCAACAGCGAAGAATTGCTGTTCCAGCATGTCCAGTTCAAGACGGGCCAGCGCGTCCACACCATCGGCCAGGCCTTCGACACCCTGTACATCGTCAACTCGGGCTTTCTGAAAACCGTGCTGATCGACGAATTCGGCAACGAACAGGTGCTCAGCTTTCCCATGAAGGGCGACATGCTCGGCGTCGATGGCATCCACACCCGCCATTACGCATCGGAAGCGGTGGCGCTGTCCGACTGCGACCTGATCTTGCTGCCATTTAAGAAGCTGACGGCCCTGGGCCGCGTCCACAGCGAACTGGAAAACCTGATGTACGGCGTCATGAGCCGCGAACTGGTGCGCGAGCAATCGATGATCGGCATGCTGGGCGCCTTGTCGGCCGAAGCGCGCGTGGCCCGCTTCCTGGTCTCGCTGGCCGACCGTTTCGCCGCCATGGGCTATTCGAGCAAATTGTTCAATCTGCGCATGACGCGCCACGAAATCGGCAGCTACCTGGGGCTGACGCTGGAAACGGTCAGCCGCACCCTGTCGGCCTTCAATGAAATCGGCCTGATCTCCGTGGACCAGCGCACCATCGGCATCAAGGACGCCGATGCCCTCAAGACCCTGCGCCGCCTGCCACCGTCGCGCTCGCGCACCAAGGCCCCGGCCAAGTCGAAAAACGACCTCGAACCGTCCGGCGACGCGCTGGCCAGCACCATCTGAGCATCGACTTCACATAAAAAAACCGCCGCATCCTGCTGGAGCGGCGGTTTTTTTCATGCGGCGGCGCCGTCGATCAATTGTCGCGCGTGAGCGTGCCGTCGTTGATCTTGACCTTCTCACCGACGCGCAGGCCCGGATCGTTGGCGTACTGCACCGTCTGGGTACCGCCGTTGGCAAAGCGGATCACCACTTCAAAGTGACGGGTCTGCTTGTCGTTCTGGCGGTCGATGTTGCGACCGACGTAGGCGCCACCGAGGGCGCCGGCGATCTGGGCCGCGGTGCGGCCGTTGCCGCCGCCGACCTGGTTGCCGGCCAGCGCGCCGAGCACGCCGCCGCCGATGGTGCCGATGTAATTGCCGTCGCCCTTGACTTCAATGACGTTGATCGCTTCGACGGTGGCGCAGTTGGAGCAGTAACGCGCTTCACGCGGTGGCGGCGGTGGCGCGCCCACCAGTTGCAGCGGCTTGCCCAGTTTGACCGTGGCGACGCGGCCGCCCACGCGCAAGTTGGCGGTGACGGGGGTGGCGCGCTCGATGCGGTCGCCGCGGCGGATCACATACGACCCTTCATACTCGCCCGGACGCACTTCCGGCAGGAAGAACACGCCGCGGGTGCCGGCGATGTTCATGTCGACCTTGGCGCCTGGCGTGCCGCGTAGCATGAAGACCAGTTCATTGCCCGCACGCAGATCGTCCACCCCGCGCACGTCGAAACGCTCGATGCGGGGCACCGCGGCCAGGTCGCCCCGGCGTGGCGCTTCGTGACGGCCGACACCCGTCTGCAGCGATTCGCGCAGCACGCCCGTGGTCACCTGATTGCCCACGCGCATATTGGCGGTGACGGCACTGGTGGCGGTGATGCGGTCGCGGCTGCCGATGGTGTAGACACCCTCGTACACGCCCGGTTCGGTTTCATCGAGTTGCAGGTTGCGGGCAGCGCCGGCGATCTGCAGGTAGACGCGGCCGCCGGGGGTGCCGTAGACATCGAAATTGAGTTCCGCGCCGGGGGCGATGCGGCGCACCTCGTCGACGTTGAAACCGCGTATGACGGGCTCGAAGCCCCGTTCGGCCGGTGCATTGTATTGTTGCGCCTGGGCGGGCGCGCTGATCGCCGTCATCGACAACAGGGGCAGGGCTGCGGCAAACAGGCCCGCGATCAGTGAAGTATTGGTCTTGGTTTTGATGATGTTCTCCTTGGACTGGCTGGGGCGCTGCCGTATTGACAGCGGACAAGGCCAAGATACTCTTGCCTTTAAGAAAAGTCCGTACGCTAGCGTACCAAGTGAACCGCCTCGCCCGAGCTGACATACAGGGCGTCGCCCGGCGCCCGCGTCATCTGAAAACCACCCGTGAACGCCCCGAACGACGGCAGGATCATGCGCCCTCCGCCCACCACGAAGCACGGCAGGCGCAGGCTATCGAAGCGCGTGGCCAGGCGAAAGGTGGGGTGGATGTGGCCGGCCAGCGCGTAGCCGGCCGTGTCCAGGTCCGGATGGTGGCAGAACGCGAACGGCCCGATCGTGTGCGGTTCATCGACCAGCGCGATCTGCAGGCTGGCGGCGGGGTCGCCCGCGTGGCGATCATGGTTGCCGCGCACCAATGTCAGCGCCAGCCGCGGGTGGCGCGCACGCCAGGCCAGCATGGCCGCCACGGTGGCGCTGGCGTGGGCGGCGCGGGCGTGCAGGAAGTCGCCCAGGAACATGATGTGGGCGACGTCGTGGGCCTCGATGAGGACGTCGAGCGCCGCCAGGTTCTCGCTGGTGGTGCCGCGTGGCACCGGCACGCCGGCGGCGCGGAACGATGCCGCCTTGCCGAAATGGATGTCGGCAATGATCAGCATCTTTTCGCGCGGCCACAGCAGGGCTTTCTCGGGCAGCAGCACCAGCGCTTCTCCGGCGACGACGAGGTGCGCGGCGCTCAAGGCCGGGCCGCCTTTTCCAGCTCGCGCACCATGCGCGCCACCCGGTCCGACAGCTTTTCCGTGCTGACCTTTTCGCGCAAGCGCTCGACCATCAGGGCGAAGCCGAACGGCGTGGCGCGCCTGATCTCGCACAGCGCCAGCCGGCGCCCGTGCAGCATGCCCAGGGTGGCGCGCAGGCGCGTCAGTTCGAGCTCCTGTTCCATCACCTCGCGGCGGGCCTGGAGCAGCAGCAGGTTGGCGGCGTCGTGCTTGCGAAACACCTCGAAAAACAGCGACGACGAGGCCTGGATCTGGCGCGTGCTTTTCGGCTGCCCCGGATAGCCCTGGAAAATCAGGCCGGCGATGCGCGCCACTTCGCGAAAGCGCTGCTGCGACAACTGCGTCGCGTTCAGGCTCTCGAGCACGTCCTCCTGCAGCTGCGCCAGCGACAGCAGGGCGACGTCGGCGCCGGTGGCACCGGCCATCAAGTCCACCCAGTCGACCGGCTCGGCCGCCAGCAACTCGAAGCCATAGTCGTTGACGGCGATCGAAAACGTGATCGGCTGGCGCTTGCCCACCCGGTAGGCCAGCAGCGCGGCCAGCCCCGTGTGCACCGAGCGGCCCGCGAACGGATACACAAACAGGTGGTGGCCCTCGCGGCTTTGCATGCGCTCGACGACCAGGGTGTCGCTGGTGGGCAGGGCCGACCAGGCTTGCTGGATGGCGATCAGCGGTCGCAGGGCCTGCATCTCGGGGCCAAGGAACTGCCCCAGCGACGCCAGGCGCAACTGCTCGAGCGCCGCATCGGCCAGCTCCGACGACAGCGACATGCGCGCCCCGGCCCAGCGGGTCACGGCGCCCTTCTGCTTGCCGCTGGCGCGCTTGACGAAGGCCGTCATCTCGTTCACGCGCACCAGTTCGAGCATGCGCCCGCCGAACAGAAAACAGTCGCCCGGCTTCAGGCGCGCAATGAAGGACTCTTCGACGCTGCCCAGGCGCCCCCCGCTCAGGTATTTCACCTGCATGCTGGCGTCGGCGACGATGGTGCCGATGCCCATGCGGTGGCGCCGCCCCAGCGCCACGCTGGGCACGCGGTAGACGCCCTGGTCGTCCGCCAGCACGCGCTGGTATTCAGGGTAGACGGTCAGGCTCTGGCCGCCGCGGGCGACGAAGTCGAGCGCCCACTGCCATTGCGCGTCCGTCAGGTGGCGATATGACCAGGCGCTTCTCACCTCGGCCAGCATCGCCTGCGGCAGAAAGCCGCCGCCCAGCGCCACCGTCACCAGGTGCTGCACCAGCACGTCGAAGGGCTGCTCGGGCACCGGGCGCGCCTCGATGCGGCGCGCCGCCACCGCCGCGCGCGCGCCGGCCGCTTCCAGTATTTCCAGGCTGTTGGTGGGCACCAGCGTCACGCGCGAGACGCGTCCGGGCGCGTGGCCGCTGCGCCCGGCCCGCTGCAGCAGCCGGGCGACGCCCTTCGCGCTGCCGATCTGCAGCACCCGTTCGACGGGCAGGAAGTCGACCCCCAGGTCCAGGCTGGCGGTACAGATCACCGCCTTCAACTGGCCTTTTTTCAGACTCAGCTCGACCCAGTCGCGCACCGAGCGGTCCAGCGAGCCGTGGTGCAGGGCAATCAGGCCGGCCCAGTCGGGGCGCGCCTCGAGAATATTCTGGTACCACAGTTCCGACTGCGAACGGGTATTGGTAAACACCAGCGTGGCCTCGCACTGGTCGATTTCGTCGATCACCGGCTGCAGCATCTGCAGTCCCAGGTGGCCGCCCCACGGAAAGCGCGATACATCGGCCGGGATCAGCGAATCGACGACGATCTGCTTGGTCACGCCGCCCTCGACCAGCACGCCCTGCCCTTCTCCCAGCAGCACCGCGCGGGCCTGGTCGAGGTTGCCCATGGTGGCCGACAGCGCCCACACCACCAGCTGCGGATGCCACTGGCGCAGCCGGGCCAGCGCCAGTTGCACCTGCACGCCCCGCTTGCTGGCGATGAGCTCATGCCATTCGTCGATGATGATCATGTCCAGGCTGGCGAACTGCGCCTGCGCCTGCGCCTGGCTCAGTAACAGCGACAGGCTCTCCGGCGTCGTCACCAGCGCGGACGGCAGCTTGCGGCCCTGGCGCGCGCGCTCGGCCGCGCCGGTGTCGCCCGTGCGCGCGCCCACGCTCGTCCCGGGCGCCAGTTGCGCCGCCGATTCCTCGAGCGCGCGCACGGTGTCGGCCGCCAGCGCCCGCATCGGCGTGATCCACAGCACCTGCAAGCCCGTGCGCCCGGCCTGGCGTGCCTTCTCGCCGCGCAGCAGGGCGGCGATCCACACGGCGTAGGTCTTGCCGGCGCCCGTGTTCGCATGCAGCAGGCCCGACTGGCCGGCCACGGCCGCTTTCCACACGGCCCGCTGGAACGCGAACACTTTCCAGCCACGGCTGGCGAACCAGGCGTCGACGCGGACCGTCATCGCGCTTTTGCTCATGCGCCGGCGGCGGCCAGCAGGCCTTTCAGGGTGGCCAGCGTATCGGCCTCGTCGACCGCCTTGTCGTCGCGCTTGCGCAGGATGCGGGGAAAGCGCACGGCGATGCCGGCCTTGTGGCGCGACGACAGCGCGATGCCCTCGAAGCCGATCTCGAACACCATGGACGGCCTGACGCTGCGCACGGGGCCGAATTTCTCCACCGTGGTCTTGCGGATGGCGCTGTCGACGACGGCGATTTCGGCGTCGGACAGGCCCGAATACGCCTTGGTGAACGGCACCAGCTTGCGCTGCCCCGCGTCATCGCTTGCATCGTCGTCCCAGACGGCGAAGGTGTAGTCGGTGTAGAGCGAAGCGCGGCGGCCGTGCCCGGCCTGGGCATAGATGAGCACGGCGTCGATGCTGTACGGGTCGACCTTCCACTTCCACCAGGTGCCCACGTTCTTGGTGCGTCCCACCCCGTACTGGGCGCTTCTCGCCTTGACCATCATGCCCTCGACGCCGCGCGAACGCGACTCGGCGCGCAGGCGTGCCAGCGCGTCCCAGTCGGCCGCCTGCACCAGCGGCGAAATTTTCAGGGGCTGCTGCGGGCAAGCCGCCACCAGCGCTTCGAGCAGGGTGCGGCGCTCCTGCTGCGGCAGCGCGCGCAGGTCGACGCCCGCCTCTTCGAGCAGGTCGTAGGCCACCAGCACGGCCGGCAGCTCGGCCATCAGCCGGGCCGAGACGGTCTTGCGGCCGATGCGCTTTTGCAGATCGGCGAACGGCGCCGGCCCGTCCGCCCAGATCAGGATTTCGCCATCGATGACGGTGCCTTCCGGCAGGCGCAGTGCGGCCAACTCGGGAAAGCGGTCGGTGATGAGCTCTTCGCCGCGCGACCACAGGTAATTGCGGCCGTCGCGCCGCACCAGCTGGGCGCGGATGCCATCGTACTTCCATTCGACCTGCCAATCGCTCAAGTCGCCCAGGCTGGCCGGATCGGCCTGCAACTGGTGGGCCAGGAAAAACGGGTAGGGGTGGCCGCCCCGCTGCGCGTGCTCGGTGTCGGACTGGCCGGCGATCAGGCGCAGAAAGCCCTCGGCGCTGGGGCGCACGCTGCCATCGGTCCAGCCCATCATGCGCTGGGCGATCAGCTTGGCGTCGACGGCGGCGATGGTCGACAGCGCGCGCGTGACGAGCAGCTTCGATACGCCGACCCGGAAGCCGCCGCCGATCAGCTTGGCCAGCAGGAAGCGCTCACCGGTTTCCAGCTCGCGCCAGAAGCCGATCAGGGCCGCGCCGATGGTGGCCGGATCGGCGCCGCGCAGGGGGCCGATGCGCTCCTGCATCCAGGTGGCCAGGCCGATATCGCTGCGCGCCTCGGGCGGCGGCAAGATCAGGGCAATGGTTTCGGCCAGGTCGCCCACGGCGTGGTAGCACTCGTCGAACAGCCAGTCGTCGATGCCGGCCAGTTCGATCGCGTACTGGCGCAGCAGCTTGGTTGGCACCGCCTGGCGCGGCTTGCCGCCGGCGAGAAAATACACGGCCCAGGCAGCGTTTTCCGGCGCCGCACTGTGAAAATAGCGTTGCAGGGCGTCGAGCTTGCGGCTGGTCGCCGTGGTCTCGTCCAGTGCGGCATAGAGGCGGGCAAATTCACGCATCGCCGGCCTGGGCGATGGTGACCGACGGGGGAGCCGCTTCAGCGGCCGGCGCCTTGTCATCGGCGTCGTCATCGCCGTACTCGGTGTCGAACCCCGACGCATCGAGGCCGCGCGCGCGCAGGTAGCGCACCATGGTGGGAATCGCACCGTGGGTGACGATCACGCGGGGCGCTTCGGTGGCGTCGATTGCCGTCAGCAGGCCAGGCCAGTCGGCATGGTCGGACAGCACGAAGCCGCGGTCGACGCCGCGCCGGCGACGCGCCCCGCGCAGCAGCATCCAGCCGCTGGCGAAGGCGTCGCTGTAGTCGCCGAAGCGGCGCATCCAGCTCAAGCCGCCCGCCGACGGCGGCGCAATGACCAGCGCCGTGCCGATGGCTGCCTTGTCGACCTCGGTGACCAGGCGGGTGGCCGGCAGGTCGACGCCGCTGGCGCGGTAGACGGCGTTGAGCGGCTCGGCCGCGCCATGGCACAAGATGGCGCCGATGGACGGATCGAGGCCCGACAGGATGCGCTGGGCCTTGCCGAAACTGTAGGCGAACACCACGCTGCAGCGGCCGGCGGCGGCGTTGTTGCGCCACCAGGCGTTGATGTCGTCGAAAATCGCCTGCTCCGGTTGCCAGCGGTAGATCGGCAAACCGAAGGTGGACTCGGTGATGAAAGTGTCGCAGCGCACCGGTTCGAACGGCGCGCAGGTGCGGTCCGGCTCGACCTTGTAGTCGCCCGACGCCACCCACACTTCGCCCTGGTGCTCCATGCGCACCTGGGCCGATCCGAGCACGTGGCCGGCCGGGTGCAGCGAGATGCGCACGCCGTTGTGCAGCACGCCCTCGCCGTAAGCGAGGCCGTCGATGTGGATGTCCTGGCCCAGCCGCGCCTTGAGGATGTCCACGCCCAGGCTGGCCGACAGGTAGTGGCCGTGCCCCACCCGCGCGTGGTCGCCGTGGGCGTGGGTGATGACGGCGCGCGGCACCGGCCGCCACGGGTCGATGTAAAAATCGCCCGGCACGCAGTACAGCCCCTGCTTGCGCACCACCACCATATCGTTCGAATTACGCCCTGCCATGCCACTCCTTGTTCATACCGCCGTCACGAAGTCGGCCATGAAGGTCCGCGCCACCTGGTCGGAAAAGACGATCGTGACCTGCTCGCCAGCGCTTGACTGTACCACCCCGTCGGCATATTTCGGCACACGAACGGCGTCGCCCGGGGCGAAACGGGGCGCGGCGCGGGGGGGCGCGGGGGCGGTCGAATTCATCCTCGCGGATGGGCTCGAGCGGCACGGTGGCATCGGGCCCGTTGCATCAGGTGGGGGGCATGGTTTGTCATGGTCCCCACTGTAACGAGCACGCTGTGCGCTTGCTACAGGACACCCTCTACTGACCAGGTAGGAAGGCCCGCCAGCGCCACCGCGCAACTGTCGCACAGCCCGCTACGGCGTTGTCCTACAGAACGACGGACGGGATTCCGATGCTTTCAAGAACCATCTTGTTTAAGATGGAGCCATTCAAGAAGAAAACACCGCATTGAGGAGCACTACCATGATGAACAAACTGCCCATGACCTGGACCAGCCTCCAACTCGCCCTTGCCGGCGCGTCGGCCTACGTGCTGTGCTCGACCGACATGCTGCGCGGCGCCTCGCTGTTCATTCACTGATCTTGCCCGCTGCGCCAGCCTAGCGCTCGGCCGCCGCATCCTGTGCGGCCACCACCGCCACCGCCCGGTTCGCGCTGGTATCGTCGCTGGTAAACAGCGGCAGCACCACGCTGAAGATGGACCCCGTCATGCCGTCGCTGGTGACGAATAGCCGGCCCCCATGGGCTTCGGCCAACTGGCGCGAGATCGCCAGCCCCAGGCCCAGCCCCTTGACTTCCTTGCTGCTCGCGCCCCGTTCGAAGGGCTCGAAAATGCGCTTTTGATCCGCTTCGCAAATGCCGATGCCGCCGTCGATGACATCGATGCGCACTTCCTGACTATTGCCCTCCACCACCACATCGACCGGTTGCCCGTTGCCGTAGCGTAGCGCATTGGTGAGCAGATTGATGATCACCTGCTCGATGCGAAATTCGTCCCACTGCCCTTCGACCGGCTCGTGCGGATGCAAGGCGATGGTGGTGCCGTAGCCGCCCGCCTGCAGCGACAGGTCGCTGACGACCCGCTTGAGCAAGGCCATCAGTTCGAAATGGGTGGGCCGGATCGACAGGCGGCCGCTGCGGATGCGCGAGACGTCGAGCATGTCGTCGATCAGGCGGATCATCGACTGGATCTGGCGCTGGTCGCGGGCGATCATGGCGGGCAATCGCTCCGGTCCCAGCGCTTCGACATTGCCGCGCTGCAGTTGCAGCATGCGCATCTGGCTTTCCAAGAACAGGGTGTTCAAGGGCGTGCGCAATTCGTGCGCCACCAGCGACATGAAATCGTCGCGCATGCGCAATGAACGTTGCAGCTCGGCCTGGGTGGCGCTCAATTGCTCGAGCAGGGCCTGCTGTTCGCGCCGGCTTTGCTCGATGGCGGCAATCTGGCGCAGGCGCTCGTGGTGCTGCTGGTCGAGCGCGACGAACACATTGACCTTGCTGCGCACGGCGTCGCTGTCGAGCGGCTTGTAGAGAAAATCGACGGCGCCCGACTCATAGCCCTTGAAGGCGTAATTGAGTTCGCGCCCGGCGGCGCTGGTAAACACGATGGGAATGTGGCGCGTGCGTTCGGTGCCGCGCATCAGCTCGGCCAGTTCGAAGCCATCCATCCCCGGCATCTGCACATCGAGGATGGCCAGCGCGAATTCGTGCTCGAGCAGCAATTGCAAGGCTTGGTCGCCCGAGGCCGCGTGAAAAATGATCCGCTGCTCATCGCGGATCAGGGCGTCGAGCGCCTGCAGGTTGTCGGCCAGATCATCAACGATCAATACTTTGCTTAACACGTGCGCCTTCATGGTTTCTCCAGCTTGTGGTTCTCTACGGCGGCTCTTTTTTGTTCAGGCTGGCGCGCACCGTGCGCGCCCTCCCTTGGCGTGATCTTTTGCAGCAACTGGGCGATCTGGGCCAGCGTCAGGACCAGGTCGGGCGCGCAGGCGGCAATCGCCGCGCGCGGCATGGTGGCCACCTGCGCCTCGGCGGGATCTTGCACCACCGTAAAGCCGCCTTGCGCACGGATGTCGGCCATGCCGGCCGCGCCGTCCGCATTGGCGCCCGTGAGCAAGATGCCGACCAGGTCGGCACCATACACGTCCGCAGCCGAACTCATCAACACGTCGATGGCGGGCCGGGCGAAGTGTACAGGGGGTTCGCAGCTGAGAGAAAATCGGTAATCCCTCTCCACCGACAAATGGTAACCCGAGCCGGCAAAATACACGGTGGCATCGTCGATCGGCTGCTTGTCGCCCGCCTCGCGCACCGGCACCGGCAGGCGTGCCGCGAACACCTCGGCCAGCCGGCTCTCGCGGTGGGCCGGCATGTGCAGCATGCAGATGACGGGAACTTGCATGCTTGCCGGCAAGGTACTCAACACCGTCAGCAGGGCATCGACGCCGCCGGCCGAGCCGCCGATGACGATCGCCGCCGGACGCAGGTCGGCGGCGCCGCGCGCAGGCCGGGCCGGCGCCGTCATGTGCCCTTCCGGAAGATGCGCTCGCGCTTGGCCAGTGCATCGAAGCGGCCGCCGTAATCGGAAAAATCGACGCTTTCCTTGCTGCCCAGCGCCAGGAAACCCCGGTGGCACAGCGACTCGTGAAACAGGCCGAACACCCGGTTCTGCAACTTGCGGTTGAAATAGATCATCACGTTGCGGCAGCTGATCAGGTGGGTTTCCGAAAACACGCTGTCGGTGGCCAGGCTGTGATCGGCAAAGGTGACGTTTTCCATCAGGCTCTGGTCAAAGCGGGCGCCGCCGTATGCGGCCGTGTAATAGTCGGAAAACGCCGTCTTGCCGCCCGCCGCCTGGTAATTTTCCGTGTACAGCTGCATGTGCTCGAGGGGGAACACGCCCCGCCGCGCCGTCTCCAGCGACTGCGGGTTGATGTCGGTGGCGTAAATGATGGCACGCTCGAGCAGGCCTTCCTCGCGCAGCAGGATCGCCATCGAATAGACTTCCTGCCCCGTGCTGCAACCGGCCACCCAGATCTTCAGCGACGGGTAGGTTTTCAGGAAAGGCAGCACCTGGTCGCGCAGCGCCCCGTAAAACGGCGGATCGCGGAACATCTCGGTGACGGGGATGGTCAGATACTGCAGCAGCTGGGTGAACGCGGCCGTATCGTGCATCACCTTCGCTTGCAAGGCAGAAATCGTCGGGCAATTCATTTCGTGCAGCGCATGCAGCACCCGGCGTTTTTGCGACGCCCCCGTGTAATCGCGAAAATCGTAGTTGTACTGGAGGTAGACCGCTTCGATCAACATCCGCAATTCAATATCGGCCGCGTGGAGCTGGGCTTTCAAATGCGCTCCAGGTTGGGCATCCACACGCGCAGCAGCGAATACAGGCGGTTCAGGTCGATGGGCTTGGCCAGGTAATCGTTGGCGCCCGCCGCCAGGCATTGCTCCTGGTCGTCCTTCATCGCCTTGGCGGTGATGGCGATCATGGGCAGGCGGTCGTAGCGGCCGTCGGCGCGGATGCGGCGCATCGCTTCCAGGCCATCCATGCCGGGCATCATGATGTCCATCAACACCACGTCGATGGCGGCCACTTCGTCCAGCTTGGCAATGGCTTCAAAGCCGTTGCGGCCGATCTCCACCTTGGCGCCACGCTGCTCGAGCGCCGCCGTCAGGGCGAACAGATTGCGCATGTCGTCATCGACCAGCAAGATGGTGCGCCCTTCGAACACGCGGTCGCGCCCGCGCACCGTTTGCAGCATGCTCTGGCGCTCGGTCGACAGCTTCGCCTCCACCTTGTGCAGGAACAGGGTCACCTCGTCGAGCAGGCGCTCCGGTGAGCGGGCGCCCTTGATGATGATTGAACGCGAATATTTGAGCAGCTCGGACTCTTCCGCGCGGGTCAGGTTGCGGCCCGTGTAGACGATCACGGGCGGGAACGAACACAAGGTCTCGCCGGACATTTTTTCCAGCAACTCATTGCCCTGCATATCGGGCAGTTTCAAGTCGATGATCATGCAGTCGAAGACGTCGGTGCGCAGCAGGGCCAGCGCTTCTTCGCCGGAGCCGACCGCGGCAATTTCGACGTCGCTGTCGGCGATCAGTGCCACCACGCTCTCGCGCTGGCGCTCGTCGTCCTCGACCAGCAGGATGCGCTTGATCTTCTGGGTGAATTTGCCTTCGAGCTTGCGGAACACCTGCTCGAGCTCTTCGCGCGTGGTGGGCTTGAGGGCGTAGCCGATGGCGCCCAGGTTCAGGGCCTCACCGCCGTTGTCGTTGCTCGATACCACGTGCACGGGAATATGGCGGGTGTGCGGATTGTCTTTCAGTAGTTGCAGCACCGACAGGCCGGAGCGGTCCGGCAGGCGCATGTCGAGCAAGATCGCGTCCGGCAGCAAGGATTCGGCCAGTTGCAGCCCCTCGCCGCCCGTCATGCCCACCAGGCAGCGGTAGCGCATCTCGCGCGCCAGCTTGTAGAGGATATCGGCAAACACCGGATCGTCCTCGATCACCAGCACCGAGCGTTCGTGCGGGGCGGCGGGACGGTGGCGGTCGTCGGCGAAACTCGCTTCGGCCTGGGACGCGGGCGCGGGCGCGGGCACGGGCACGGCGACGCTCGCCTGGACGGCCGGCGCCGCAATGACCGGGCGCGGCGCAGGCGCAGCGGTGTCAACGGCCGGCGCATCGCTCGCCCCGTCGGCGGACGCGGGACAGGTGCGCGGCAGTGTCAGGATGAACACACTGCCATTGCCGGGCGAACTGGTGACGGCGATCTCGCCGCCCAGCAAGGCGGCCAGGTCACGCGAAATCGACAGGCCCAGGCCGGTGCCGCCAAAGCGCCGGCTGGTGGTGCCGTCGGCCTGGTGAAATGCATCGAAAATCTTCGCCTGCTGCTCGGGGGCGATGCCGATGCCCGAGTCTTCGACCACGAAACGCAAGGGGCCGCCCGGCGTACTGCTCACGTTGAGCGTCACCTGGCCCGCTTCGGTAAACTTGATGGCGTTCGACAGCAGGTTTTTCAGCACCTGCTCGAGGCGCTGGCGGTCGCTCCACACGGTGGCCGGCACCGAGGGCTCGACCTGCACCTGGAAGCGCAACTGCTTTTGCATGGCCAGCGGCTCGAACGTCATGGCCAGCGATTCGACCATGCGGCGCACCGTCAGCGACTCGAGCACCAGCTCCAGTTTGCCGGCCTCGACCTTGGAAATATCGAGGATGTCGTTGATCAGGTGCAGCAGATCGTTGCCCGCCGAATAAATCGTCTGCGCGAACTTGACTTGCTCTTCAGATAAGTTGCCCTTGGTATTGTCCGACAGGAGCTTGGCCAGGATCAGCGAACTGTTGAGCGGGGTGCGCAGTTCGTGCGACATATTGGCCAAAAATTCCGATTTGTAGCGGCTGGCCCGTTCGAGGTCGGTGGCGCGCTGGCGCAGCTCCGTCTGCGCCTCGTTCAAGGCGACGTTGCGGGCATCGAGGTGAAGCGCCTGATCGGCCAGCTGTTCGTTGGTTTGCTCCAGTTCGGCTTGCTGGTTTTCCAGGTTGGTCTGCGATTCTTCCAGCACGCGCGACTGTTCTTCCAGTTCCTCGTTGGCGGTGCGCAGCTCTTCCTGCTGGACCTGCAGTTCTTCATTGAGCTGCTGGGTTTCCGCCAGTGATTCCTGCAGGCGCTGGCGGTAGCGCGCCGCCGCCACCGCCGCGCCGATGGCCTCGCCCACCAGTTCCAGGAACGCCAGGTCGCGCGCCGTGGTCGGCTGCAGGAAGCCGATCTCCAGCACCCCGTTGATGGCGCCTTCATTGCGAAACGGCGCGATCAGCAGTTGCACGGGCGCTGCCCGTCCCAGGCCCGAGGACACCTTGATGTAGTCGGCCGGCAAGCTGTCGAGGGCCAGCAGGCGCTCTTCGCGCACGGCCTGGCCCACCAGCGATTCGCCCGGCTGAAACAACTGGCTTTGCCCGGCCCAGGCTTCGGCGAAGCCGTAGGTGGCGATGCGGCGCAGGGCGCCGCCGTCTTCGCGCTGGTACATCGCCGCCACCAGGCCGCCCAGGTGGCGGGCGACCTGGTCGAGCGTGGCCTGGGCCAGCGGCGCCAGCGCGTGGTGGCCGGCCATGGCCTCGCCCAGCGTGCTCTGCCCTTCGCGCAGCCAGGCCTGGTTTTCCAGCAATGCCGTGTGCGCCGCCTGCTGGCCCATCGCCTTGCCATACGAGGTCGACAGCGCCAGCAACTCGCGGCGGCCGAAGTAGGCCAGCAGGCCGGCCACCGACAGGCTGAACATCAGGAACATGCCGACCGCCCAGCGCGTGGTCGCCTTGGCCGACAGGTTGCGCTCGACCAGCAGTTTTTCTTCGATCTCCAGAAAGGTGGCGAACTGGCGCCGCACTTCGTCCGTCAGTGCGCGCCCGCGGCCGCTCTTGACCAGTGCCATGTAGTCGCCGTCGGAGCGGCGCGCATCGATGACCTCGGCGGCGTACTGCTCCCACAATTTCTGCGATGCGTGAATCTTGCGCAGCCGCGCCACTTGCGGCGGGTTGTCCCCCACCTCTTCCGTCAGCGCGTCGAGTTCGGCCTCAATGCGGGGCACTGCCGCCTTGTAGGGCGCCAGAAACTGCTCGTCCTTGCTGAGCAGGTAGCCGCGCATTCCCGTTTCCATCTCGGCCGACATCTTGCTCACCTGGTTGGCGTCGCCGATCACCCGCTCGGAATGCTCGACCCAGGTGAGGACATTGATGAGGTAGACGATGATGGCGACGAACACCAGCGAACTGAGGACGCCCACGGCCAGCGGCACGGCGACATTGCGCGCGAGGATGCGGCGAAACTGACTGTTATCGATCATTGATTGGGGGCCGGTGAAGGTGTTGACAAAATAATCCAGTTTAACGTAAATCGCGCTTGCGCACGGAGGTATGCGGGCCCTTCGCGCCAGCGAAATAACGCGCCAGATAGGGCGCGGTGCGGCTGCCGGCGACCTGCGCCAGCGCGCGCGGCGGCGCCGCCGCCACCACCTGGCCGCCGCCATCGCCGCCGCCAGGGCCGACATCGATCACCCAGTCGCAGGCGGCCACCACGGCCATGGTGTGCTCGACCAGCACCACCGTGTTGCCCGCCTCGACCAGGCGGTCGAGCTGGACGATCAGGCGTTCGACGTCGGCCGGGTGCAAGCCGGTGGTGGGCTCGTCCAATATATACAGCAGCTTGCCGCGCCCGGCCCGCTGCAGTTCGGTGGCCAGCTTGATGCGCTGCGCCTCGCCGCCGGACAGCTCGGTGGCCGGCTGGCCCAGGCGCAGATAGCCCAGGCCCACCTCGCGCAGCATCTCCAGCGAGCGCGACACGGCCGCTTCGCCGGCGAAAAACAGCGCCGCCGCGTCCACCGTCAAGGCCAGCACCTCGGCGATATTCTTGTCCTGGTAGCGCACTTCCAGCGTGGCCAGGTTGTAACGCGCGCCGCCGCAACTGGGGCACGGTGCGTACACGCTGGGCAGGAACAGCAGCTCGACCATCACGAAGCCTTCGCCGTCGCACTGGGCGCAGCGGCCCTTGGCCACGTTGAAGGAAAAGCGGCCCGCATCGTACTTGCGCGCCTTTGCCATTGTTGTACCGGCAAACAATTTGCGCACGTGGTCGAACAGGCCCGTGTAGGTCGCCAGGTTGGAACGGGGGGTGCGCCCGATCGGCTTCTGGTCGACCCGGATCAGGCGCGTGATGTGCTCGAGTCCCGCGCTGATGCGCCCTTCCAGCGGCGCCGCCGCCACCTGCTCGAGGCCGTCGACGTCCTCGGCCGACTCGGCCTCGAGCGACTGGCCCAGCGCGCGCGTGACCAGTTCGACCAGCACCTGGCTGACCAGGCTCGACTTGCCGGAACCGGACACCCCCGTCACGGCGCTCAGGCAGCCCAGCGGAAACGCCACCGACAGATCGTGCAGATTGTTGCGGCTGACCCCGTCCAGGCGCAGCCAGCCGGCGGCCTCTCGCACCGCGCGCACGGGTGGCTCCCCGACATCGAACAGGAAGCGGCGGGTCTGCGAGGCGGCCACTGCCGCCAGGCCGGCCGGTTCACCGCTGTAGAGCACATGGCCGCCCTGCTCGCCGGCGGCCGGGCCCACGTCGACGATCCAGTCGGCGTGGGCGATCACGTCGAGCGCGTGCTCGACCACGAACAGCGAGTTGCCGCCCGCCTTGAGCTGGGCCAGCGCATCGAGCAGGGCTTCGGTATCGGCCGGATGCAGGCCGGCCGACGGTTCATCGAGCACATACACCACCCCGAACAGGTTCGAGCGCACCTGGGTGGCCAGGCGCAAGCGCTGCAATTCGCCCGGCGACAGGGTGGGCGTGCTGCGCTCGAGCGACAGGTAGCCCAGGCCCAGCGCCAGCAGCACGTCCAGGCGCGCCACCAGGTCGGCGGCGATGCGCTGGGTGACCAGGCGTTTTTCCGGATGGGCGTCGATGCCGCCCTGGCCTGCCGCGGCGGGGGCGGTGTGGGGTTGGAGCATGGCGGCCAGTTGCGCCAGCGGCAGGCGCGAGATGTCGGCGATATCGAGGCCGCCAAACGTGACGGACAGGGAGGCGCCCTGCAGGCGCTTGCCGTGGCACTGCGGACACTGCGTGCTCACCATGAAACGCGCCACCCGCTTTTTCATCGCCGCGCTGGGGGTGCTGGCAAAGGTGTGCAGCACGTATTTGCGCACGCCCGTGAACGTGCCCTGGTAGCTGGGCGTGTCCTTGCGCTTGATGGCTGCCTTCACTTCGGCGCGGGTGAAGCCCGCGTACACGGGCACGCTGGGCTGCTCGTCGGTGAACAAAATCCAGTCGCGGTCCTTTTTGGGCAGGTCCCGCCATGGCGTGTCGACGTCGTAGCCCAGCGTGGTGAGGATGTCGCGCAGGTTCTGGCCGTGCCAGGCGGGCGGCCAGGCAGCGACGGCGCGCTCGCGGATGGTCAGCGCGTCGTCCGGCACCATCGACTGCTCCGTCACTTCGTAGACTTGCCCCAGTCCGTGGCAGCGGGGACAGGCGCCGTCGGCCGTGTTGGGCGAAAACGCCTCGGCATACAACAGGCCCTGGCCGGGCGGATAGTCGCCGGCGCGCGAGTAGAGCATGCGCAGGGAATTGGACAGCGTACTCACGCTGCCCACCGACGAACGCGTGGTGGCGCCGCCGCGCTGCTGCTGCAGGGCGACCGCCGGCGGCAGGCCGGCGATATCGTCCACCTCCGGCACCGCCATCTGGTGGAACAGCCGGCGCGCGTAGGGCGAGACCGATTCCAGGTAGCGCCGCTGGGCTTCGGCATACAGCGTGCCGAAGGCGAGCGAGGACTTGCCCGAGCCGGACACGCCCGTAAACACCACCAGCGCGTCGCGCGGGATGTCGAGCGAGACGTTTTTCAGGTTGTGCTCGCGGGCGCCGCGCACGCTGACGTAGCCGGGGCGTGCTGGGAGGATGTCGTCAGGGGTCGTCATGGGGGGGGTGCGGCAGCCGGAGCGTGCGAATGGTGGCAAAGACAGCATTACCGCATCTTGTGCCGATTTGCTCAGTGCGCTGATGCACAAAAACGGACACGCCGTCGGCGCCGTGGGGCCGTTGGCGCGCAAAAAAGCCGCCCGGCTTGCGCGGGGCGGCTTTTTTTACCGTGCACCGCACCCGCCTTGCGGCGGGGGGCGCATCAGGGGGCCGAATTAACGGCCGGTGCGGCTACCGACGACTTCGACGGTCACGCGACGGTTCTTGGCGCGGCCTTCTGCGGATTTGTTGTCAGCAACTGGCTGGGTCTCGCCCTTGCCTTCAACGAAAACGCGCGACTGATCGACGCCTTTCGAGACCAGGTAAGCCTTGACAGCTTCAGCACGACGCAGCGACAGGCGCTGGTTGTAGTCGTCGGTGCCGACCGAGTCGGTATGGCCGACGGTGACCATGGCTTCGGTGTTCATGCCTTGCAGTTTCATCAGCAGATCGTCCAGTGCGACTTTACCTTCGGACTTGACAACCGACTTGTCGAAGTCGAACAGGGCTTCAGCGGCGAACGAGACTTTTTCCGACACAGCCACTGGTGCTGGTGGCGGTGGTGGTGGGGTCTGTGCGACGACTGCGACTGGCACTGGTGCCGGTGCTGGTGGCGGGGTGTAGACCACTGGCGCGGCAACTGGGCGACCCAGTTTGTAGACCAGCGAGACCGACGCGAAGTTCACGTCGCCACGGTGTTCCAGGGCATCCTTGATGCGATAGCGCTCGATTTCACCGCGCACTGCCAGCGCTTCGCTGAATTTGTATTCCAGGCCGACGCCGGCCTTGACGTTACCCGACTTGAAACGGCCGTTCGGGCTGGTGACAGCAGGACCACGGTTGCCGGTGTAGTCGTCACGGACTTGACCGTACGAACCGCCAACGCGGCCGTAGACGGAGAAACGCTCGCTCATCGGGATGGTGCCGATCAGGTCGAGGTAGCCGCCGCGGAAGTTGACTTCGCGGTTAAGCGAATTGCCGTTCGAGGTCGACGATTTGTATTCAAACTTGCCCAGATCTACGTAACCGAGTTCCATCGCGACGTAGCGATTGAAGTTCTTGCCGACAAAAAACTTGGCGCCGATGTCTTTTTTGTCTTCCGAAAAGCTGTTGACGAAACCGGTGCGGCCAATGACGCGGTGGTAGTCGTCATTGTTGATGAAGCCGCGGGTGCCGCCGACGCCAACGCCGATGTACGACGCGGTGTTCGCCCAATCCGGGTTGATGAAGTCATCGGCAGCGAAGCTCGACTGGCTCGACAGCACAGCCGCAGCGATTGCGGTCAAGGAAATCAGCTTTTTAGCAAGTTTCATGGTGGTAGGTCCGTTCAAATGTTATTAATAGGTGGTCAAGCCGGATTTCGTCCGCGTTTGATGAGTTCATTATTGCTGCCTCGCATTTTCGCTTCTGTTCGGTAGCGCTCATTGCGACAACAAATGAGCCATTTCGCATGAAAATACAACAATTCTGCAAAAACACGTCACAAAGGCAAATTCACCAGTGCGGCGCACACTTGCTCGATGTCGGGATTGGGCGCGAAGCGGGAGGACAGTGCACGGCAATTGACGGCCAGCGCGCGCGAGGACAACACGCGGCGCAGGCTGCGGGTCAACCTCGAGGCCGACAAACCGGTCGCGGGCAAGGTCTGGCCAGCGCCCAGCGCGGTGACCCGCGCCGCATTGTCGAACTGATCGTGGGCGAAGGGTACCACGAGCTGGGCAATGCCGCTGCGCAGCGCCTCGGCGGTGGTGCCGATGCCGCCGTGATGGACGATGGCGGCGCACTCGGGCAGCAAGCGCGCCAGCGGCACATACGGCTGCCACAGCACGCCGGGCGGCAAGCTGGCCGGCACTTGCTGCGCATGGGGTGTCAGGAAAATCGCCCGCCGTTGCAGGCGCAGCGTCGCCTGCAACGCACACTGAAAATAGGCGGCGCCCTGGCGGTTGCCGGTACCGGGGGTGAATACCACGGGGGCCTCGCCGGCGGCCAGGAAGGCCGCCAGTGCGGGCGTGAACGACGCCGCCGGATCCGGCTCGTAAAGGGGAAAATCGGCGTGCAGCAGGGGCTTGGGCCAGTCCGGCTGGGTGGCGGCGAACCATGCCGGAAACAGCGCCAGCGACAGGTCGGGCACCTGCAGCAGGTAACCGAGGGCGTGGCGCACGGGTGACAAGCCGCGCAAGCGGCGCTCGCGGTTCACGCCGGGCAGCACCACCGGGTCGATCAGGCGTTCGCCCACCTGGCGCCACAGCCAGCGGCGCGCCGCTGCGGGGACCCAGCGCGGCACCGCCAGCGGGCCGACCATCAGCGGGTCGTGCACCGTGGGCAGGTTCGACGGCGCCAGGTAGACGGTGGCGACGCGGATGTCAGGGCGTGCCGCGCGGCACAGGTCCGCCTCCGGCAGCGCCAGCGGATGGACCAGCAGCACGCACGCTTCTGCCACCGGCAAGGCCTCGACAAAACGGGGCAGCGCCCCCGCCACGCCGCGGGTGGCGGCCCAGACCACGCCAAAGCCATGGCGGGGATGCCACAGGCGCGGATCGTCGAGCACCGCCTCGTCGACCGGTTCGCCATGAAACGCCAGGCCGGCCTGCAGGACGTAGGGGCGGTGCTGCTCGGGGCCGAGCACGCTGATGCGGTGGCCGCGCTGGCGCAAGGCGAGCGCGATGCGCAGCATGGGAAACAGGTCGCCGGCCGAGCCGATCGCCATGACGACGAAGTGGATGTGGGTATTGATGGTGCTCCCTGGAGATGACGTTCAGTAGGCGTGCGCGGGGCGCCATCGGTGCGATGACGCTTGAATCGCCCCGATGTTGCCACATGACCCAGTCGATCCAGTAGACAAAATTGCAAGCAATCGTTACCGCTGCCCCGCCACCACGGTCGCTGGGGCGCTGGCGTCCGGGTCGGCGCCGTACCAGCGCACCAAGGCCTCGAAGTGGCCGATCTCGGTGGGCTGGCCGAACAGGTAGCCTTGGTAGGCCGCGCAGCCGTTCTCGCGCAGGAAGGCCAGTTGCTCGACCGTTTCGACGCCTTCGGCGATCACGTGCAGGCGGAAATTGCGCGCCAGGTCGATGATGGTCTTGACCATGATGGCGTCGTTCGGGTCGCTGCTGATATCGCGGGTAAAGCTCTGGTCGATCTTGATCTGGTCGAGCGGCAGCTTTTTCAGGTAAGCCAGCGACGAGTAGCCGGTGCCGAAGTCGTCCATCGACAGCGCCACCCCCATCGCCCGCAGCCGGTGCATCTTGCTGACGACATCGTCGACGTCGTTGACGATGACGCTTTCGGTCAACTCGAGCTTCAGGCGCGAGGGCGGAAAGCGGTGGCGCTCGAGCACCACCGTCACGCTGTCGACGAAGGCGGCCTCGCGGAACTGGCGGGCGCTGACGTTGACGGCCAGGGTCAGGGCCGCCAGCTCGGGCGACTGCGCCCAGCGCGCCAGCTGCGCGCAGGCGATGTCGAGCACCCAGGCGCCGATGTCGAGGATCAGCGAACTCTCTTCGGCGATGCCGATGAACTGCAGGGGCGAGACCATGCCGCGCCGGGGGTGGACCCAGCGCACCAGCGCCTCGGCGCCGATCGGCCGCTGGCGGGCATCGACCTGCAGCTGATAATGCAGGCGCAACTGGTCGCCCGGCACCGCCTGGCGCAAATCGGCTTCCAGCGCGGCGTGGGTTTCCACTTCCTGCTGCATGGCGCCGTTGAAAAAGCGCACCGTGTCACGGCCGCCGTCCTTGGCCTTGTACATGGCGATATCGGCCTGGCGCAGCAGCACGTCGGGGCTGTCGCCGGTGCCGAGAAACAGCGTGGCGCCGATGCTGGGCGAGGTGCGGTGGAGATGGCCGTCCAGGTCGAACGGCGCCCCCATTGCCAGGCGCAGCATGTCCGCCGTCAGCGCGGACTGGTGGGCGGCCCCCGCGCGGTCCGCGTCCAGGCCCGTCAGCAGGACCACGAATTCGTCGCCGCCGATGCGCGCCACCGTGTCGCCCGCGCGCAGGGAACGGGCGAGCCGCTCGGCCACGCCCACCAGCAGGCGGTCGCCGCGCTGGTGGTCGTGCAGGTCGTTGATGCTCTTGAAGCGGTCGAGGTCGACGAACAGCAGGGCGCCGCACTGGCCGCTGGCCGCGCTCGCCGCCAGCGCGCTGTCAAGGCGATCGAGCAGCAGGCGCCGGTTCGGCAGGCCCGTGAGCACATCATAGAAAGCCATCTGCTGGACCTTCTGCTCGGCCTGGCGGCGCGCGCTGATGTCGTCGAAATTGACGACGATGCGGGTGAGTGCGCCGTCGGCGGCGAAGTCGGGAAAGGCCGACACCAGGATCCAGGTAGGCGACGCCTGCCAGCCGTTGCGGCCCGGTGGCCGCACCACGCCCATCAGCACATTGCGCACGGGCCGGCGCGTGAGCAGCACCCGCGCCGCCGGGTAGTCGGCGGGGGCGATCGGGTTGTCATGCTCGTCGATGATTTTCCATCTGGGCTGGCGCACGTCGAGCTTGCGCATCTGCGCCGCGCTCCGGGCCAGCAGCGCGCTGGCGCGCGCATTGCTGAACACCACCACCAGGTCGGCGTCGAGCACCACGATCGCCGTCTGCAGGTTTTGCAGCAGCTCGCGGTGGCGCGCTTCGCTCTCGCGCAACTCGGCCTGCTTGCGCAGCAGGGCCGCTTCGGCCAGCTTGCGCTCGCTGATGTCGCGCGATGAATTGAACACCTCGACGACGCCGCCGATGGTGATCGTATTGCTGCTCAATTCGACGTGCAGCAGGCTGCCGTCGCGGCGCCGGTACAGCGTTTCGAAGCGTACCTTGCGCGGATAGGCCATCAGGTCGGCCACCTTGGCGCGCACCTGGTCCTGGTCGAGCACGCCCGCCCACTGCCAGGCGTACATGCCGATCAGCTGCGCGCGGGTGTAGCCCAGCATGGCGCAAAACGCGTCGTTGGCCTCGATCAGGCGGCAATCGGCGTCGATGATGTGGATGCCGTCGCCCGCGTGGTGCAGCAGGGCTTGCACGCGCTCGCCCTCGCGCAGCGCGCTGGCCTGGGCGGCCGCCCGCGCGCGCGCGCAGGGCGCCGATGCCGTAAGCGAGATTGCCCGCCAGTTCTTCCAGCAAGCCCGCTTCGTCGCTGCCGAAGGCATGCAATTCATGGGCGTAGATCGACAGCACGCCAAAGGCCGCGCCGCCCGCCAGCAGGGGACAGGCGATGCTCGAGCGAAAACCCAGCTCGATCGCCCTCTCCCGCCAGAACGTCATCGAGGGGTCCGCCTGCAGGTCGCCGACGATCACCGAGTGGCCGCCCAGCAGCGCGCGGCGGGCCGGATGGTGGGCCAGCGCCTGGGCAGGCGCGGCGTGCAAGGCCTGCTCGAGCAAGCCGATATCGCCGCTGCCGCCGACCATCGCGCGCGCCTGCAAATACCGTTCGGGAGTGTCATCGGGAAATCCGACCCAGGCCATGGCGTAGCCGGCGCCATCGACGGCGAGCGCGCAGATCGACTCCAGCAGGGCTTTTTCTTTGTCTGCTTGCAACAGCGCGGTACTGCAGGAACTGAGCAGCTTGATGGCGCGACTGAGAACGGCGCCCTTGTCGGGCGCTGGTGCGCGCATGGGAATCTCACTGCCCTGTTGATTCATGCCCGCTCCCGCTTCACCCGGCCGCCGTCGGCCGCTTCTTGAATATCACTGTCAGTGTATATCGGATTGTTATTAAATTCTTAAAAGCAAGATACAAAAAGGTCGATCCGCGTCTACAGGAAGCGGTCGAGGATCTTGCGGCTATGCTTGTCGATAGTAAACATATTGCGGATCAGATAATGGATGCCATGGTTGTCCGCCACCAGCAGGGATGCGTCGCCGATGCGGCGGATGTCGCCTTCGTCCTTGAGCACGAAGGCGGTATCGCCGCGGTCGGTGGCCACGCTCCAGGTGCACGGCGTGGCAAAGCTGCTCACGTGGGTGATGCGCACGATCTCGGGCATGAACTCGCGCCCGTCGAGCTCTTCCTGCAGCAGCGCGCGCACGGCCGGGGCCAGGTCGTCGAGGTGGTCGATCCACGCCACTTCCTTGCCATCGCCCTGCACCATGGCGATGGCGGCGTCGGGCGACTCGATGGGAAAGGCGCGCACGGGCGCCACGCCGGCGTGGCTGTCGCCGTCGGCGGTGGTCAGGTGCAGCACGCCGAAACTGTCGCGCCGCAGGTCAAACTGGGAAGTGGCCATTGCACCGGTCCTTGAATTATTGTTCGTCCATGTCGCCATCGACATTGCGTGCCTGCGCTTCGTACAAGCGGTGGTAGGCACCCTCTTTGGCCATCAGTTCGTCGTGGCTGCCCTGTTCGACCACCACGCCGCGGTCGAGCACGACGAGGCGGTCGGCCCGGTGCAGGGTCGACAGGCGGTGCGCGATGGCGATCGTGGTGCGGCCCTTGACGAGGTTGTCGAGCGCCTTCTGGATTTCTTTTTCCGTCTCCGAGTCGACCGACGAGGTGGCCTCGTCCATGATCAGGATGCGCGGATCGATCAGCAGCGCGCGCGCGATCGAGATGCGCTGGCGCTCGCCGCCCGACAAGCCCTGGCCCCGCTCGCCCACCATCGAGTCATAGCCTTGCGGCAGGCGCAGGATGAACTCATGGGCATGCGCGGCGCGCGCCGAGGCGATGATGTCGTCGCGCGAGGCGCCCGGCTTGCCATAGGCGATGTTCTCGGCGATGGTGCCGAAGAACAGGAACGGTTCCTGCAGCACCAGGCCGATATGGCGCCGGTAATCGGCCACGGCGAACGAGCGGATGTCGACGCCATCCAACAGGATGGCCCCTTCGGAGACGTCGTAAAAACGGCAGATCAGGTTCACCAGCGTGCTTTTGCCGGAACCGGAGTGGCCCACCAGGCCGACGAATTCGCCCGCCTTGATGTTCAGGGAAATGCCCCGGTTGACGGCGCGGTTGCCATATCTGAAACCGACTTCGCGCAGGTCGATGCGGCCCTCGACTTTGTCGAGCTTGACGGGCCGGGCCGGTTCCGGCACGGACGAGACGTGATCGAGGATGTCGAAAATCCGCTTGGCGGCGGAGGCCGATTTCTGCGTCACCGAGACGATCCGGCTCATCGAATCGAGGCGGCCATAGAAGCGGCTGCTGTACGTGATGAACAGGGTCAGCACCCCCACCGTGATGTTGTGGTTCGACACCAGGTAGATACCGAACACCCACACCACCAGCAAACCGAGTTCGGTGAGGAACGAGACCGTCGGCGAAAACAGCGACCAGACCTTGTTCAATTTGTCGTTGACGGCCAGGTTGTGCTTGTTCGCTTCGCGGAAGCGGCTCGCTTCGCGTTTTTCCTGGGCAAACGCCTTGACCACGCGGATGCCGGGGATGGTATCGGCCAGCACATTGGTCACTTCGCCCCATACCCGGTCGATTTTTTCAAAGCCCGTGCGCAGGCGGTCGCGCACGATGTGGATCATCCAGGCGATGAAGGGCAAGGGCACGAGGGTGATGACGGCCAGCCACGGGTTGATCGAGCACAGGATCACCCCCGTCATGATGATCATCAGGACGTCGGAGGCGAAGTCGAGCAGGTGCAGCGACAGGAACACGCAGATGCGGTCCGAGCCGCTGCCGATGCGCGACATCAGGTCGCCCGTGCGCTTGCCGCCGAAAAACTCCAGCGACAGCCGCATCAGGTGCTCGTAGGTGGCCGAGCGCAAGTCGGCGCCCATGCGCTCGGACACCAGCGCCAGCACATAGGTCTTCCACCAGCCCAGCAGCCACGCCAGTACCGAGGCGCCGAACAGGCCGGACATGTACAGCCACACCAGTTTCTGGTCGACCGGCTGACCGTTCTGGAAGGGAATGAGAACATTGTCCATCAATGGCATGGTCAAGTACGGCGGAATCATGTGGGCGGCAGTACTGGCCACCATCAGGAAAAAGCCCAGGCCCAGCTGGAACTGGTAAGGACGGGCAAACTGCCACAGGCGCAGCAAGGTCCAGGTCGACGGCGGCGTATGCACCACTTTGGTGCAAATTGGACACTCTTCCTGGTCCGCTTCCAGCGGTGCCTTGCAGCTGGGACAGGTGTTGTGCGCCAACTGGTGCACGGCGCGCCCTTCAACGACGGCCGCCAGTTGCTCGGTGAACTGGTCGACCACGCGCATGGCATGCAGATTCTGTCCCAGCGTGAAGCGCCAGGACGCCAGCCGGCCCTCGCCATCGACCAGTTCGAGCTGGCCGACACCGGCGTGATCGTGGTGTTTAAGTGACAAGCCGGGGCGGTAGGCCCATTCGCGCAACACCGTCTCGCCGGGCGCGCGCGCCAGCAGGCGACGGTCGGTGACGATCACCACGCCCTTGATGAAACGTAATTTTGTGTCGAGGTCAACCTCGACGCTACATAAAACGTTTTCCCCGGGTAAAAGTTTTTTCTCGACATCTGGCAGCCAGCGTTCCGGCAAGTTATTTGCCAGGGGCACGGAAAAGTTGGTGGAAGTGTCAAGTTGTTGCGATGTCATCGTCATGCCGCGCGATCCAGGCCAGGGTCTTGAAAAAGGTGGGGAAGCGGCGCCGCCGGGCGATGCACCGCTGGCAGGCCCGCTCGGGGTGGATGGCCAAGCACCGCGACAATCGACGGTAATTGTGTCGGCGCGGCCCGTTTAAAGGCGATGCACTGGCAGAAATCGGTTCGGCGCGGTAAGCTTCGTTAAAGCAAGTATACAACATGATGCGCGTAACAAGCACCACGGGCAGCGCGGTAGCCGGGGAGCAGCGCGGTGAAGTTCAACACAGGCAAGGCATGACGCCGGCCGTCGCTGTGAAGGCGACGGTGGCGTGACCAAGAAATTAGCTCAATGACAAACAAGATCGACCTCGATTTCCTGCGTGTGACACACCTGCGCGGACCGAATATCTGGACTTACCGCCCCGTCATCGAAGTGGTGATCGACCTGGGTACCCTGGAAGAAGCACCGTCCGACAAGATTCCCGGCCTGTACGAGCGGCTGGTGGCGTGGCTGCCGGGGCTGGTGGTGCACCGCTGCGGCGTGGGCGAGCACGGCGGCTTTCTCGAGCGCCTGCGCGAAGGCACCTGGGCCGGCCACATCCTCGAACACGTGGTGCTGGAACTGCAGAACCTGGCCGGCATGAAAACCGGCTTCGGCAAAACGCGCGGCGTGGGCCAGCACGGCATCTATAAAATGGCCTTCCGCACCCGCGACGAGCACGTCGGCCGCGCCGCGCTGGCGGCCGGCCGCGAACTGCTGCGGGCGGCCATTGCCGACCTGCCCTTCGACCTGGCCACGCACGTGGAGGCACTGCGCGAGCTCGTTGACGAGCACTGCCTGGGCCCGTCCACCGCCCACATCGTCGAAGCGGCCACCGAGCGGCGCATTCCCGCGCTGCGCCTGACCGATGGCAACCTGGTGCAACTCGGTCACGGCGCCGCCCAGCGCCGCATCTGGACGGCCGAAACCGACCGCACCAGCGCGATTGCCGAATCGATCGCCAGCGACAAGGACCTGACCAAGAGCATGCTGGCCGCCTGCGGCATCCCCGTGCCGGAAGGCGCACTGGTGCGCAGCGCCGACGAAGCCTGGGACGAAGCACAGGACATCGGCCTGCCGGTGGTGCTCAAGCCCTACGACGGCAACCATGGCCGCGGCGTCTCGCTCAACCTGGTCACCGAAGAGGACGTGCGCGCCGCCTATGAACTGGCCAGCCGCAAGGGCGACAGCAGCAGCGTCATCGTCGAGCGCTTCATCACCGGCGACGAACACCGCATCCTGGTGGTGGGCAAACACGTGGTGGCAGTGGCGCGCGGCGAGTCGCTGTGGGTGGTGGGCGACGGCGTGTCCGACATCATCGCGCTGGTCGACAGCCAGATCAACACCGATCCCCGCCGCGGCAGCGGCGAGGACGCGCCGCTCAACGCGCTGGCGCCCCAGCACGGCGCCGAAATCATCCTCGAACTGCAGCGCCAGGGCCTGACCGCCTATTCGGTGCCGCTGGCCGGCCAGAAAGTGCTGATCCAGCCGAACGGCAACGTCGCCCACGACGTCACCGACCGCATCCACCCGTCGGTGGCGCATGCGGCCGCGCTGGCCGCCCGCGTGGTCGGCCTCGACATCGCCGGCGTCGACCTGGTCTGCGAAGACATCTCGCGTCCGCTCGACGAGCAGCGCGGCGCCGTCATTGAAGTCAATGCCAGTCCCGGCCTGCTGGCCCACCTGAAACCGGCCGAAGGTCCGCCGCGGCCGGTCGGCAAGGCCATCATCGCGCACCTGTTCGAGGACGGCGAGCATGGCCGCATCCCGCTGGTCGGTATCACCGGCACGCTGGGCACGAGCCTGATCGCCCGCCTGGTGGGCTGCCTGGTCAGCCTGACGGGCGCCCAGGTGGGCGTGGCCAGCGGCCAGGGCCTGTACCTGAACCAGCGCCAGGTGGCCGCCGGCGACTGCACCGGATGGGATGCCGGCCAGCGCCTGCTGATCAACCGCACCCTCACCACCGCCGTGTTCGAGTCGAACGCGCGCCGCATCCTGGCCGAGGGACTGGCCTACGACAAGTGCCAGGTCGGCATCGTCACCGACGTCGAAGGCGCCGCCGGCCTGGCCGAGTTCTATATCCATGACGCCGATGGCGTGGCCAGCGTGGTGCGCACCCAGGTCGACGTGATCCTGCCGCACGGCACCGCGGTGCTCAACGCGGAGATCGACGCGGTGGCCGAGATGGCCGCGCTGTGCGACGGCCAGGTGATTTTTTATGCGGCCGACGCCGACCACCCGCGCCTGCTGGCGCAGCGGGCGGCGGGCCAGCGCAGCGTGTTCGTGCGCGACGGCGCCATCGTGCTGGGCGACGGCGCGCACGAACAGGTGCTGCTGGCGCTGGCCGCGCTCAAGCCGACGACGGCGAGTTGGCCCACCAGCGTGCTGGCGGCGGTGGCGGCGGCATGGGCGCTCGACGTCGAGCCGACCATCCTGGCGGCGGGCCTGCGCACCTTCGACGCGGCAGCGACAGCCAGCAAGCGCGCGTAACAAGAACGACTGCCGGCGCGTGGCGCCGGCAGAATCAGCACGCAGCACGCTGAACAAAACAACAGGACTACGGTTTATGCAAGTATCACGCGTACGGGCGCTGCGAGGCCCCAACCTCTGGAGCCACCACACCTCGGTCGAGGCAGTGCTGGTCTGTTCGCCCGACGAGGAATGCGTCGGCACCCTGGCCGGCTTCGAAGCGCGCCTGCGGGCCCGCTTCCCTGCCCTGTCGCCGCTGCAGCCGACCGGCCACGACGACCGGGTGCCGATGGCGCACGTGTTCGAACTGGCCGCGCTCGACCTGCAGGCGCAGGCCGGCTGCCCCGTCACCTTCAGCCGCACCACCGCCACCGTCGATGCGGGCGTGTTCCAGGTGGTGGTCGAGTACTCGGAAGAAGCGGTCGGCCGGCTGGCCCTGCAACTGGCCGAGCAGCTCGTCAAGGCCTCGCTCGAGGACACCCCGTTCGACGTCGACGCCGCCCTGAACCAGTTGCGCGAACTCGATGAAGACGTGCGCCTGGGCCCCTCGACGGGCTCGATCGTCGACGCGGCGATCGCCCGCAATATCCCGTTTCGCCGCCTGACCGATGGCAGCCTGGTGGCGTTCGGCTGGGGCAGCAAACAGCGCAAGATCCAGGCCGCGGAAATCGACAGCACCGGCGCCATCGCCGAGTCGATCGCGCAGGACAAGGAACTGACCAAGAAGCTGCTCGACGCGGCCGGCGTGCCGGTGCCACACGGGCGCGTGGCAACCGACGCCGACGACGCCTGGGCGGCGGCGCTGGAAATCGGCCTGCCGGTGGTGATCAAGCCGAAGGATGGCAACCAGGGCAAGGGCGTCACCGTCAACATTACGACCAGGCAGCAGATGACGGCCGGCTTCATCGCCGCCGCCGAATTCCGCGACGATATCCTGGTCGAGCGCTACCTGCCCGGTAACGATTTCCGCCTGCTGGTGGTGGGCGACAAGCTGATCGCCGCCGCCCGCCGCGACCCACCCCAGGTGATCGGCGACGGCGTCGCCAGCGTGCGCGAACTGGTCGACAAGGTCAACCTCGATCCGCGCCGCGGCAATGGCCATTCGACCTCGCTGACCAAGATCCGCTTCGACGACATCGCCCTGGCCAGCCTGTCGGCCCAGGGTTACCAGGCCGACTCGGTGCCGCCGCGCGGCCAGCGCGTCATCTTGCGCAACAACGCCAACCTGTCGACGGGCGGCGCCGCCACCGACGTCACCGACGACGTCCACCCGGAAGTGGCGGCGCGCGCCGTCGCCGCCGCCCACATGGTGGGGCTCGACATCTGCGGCGTCGACCTGGTGTGCGACAGCGTGTTGAAACCCATTGAAGAGCAAGGCGGCGGCGTGGTGGAAGTCAATGCCGCGCCGGGCCTGCGGATGCACCTGTCGCCTTCGTTCGGCAAGGGCCGCGCGGTCGGCGAAGCGATCATCGGCGCCATGTTCGCCGAGGGCGAGGATGGCCGCATTCCCGTCATCGCCGTCACCGGCACCAACGGCAAGACCACCACCGTGCGCCTGATCGCCCACCTGCTGAGCGCTTCCGGGCTGCGCACGGGGATGACCAATACCGACGGCGTGTATGTCGAAGGACGCGCCATCGACCGCGGCGACTGCAGCGGCCCGCGCAGCGCGCGCAACGTGCTGATGCACCCCGATGTCGACGCCGCCGTGTTCGAGACGGCGCGCGGCGGCCTGCTGCGCGAGGGCCTCGCCTTCGACCGCTGCCAGGTGGCGGTGGTGACCAATATCGGCTCGGGCGACCACCTGGGCCTGAACTACATCACCACGCTGGAAGACCTGGCGGTGCTCAAGCGGGTGATCGTGCAAAACGTGATGGCGGGCGGCATGGCCGTGCTCAACGCGGCCGATCCCATCGTCGTCAGCATGGCCGGCAACTGCCGCGGCGACGTCACCTTCTTCGCCAACGACGGCCAGCATCCGGTGCTGTCGATGCACCGCGCCAAGGGGCGCCGCGTGGTCTACATCGACAACGGTCACCTGGTGGCCGAACAGGGCAAGACGGTGCACAAGGTGGCGCTGGCGAACGTGCCGCTCACGCGCGGCGGGGTGATCGGCTTCCAGGTCGAGAACGTGATGGCGTCGGTGGCTGCCGCCTGGGCCATCGACGTCTCGTGGGATGCCATCCGCGCCGGCCTGCTCACCTTCGCCGGCGAGAGCGACAACGCGCCGGGGCGTTTCAACGTGTTCAGCTATCGGGGCGCCACCGTGATCGCCGACTACGGCCACAATCCGGACGCCATCCTGGCGCTGGTCGGCGCGGTCGACGCCATGCCAGCCAAGCGCCGCTCGGTGGTCATCTCCGGCGCCGGCGACCGCCGCGACGAGGACATCGTCGGCCAGACCGCCATTCTCGGCGCCGCCTTCGACGACGTGCTGCTCTACCAGGACCAGTGCCAGCGCGGCCGCGCCGACGGCGAAGTGGTGGCGCTGTTGCGCCAGGGCCTGCAGGGCGCCGTGCGCACCAGCCATATCGAGGAAATCAACGGCGAATTCGTCGCCATCGACCGCGCGCTGGCACGCTTGGGCGAAGGCGACCTGTGCCTCATCCTGATCGACCAGGTCGACGAAGCGCTGGCCCATATCGCCGCACGGGTGGCCGCGCTCTGAGTGCTATCTTGATGCTTGGGCTTGCTCAGTACCGGGCCCGGGCGTTCTTTTAAGCTGGACCCCTGACTGTTTACCAGGAGACCAGCATGGCCCAGCGCATCGATAACGACCTCAAGCAGGTGGCCGGGCCCACGCCCGCCCCGGCACAAGCGGCGCGCGCGCCGCGGGACCGGCGCGCCGCCGGCGCCCGTACGGGTGCGCTGGTGGCACGGCGCCGCCGCCGCGACGACGCCTTCACCGCAGTGCAACGCCCAACGCTGAGCTGGCCCTGAGCGAAGGCGGGCACGGGTATTACGGAACGCCCGGCTTTCCTTCGACCAATCCGCGTGCCCAGACGCATTTCTGCGGGCGACATTGCGTGCGGCAAAATATTCGCCAGTGGCGCACCATGGACACTCCTACCGCACTACGGGAGTCGTCATCATGAACCCGATCATCGATCCAGCGCGCGCCGATCCGGCGCGCTTTATGAAAGCGGCGGCCCGGCTCGAGCAGCCGTTAGGCGCCCTGGCCGAAACGATGCAGGAAGTCGAGCGCATCGCCACCCAGATCGGCCATTCCACCTATATGCACCAGGTGGTGGCCGAGCGCGCCCGCCACCATCGCCTGCGCACCCTGACCCAACCGTCCGCGGTGCTGGCCGATTCGCTGGCCACCCCCGGCTGCGTGCACGAGATGCTGCAACTGCTGGCGCCCTCGCTGGTGTTCCCGGCGGCGACGCCGATGCAGGTCGATTTCAGCGGCGAAGCGCTGCACCGCACGCGCCGGCTGGCCGAACTGCACAAGGAAAACCTGCGCAAAATGATCGCCATGGAAGCGCGCCGCCTGCAGCTCGACAGCGAACCGGCCGACGAGGGCAAGTGCAGCGTCAGCGCCGACGAGCCGTCGCTGGCTTCGCAGCTCGACGAGATGGCGCCCAGGCGCGAGACCTGAGCCACTCAGGTGGCGCCGGTGCGGCTGTCAACGCGGCGGTCAACGCGGCGGTCAAACAAGGCGCCGAAGCCGCGCACCGCCGCCGCGATGTCGGGCGCGCCATACACGCTCGAAATGGCCGCCACCATGTCGGCGCCGCGCCCGACCAGCGGCGCCGCGTTCGCCGCCGTCATGCCGCCGATGACCACCAGCGGCAGCGCGATGCGGGCCTTCGACCAGTCGACGATGTCGGCCTGCGTGCTCACCGCGTATTGCTTCACGCGCGAGGGATAAAAGCCGCCATAGGCGACATAGCTGGCGCCGTCGGCGGCCGCGCCAGCGGCCAGCGCCCGCTCGCCGTAGCAGGACGCGCCGACGATCGCCGCCGCGCCCAGCTGCGCCCGTGCCGCGGCCACGCCGGCGTCGGTGCCGCCCACGTGGACGCCATCGGCGCCCAGTTCCAGGCACAGGGCCAGGTGGTCGTTGATGACCAGCGGCGTGTCGTAGCGCCGGCACAAAGCCAGCAGTTCGCCCGCCTGCCGGCGCCGCAGCGCCGCGCTGGCGCCCTTGTGGCGGTACTGCAGCATGGCCACGCCGGCGGCCAGCGCTTGCTCGCTGCACGCGAGCAGCCGGTCCGTGTCGTCCCAGTCGGGTGTGACCAGGTACAGGCCGGTCCTGTTGTTCATGGCGTTCATGGCGTTCATCATAAAAACGGCTCCTCGTGGGGCAAGCGCGACAGCCGCTGGCAGCGCGCCGGAATGCGCTGTCCGCAGGCGATCGAAAACGCCTCGGCCAACGCTTCGTGGGTGTAGCGCTGGGCCGTGTCGAGCGCCGCGCCGACGGCGTCGCCGCAGGCCAGGCGGGCGGCAATTGCCGCCGCCAGCGTGCAGCCGCTGCCATGAAAGGCGCCCGCCAGCCGCGGCCAGCGCCAGCTGCGCGCGCTGGCGGGGCCGAACCAGCGATTGATCACCAGGTTGCGCTCGTCGCCGCTGGCGCCATGCCCGCCGGTGATCAGCACGTCGCCGCGGCAGCGCCGCCGCAAGGCCGCCCCTTGCGCCTCGACGCCGCCGGCGACGCCGGCCAGCGCCGCCGCCTCCGGCAGGTTCGGCGTGATCAGGCTCGCCAGCGGCAGCAGCAGTTCCAGCGCCGCCAGTGGCGACAGGTCGTCGCCGTGGCCGCTCACCAGCACCGGGTCGAGCACCACCGGCAGCCCCGGGTGGCGCTGGCGCAGCAGCGTGATCACGCGGACAATCGCGGCGGCGTTGGCGACGCTGCCGGGGATGCCCAGCTTGACCGCGTGCACCTGCATCTTGCGCACCAGCGCCATCGCCTGCGCCTCGACCAGCGCGGCGTCCAGCGCCGTCACCGCAAACACATGGTCGTTGTCCTGCACCGTGATGGCGGTGGCCACCGGCAGCGCGTGGGCGCCCAGCGCGGCGATGGCCAGCAGGTCGGCGCCCAGGCCGGCGCCGCCGCTGGGATCGAGCCCGGCGAACACCAGCACCGTCGGCCGGGTCAGATTGGGCATGGTGCTCATGCGGGACGCCCGGCCATGGGCGAGGACGGCGCGGCGGCGAACTTGCGCGGCATGCGCCCGGCCAGGCGCGCTTCGCGGCCCGCCTGCACCGCCAGTTTCATTGCCCGCGCCATGCGCAGCGGATCGCCCGCGCCGGCGATCGCCGTGTTCATCAGCACGCCGTCGCAGCCCAGTTCCATGGCGATGGCCGCGTCCGAGGCCGTGCCGACGCCCGCGTCGACCAGCACCGGCACCGTCGCCTGCTCGATGATCAGGGACAGGTTCCAGGGGTTGACGATGCCCATGCCGGAACCGATCAGCGAGGCCAGCGGCATCACCGCCACGCAGCCGATGCTCTCGAGCAGCCGGGCCTGGATCGGGTCGTCGCTGCAGTAGACCATCACGTCGAAGCCGTCGCGCACCAGGATTTCGGCCGCTTTCAGGGTTTCCGGCATGTGCGGGAACAGGGTCTTTTCGTCGCCCAGCACCTCGAGCTTGACCAGCTTGCGACCGTCGAGCAGTTCGCGCGCCAGTTGCAGCGTATAGACCGCATCGGCCGCCGTGTAGCAGCCGGCGGTATTGGGCAGGATCGTGAACTGCGACGGCGGCAGCACGTCGAGCAGGTTGGGCGCCGTGGGGTCCTGGCCGATATTGACGCGGCGGATCGCCACGGTGATGATGTCGGCGCCGGCGGCGAGGGTCGCCGCGCGCGTTTGCGCCAGGTCGCGGTACTTGCCGCTGCCGACCAGCAGGCGCGATTGATAGGTGACGCCGGCGATGGTCAGGCCGTCGTCGTGGGTAGTTGCTTGCATGAGGGCTTTCCTTGAATGGGGTTCACAGGGGAGATCGATGCGGCCGTTCAGCCGCCGCCGATGGCGCGCACCACCTCGACGCGGTCGCCGTCGGCGATGGTCCGCGCCGGCCAGTCGGCGCGCCGCACCACGCTGCGGTTGACCGCCAGCGCCAGCGCCTGGCCGCGCAGCGCCAGCGACTCGACCAGGTCGAGCAGGGTGCTGCCGGCGGCCAGCTGGCAGGGCGCGCCGTTGAGGGAAAATTCGCACATGGCCGCCCCTATACCTTCTGGTACAGTTCGGCGCCGCGCTGGACGAATTCGACCGCCTTGACCTGCATCCCCTGCGCCACCGCGCCCCCCGCCGACAGGCCCAGGGTGGCGGCGTACTGGCGTACCTCCTGGGTGATCTTCATCGAGCAGAAATGCGGCCCGCACATGGAGCAGAAATGGGCCACCTTGGCCGATTCCTTCGGCAGCGTTTCGTCGTGAAACAGGCGCGCCTTGTCGGGATCGAGGCCCAGGTTGAACTGGTCGTCCCAGCGAAATTCGAAGCGCGCCTTCGACAGGGCGTTGTCGCGGATCTGGGCGCCCGGGTGGCCCTTGGCCAGGTCGGCCGCGTGGGCAGCGATTTTATAGGTGATGATGGCGTCCTTGACGTCGTCCTTGTCGGGCAGCCCAAGGTGTTCCTTGGGGGTGACGTAGCACAGCATGGCGGTGCCGTACCAGCCGATGGTGGCCGCGCCGATGCCCGAGGTGATGTGGTCGTAGCCGGGCGCGATGTCGGTCGTGAGGGGCCCCAGCGTGTAGAACGGCGCCTCTATGCACTGATCGAGCTGCAGGTCCATGTTCTCGCGGATCAGGTGCAGCGGCACGTGGCCGGGGCCTTCGATCATCACCTGCACGTCGTGCTTCCACGCCACCTGGGTCAGCTCGCCCAGGGTCTTCAGTTCGGCCAGCTGGGCTTCGTCGTTGGCGTCGTAGATCGAGCCGGGGCGCAAGCCGTCGCCCAGGCTGAAGGCGACGTCGTAGGCCTTCATGATCTGGCAGATGTCCTCGAAATGGGTGTACAGGAAGGACTCACGATGATGCGCCAGGCACCACTTGGCCATGATCGAGCCGCCGCGCGAAACGATGCCGGTCAGGCGACTGGCCGTCATCGGCACGTAGCGCAGCAGCACGCCGGCGTGGATGGTGAAATAGTCGACGCCCTGCTCGGCCTGTTCGATCAGGGTGTCGCGGTAAATCTCCCAGGTGAGGTCTTCGGCCTTGCCGTTGACCTTTTCCAGCGCCTGGTAGAGCGGCACGGTGCCGATCGGCACCGGGCTGTTGCGGATCACCCATTCGCGCGTTTCGTGAATGTGCTTACCGGTCGACAGGTCCATCACGTTGTCGCCGCCCCAGCGGATCGCCCAGGTCATCTTTTCCACCTCTTCGCCGATCGACGAGCTCACCGCCGAATTGCCGATGTTGGCGTTGATCTTGACGAGGAAATTGCGACCGATGATCATCGGCTCGACTTCCGGATGGTTGATGTTGGCGGGGATGATGGCGCGCCCGCGCGCCACCTCGGCGCGCACGAATTCGGGCGTGATCTCGGCCGGGGTGGCGGCGCCGAAGGACTGGCCGGGATGCTGGCGCCCCATCACTGCGGCCAGCCGGTAGCCCATCGGGCCGGACGCTTCGAGTTCGGCCAGGTACTCCTTGCGGCGCAGGTTTTCGCGGATGGCGACGAACTCCATCTCCGGCGTGATGATGCCGCGCCGGGCGTAGTGCAGCTGGGTGACGTTGGCGCCGTCGCGGGCGCGGCGCGGCTTGCGCTGCAAATCAAAGCGCATGGCGGCGGTGGCGGGATCGACCGCGCGCTCGGCGCCGAAGCGGGAACTGGGCCCTGGCAGCTCGACCGTGTCGTCGCGCTCGACGATCCACGGCGTGCGCGGGCAGGCCAGGCCAGAACGGATATCGATGCGAACGTCGGGGTCGGTGTAGGGCCCGGAGGTGTCGTAGACATACACGGGCGGGTTCGCTTCGCCGCCGAAGGCGTCGCCGGTGGCCGCCTGGGCGATGGCGCGCATGGGCACGCGGATGTCGGCGCGGCTGCCTTGCACGTAGATTTTGCGCGAGTTCGGCAGCGGCGCGATGGCGGCGTCGTCGACGACGGCGGTGGACGATAAAAACGGCGCCTTGGCGCGAGATGTGACGGTCATGTGGTTGGCTCCTTTGGGTGGCTCGAAATAAGGAGCCAGCAAAGGAGGGCGCGATGGCGGCGCACGGCCCCCGATCACGTTGCTTCCCTTCGCTGGCATTATCCAGATCAGGTTCAGAGGGTGTTTCTCACCCGCGCCACGCTTTCGCGTATTGCAGGACCCCTAGCGTTTGCCGCTTGCGCGGCAGCGTCGATTCTAAGCCCAATCGAAAGCAGGCCACAAGCCTTGCTGCGAAATAGTTTTTGCCGGCCCCGCCCGGCGCGTGGGCGCCTCCCCTCCTTTTCCTCGAACAATGGCCCCCACAAAATGTTCTTTTTCGGCGAGGGCCCCTCCTACACGACGCTCAAAAAGCTTCCTACATGGACGGGCAGCGCCCGGCCCTACGATGAACTCCCTTCACAGGAAGCGCCCGCGGCAATGCGGGTGACATTGATCCAATCACAACGGGAGATCGACATGGCAACGAACAAGGACAGTGGCAGCAAATCGGGCAGCGACGATAAATCGGCGGACAAGCAGGGGACGCAAGGCAAGCAGGCCAACCAGGGCAATCAAGGCAGCCAGGGTGGTCAAAGCGATCAGGGCAGCCGCCAGAGTGGCGACACCAGCAACCGCGGCTTCGCCTCGATGGACCCGGACAAGCAGCGTGAAATTGCCGCCGAGGGCGGTCGGGCCGCGCACGCTTCAGGCCACGCCCACGAATTCACCTCCGAAGAGGCGCGCAAGGCAGGCTCGATGAGCCACAAGAACGACGGCAATGAGCAGAGCGGCAGCGGCGGCAGCGCTGGTAGCGGCGGCTCGGGCAGCGGCGGCGGCAAAGCGTCGGGCGACAGCGGTGGCACGGGCGGGTCGCGTTCCAAATAAACCCGCCACCCCGGGCCAGGCGCAGCGTGCGCCTGGCTCTTTTTTGATTCATATCTACAAGGAGTCGCACCATGGCAGGCACCTCGAAATCGACCAGCACCAGTAGCAGCCCCGTTACTGGCGCTGCCGCGTCCATCGACGCCATTGATTTGTTGACACAAGACCACGAAGAAGTCCGTGGCATGTTTGACACCTACGACGCGCTCAGCGATCGTTCCATCGCCAGCAAGCGCCGCCTGGCGCTGGAGATCTGCCTGGCCCTGACCAAGCACGCCACCGCCGAGGAAGAGATTTTTTACCCGGCCGTGCGCGCCGCCGTCGAAGACGCCGGGGACCTGGTCGACGAAGCGCAGGTCGAACACGCCTCGGCCAAGGACCTCATTGCGCAAATCGTCGGCATGGATCCGCAGGACGACCTGTACGACGCCAAGCTGAAGGTACTGGCCGAGCAGATCGAACATCACGTCGACGAAGAGGAAGGCGAGATGTTTCCGCAAGCGCGCAAGGCGGGGCTCGATCTGGCGGCGCTGGGCCAGGCCATCGTCGCCCGCAAGCAGGAAGTGGCGCTACCGCGGGCCCAATGAGGCGCCGCCGGGCTGGCTGACGCAGTTTTAGCCGCGCAGGCTCTCGAGCCGCACCCCGGCCGCCAGCGCCGCCTTCAGCCAGGCCGGCCGCGGTCCCGCGCCGCCCCAGCGGTTGGCGGGATTGGCCGGATCCTCGTAGTGCGCGGCGGCGCGGCGCGCGCCGCCGCTGACGCCCTTGCCACCGTTGAGTATCATCGCCAGCGGCATGCCGAGGCGGTGCGCCACCGCGTAAATCTGTTCGATTGCGTCGAGGCGCCGGCGCGATTCGACGCGGGCGGCGTCCTTCGCCAGCGCTTGCGTGACCGCCGCGTCGAGCGCGTGCAATTGGTCCATGGACAGGATTGACAGCTTCATTGCGACCTTCGGTTCGATGATGAACCACCATTCTAACCAAAGGCGCCGTGTCTGGTGCGCGCTGGCGCGGTGGCGCCGCGCCCTGTCGCGCTGAAAGTGGACGGCACCCTCGCCCATCCACGGTAAAATGCCGGGATCAGCCGCGTGGCTGCGCATTCCCACATACTCATCGATGACCACCGCTCCCACCGAAATCAACCAGGCCGCCGCCAAGCTGGGCGCCGCCGAAAAAGTCACGCCCATGATGGCCCAATACCAGCGCCTCAAAGCGGACTATCCGACCATGTTGCTGTTTTATCGCATGGGCGATTTCTACGAGCTGTTTCACGACGACGCTGAAAAAGCCGCGCGCATTCTCGGCATCACGCTCACCAGCCGCGGCAACTCGAACGGCGCGCCCATCCGCATGTGCGGGGTGCCCTTCCACGCGCTCGATCCCTACCTGGCCAAGCTGGTCAAGCTCGGTGAGTCGTGCGCCATCTGCGAACAGATCGGCGACCCCGCCACCAGCAAGGGTCCGGTCGAGCGCAAGGTGGTGCGGGTGGTCACGCCCGGCACCCTGACCGATACCGACCTGCTGCCGGAGAAGGCCGAACGGCCCTTGCTGGCGGTGTGCGTGATCAGCCAGCGCAAAGTGGCCACCACCGGCCTGGCCTGGCTGTCGCTGGCCTCGGGCGTGCTCAAATTGATGGAGTTTTCCGGCGACGCCCGCACCGTCGGCGCGCGCTTGCAGCAGGAACTCGAACGCATCGTGCCGGCCGAAATCCTGTACGGCGACGGCGCCGACCTGTTTGACGACGGCGCGTTTTCCGGCCACACGCAAACCGTCCCCGCCTGGCATTTCGACGTCGTCGGCGGCCACCGCGCCCTGCTCGAACAGCTCAATGTCGCCACCCTCACCGGCTTCGGCGCCGATGGCATGGGCGCCGCCTTCGGCGCCGCCGGCGCCTTGCTGCGCTACGCGCAAGCGACCCAGGGGCGCGGCCTGCAGCACGTGAAAAGCCTCACGCGCGAGACCGAACACGAATTCATCGGCCTCGACGCCGCCACCCGCCGCAACCTCGAGCTGACCGAGACCATCCGCGGCCAGGAAGCGCCCACCCTGTTTTCCCTGCTCGACCACTGCCGCACGGCGATGGGTTCGCGCATGCTGCGCCACTGGCTGCACCACGCGCGGCGCGACCAGGCGGTGGCGCGTGCGCGCCACCAGGCGATCGCGGCGCTGGCCGCGAGCGACACCAGCGCGGCGCTCGCCAGCACGCTGGCCAAGGTGCCCGACATCGAACGCATCACCACCCGCGTGGCCCTGCTCAGCGCCCGCCCGCGCGACCTGGCCAGCCTGCGCGACGGCCTGCGCCAGCTGCCCGCGCTGCGCCAGCACGTCGAACACAGTTTTGTCGCCGGCACGCCCGACCTGCTGTGCACCATCCACGCGGCGCTGGCCACCCCCACCGCCTGTCTCGACCTGCTCACGCGCGCGGTGGCCGAAGAGCCGGCGGCGATGGTGCGCGACGGCGGCGTCTTTGCGCCCGGCTTCGACGCCGAACTCGATGAACTGCGCGGCCTGTCCGACAACGCCGGCGCCTATCTGGTCGACCTGGAAACGCGCGAGCGCGCCCGCACCGGCATCGCCAACCTGCGCGTCGAATACAACCGCGTGCACGGCTTTTATATCGAGGTCACGCACGGCCAGACCGACAAGGTGCCCGACGATTACCGCCGGCGTCAGACCCTGAAAAACGCCGAGCGCTACATCACCCCCGAACTCAAGCTGTTCGAGGACAAGGCCCTGTCGGCGCAGGACAAGGCGCTGGTGCGCGAAAAGGCCCTGTACGAGCTGCTGCTGGCCGACCTGGCGCCCCACATCACCCTCCTGCAGCACATCGCCGGGGCGCTGGCGCAGCTCGACACCCTCACCGCCCTGACCGCCCACGCGCTCGAGCGCAACTGGTGCGCGCCCCAGCTGGTGGCCGAGCCCTGCCTGGACATCCGCGAGGGCCGCCACCCCGTCGTCGAAGCGCAGATCGAACGCTTCATCGCCAACGACTGCGGCTTTTCCGACGAGCGCCGCCTGCTGCTCATCACCGGCCCCAACATGGGCGGTAAATCGACCTACATGCGCCAGGTCGCCCTGATCACCCTGCTCGCCTACGTCGGCAGCTACGTGCCGGCGGTGGCCGCCACCATTGGCCCCATCGACCGCATCTTTACCCGCATCGGCGCCACCGACGACCTGGCCGGCGGGCGCTCGACCTTCATGGTGGAGATGACGGAATCGGCCGCCATCCTCAACGGCGCCACCGCCAGCTCGCTGGTGCTGATGGACGAAGTGGGGCGCGGCACCTCGACCTTCGACGGCCTGGCGCTGGCGTGGGCGATCGCCCGCCACCTGATCGACGTCAGCCGCAGTTTCACCCTGTTCGCCACCCATTATTTTGAATTGACCCAGCTGCCCGAAAGCCATCCCAGCGCCGCCAATGTGCACCTGTCGGCGGTCGAGCACAAGGACAGCATCGTATTCCTGCACGCGGTGCAGGCCGGGCCGGCGTCGCAAAGCTACGGCCTGCAGGTGGCGCAGCTGGCCGGGGTGCCGCCCGCCGTCATCAAGGCCGCCCGCAAGCACCTGGCGCGGCTCGAATCGCAGGCGCTCGACAGCACCGCCCAGCTCGACCTGTTCGCCCTGCCCTGCGTCGAGCCGGACGCCGCCGACGACGCCATCGGCCATGACGGCGACGACGACAATGACGACGCCGACCGGGCCGGCCACCAGGCCCTGCGCGCCGCGCTCGACGCGCTCGACCCGGACGCCATGAGCCCGCGCGAGGCGCTCGAGCAGTTGTACCAGTTAAAGCGCCTGGCCGCCTGATGCGCCGCCTCGCGCTCGGTGCGGCGACGGCGCTGGCGGTGCTGGCGGTGGCAGTGCCGGCGATGGCGACGGCCCAGGGCGCGCCCCGCAAGGCGGCCAGCGCCGCCAAGGTCGATCCCGCGCGCCACCAGTTCGGCATCATCGGCCACAGCTTTCATGCCGATGAATCGGCCGGCGGCGGCGAAGCGCGCCTGAAGCAGGCGCTGGCCGACGAAAGCGAGGCGGCGCTGGCGTTTGTCGTCGTCACCGGCATCAAGGGCGTCAACGAGCCCTGCAGCGATCGCCTGTATGCGCGGCGACGCGAGCTGCTCGATGACGCCAGGCGCCCCGTAATCGTGCTGCCCTCAAGCACCGACTGGAGCGAATGCAAGAACTCGGCCGGCCGCTCGGTGGCCATCGATCGCCTGAACCGCCTGCGCGAACTGTTTTTCGGCGAGCCGCTGTCGCTGGGCGTGCGCAAGCTGCCCGTGACGCGCCTGTCGAGCAGTGCCAAGTTTCGCAGCTACGCTGAAAATGCCCACTGGCAGGTGGGCGACGTGCTGTACGCCACCGTCAATCTGCCCGCCAACAACAACCACTTCCGCCCCGAGGCGGGCCGCAACAGCGAGTTCGAGGACCGCCTGGTGGCCAACCGCTTCTGGCTCAACCGCCTGTTCGCCATGGCCAAGCGGGAAAAGCTGCAAGCGGTGGTGCTGTTTTCGGAAGGCGACGTCAAGGCGCTGGCGCAGCGCACGGGGCTGCGCGCCCTGCTCGACCGGGCCAGCAGCAAGGCCGACGGCTTCGACGTGCCGCGCCGGCAAATCGCCACGCTGGCGGCCAAGTACGAGGGCAAGGTGCTGCTGGTCGATACCGACCTGGCCGCGCCGAAGGCGGTGCCCGCCATCGAGTGGCGCGGCAACCTGGGCCACCTGAGCCTGGGGGCGCAGGCGGTCGAGGTGACGGTGGCCCCGGGGACGGCGCGCCTGTTCACCCTGCAGGGGGCGGCGGACGAGAAATAGTGCCCGCAGGGCTGAAAAAAAGGGGGCGAACACCTGGTGTCCGCCCCCTTTTTCATGTTACAAGGCCAGCCTGTTGTGCGGTTTAATGCACCGGATGCGAGCGGAACTCGTCGCCGGCGCTGTCGTCGTCGCCGTCGTCATGGCCGTGGTGGTGGCCATGGGCGCCGTGCACGTGTTCGTGCTGGATTTCTTCGTCGCTCGCTGCGCGCACGTCGACCACTTCCAGTTCAAAGCGCAGGGCCATGCCGGCCAGCGGGTGATTGCCGTCGAGTACAACCTTGTCGTCGGCGATGTCGGTGACGGTAAAGATCAACGCTTCATCGTCGCCTTCCGAGCCGTCGGGCATGCCTTCGAACTGCATGCCCACTTCCAGTGGTTCCGGCAAGCGATCGCGCGGTTCGACCTTGACCAGCGCCGGATCGTAGTCGCCGAAGGCGTCGTCCGGTTCGACCTGGATGGTGGCGGCGTAGCCGAGTTCCTTGCCGTCGAGTTCTTCTTCGATTTTCGGCAGCGTGTTTTCGTAGCCGCCGTGCAGGTAGACCATGGGCTGATTGCCGTCTTCGATCAGGTTGTTCTGTGCGTCAGACAGTTTGTATTTGACCGTGACGACGGTGTTTTTGCCAATCTTCATCGTGCTACCCTTTCTATGTTTTGAGCACGCAGATTATACCCTCGCCCACCGGTTCGGCCATACTGCGCGGTTATAATGGCGCATGAAAAAACTTCCCCTTCTCGGCGACCTGACGCCGGCCCAGTTCCTGCGCGACTACTGGCATAAAAAACCGCTGCTGATCCGCCAGGCTGTGCCAGGCATGAAGCCGCTGGTCGGTTTCGACGCGCTCACCCGGATGGCGGCTGAAAATTTCGTCGAATCGCGCCTGATCACCAACACCGACGGCCAGTGGAACATGCAGCACGGCCCGCTGGCGCAACTGCCGGCCCGCAGCCAGGCTGGCTGGACCATGCTGGTGCAGGGCGTCAACCTGGTCGATGCCAAGGCCGATGCCTTGCTGCGCCAGTTCCGCTTCATTCCCGATGCCCGCCTGGACGACCTGATGATCAGCTTCGCCACCGACGGCGGTGGGGTCGGCCCCCATTTCGACAGCTACGATGTGTTCCTGCTGCAAGCGCAAGGCACGCGGCGCTGGCGCATTTCGGCGCAGAAAGACTTGTCGCTGGTGGAAGGCATGCCTCTGAAGATTTTGCAAAACTTCGAGGCCGACGAAGAATTCGTGCTTGAAGCGGGCGACATGCTGTACCTGCCGCCCCACTACGCCCACGACGGCGTCGCCGTCGGCGACTGCATGACCTATTCGATCGGTTTTCGTACGCCGTCCTACCAGGAACTGGGCGAGGCCTTCCTGCAGTTCATGGCCGACTCGATCGACCTGCCGGGCCGCTACGCCGATCCCGCGCTCGAACTGTCGAGCAAGCCGGCGGAAATTCCCCGCCACATGCTCGCCACCATCACCGAAGAGATGAACAAGGTCCGCTTCGACGAAGAAGACATCACCATCTTCGTCGGCGAATACCTGTCGGAGCCGAAGCACAATGTGTTCTTCACGGGACCGGCAAAACCGCTGACCATGGGCCGCTTCATCGACACCATTGCCAAGCGGGGCGTGGCCCTGTCGCTGAAAAGCCAGATGCTGTACCGCGGCAAACACGTGTTCATCAACGGCGAGTCGTTTGCCGTCGGCCGCAACGACAAGCGGGTACTCGAAGCGCTGGCCAATGAGCGCGCGCTGGACGGCGCCGCGCTGGCGGGCGCCTCCGACGATGTCGTCGAAGCGCTCTACACCTGGTACCAGGACGGCTGGCTGGTGCTGGGCTAAGGAGACCTGCCGTGGAAGCGACGCCACCAGCATCCCCCCTGTTCGACACGCGGGCCCGCTTCGGCGCCGCCTTCCTCGACGTCGTCGGCGCTTCCACGCGCACCTTGCAACTGTTCGATCCCGACTTCACCGCGCTGCCGCTGGGCGAGGCCCGGGTCGACGCCGCCCTGCGCGGGTTTCTGGGCAAGGGCGGCAGCATCGAACTGGCCCTGCACGAGACCACCCACATCGAGCGCGACTGCCCCCGCTTCCTGCTCCTGCTGCGCCAGTTCGGCCACCGCATCGCCTGCCGCGCCACCCCGCCGGGTTTGCGCATACTGACCGATTCATTCTGTATCGGCGACGGCGTACACATCGTGCGGCGTTTCCATTGCGACCACATGCGCGGTGAAGTGCGTGTCGACGACCCCGCCGCCGTCGATATCAGCGCCCAGCGCTTCGCCGCCCTGTGGCTGGAATCGCGTCCCACCCTGGCCGGCACGGCGACCGGATTGTAAGTGTGCAGCACGTTCAAGACCGAATTTTCGCTGTAGCCGGACCCATTGCGCATGGCCCTTATACGGGTGTAAACATATTGTTACAAAATGAAGTCTCTTATCGCCCGGGAAAATTACATAAAGGCATCGCTACGCTATTGCGAAGCACCAAATTTAGCTATAATATCGGGTTAGGAAGTTTCCGTTGTCTGTCAGGCACCATTACAGGTACGAAAGCTAACGCGAATTCCCTAACGAGCGATAATTACCGGTAATTATTCATCGCAATAACAGTCGTCTCTACTTTTTGAAAAATTAAAGGAAAACCCATGAAAAAATCCCTGCTGATCGTCTCCCTGATGGCTATCGCTCTGGCTGCTTGCAGCAAAAAAGAAGAGCCAGTTGTTGTTGCTCCAGCTCCAGTCGTTGAAGCCGCTCCTGCACCAGCAGCTGCACCAGCTCCTGCTGCTGAAGCCGCTGCTGCCGCTTCGGTCGCCGCTTCGGCTGCTGCTGACGCAACCGCTGCTGCTAGCACCGCCGCTTCGGCTGCTGCTACCGCTGCTTCGGCCGCTGCTAAGTAATATTTGCCTTTGGCAAATCAAACCGGCCCTTGGGCCGGTTTTTTTGTCTCTTCGCATTCATGAATGCGCCTGGGCCCCGCAGCCCGGGAAAGTAGCGCACTGCTTGACCGGCCTGATGGCCGGTTTTTTTACGCCTGCACGCCTGCCCTGCGCGTGCGGACGAAAAAAAGCAGGCCCGCAGGCCTGCTTTTTTGTTGCAGCAAGGCTGCTTACTTCAGTTCGTCGCCGAGCAGGCGCAGGATCTTCGTGCCGGTCGGGCCCGTTTCGGCCTTGCCGTCGTTGGTCATCACGGACACCGTGCTGACGGTCGCGTTCGGCGCCGATTTGACGGCGATGCGATAGCGCTGGGCTTCTTTTTCCTTGTCGCTGGCGGCGCCGAAGGTGAACAGTTTCTTCAGGAAACCCGTGCTGCCGATCAGGTCTGGATCGACATAGCGCACGAAATACACGCCATTGACCCGATCGCGGTCTTCCACCGTGAAGCCGACGCGGTCGAGCGCCAGGCCGACGCGGCGCCAGGCGCGGTCGAAACCCTCGTCGACTTCGACCGTCGAGCCCACCAGTTTGGCATGGGTGGCCTGCACGGGCGCGTTCTGCACTTGCGCGGTGGTGGTCTTGACGTCGGTGACGCCGCCCAGGCGCGCCATCAGCTTGGCCAGGAACTGCGCTTCCAGGCCCGGGTCATTTGCCCGCGCCGTCCACTGGGTGATTTCCTTGGACGGGCCCGTCAGCACTTCTTCGGCGCCGCGGTGGCTGATATAGATCTCGGTGCTGCCGTCGGCCGCGCGCTCGAGGCGGGTGCGGTACTTGTCGCGTTCGCCCGTCGAATAAGCCGAATCGAACACCCGGCCCAGCGTGCGGCGCAGGACGTCCTGGGGAATCTTCGAGCGATTTTCCGCCCAGTTCGTTTCCATCACGCCCGTGGTGGCGGATTCTTCTTCCACGGTGAAGCCGGAATCGGCCCAGAACTGCTTGAGCTGCGGCCACAACTGCTCCGGCGTCTGCTTGACCACCAGCCAGCGCTGGTTGCCGTTGCGCTCGACCTTGACCGCGGCCGTGCTGGCCAGGCCCACCGTCTCGGTGGCGCCCGCTTGCGGCATGCCGGCCGGCGCAGCGCCCTTCTGGTAGCTCGATGCGCTGGCCACGCCACGGCCATCGGGGATGGCGTAGCGGTTGTCTTTCTGCATCTGGGTCAGATCGGGCGGAATGTCCAGCGGCGGCGCTTTCTTCGAGGCGCGATAGTCGAGCTTGTCCGACTCGAACACCGAACCGACAAAGGTGCAGCCGGTCAGGCTGACGAGCAGCGCGGAGAGGACGAGACCTTGCTTGGCGGCCGGGGCGATAATGGTGCGTTTTGTCATGTCGTAACGAAGTAAGTGCTGAAATAAGTGACCAAACAGCGGGAATCAGAATAAAGGGGTGACGAAAGCGAAGCGGGCAAACTCAAGTCGGCGGCAACACACCGGCATCGCGCAAAGCGCCTCTGACGGTGGCGTGGAATTCTTCGGCCAGGGGCGCCAGCGGCAAGCGCAGGCCAGCAGGCATCATGCCCATTTCTGCCAGCGCCCATTTGACGGGCACCGGGTTCGGCTCGACAAACAGTTTCGCGTGCAGGGGCATGAGGCGATTGTTGATGGCGACGGCGCCGGCGATATCGCCGGCCATCGCCGCCACGCACAATTCGTGCATGCCGCGCGGGGCCACGTTGGCGGTGACGGAAATATTGCCGGCACCACCGAGCAGCATCAGCGCGATGGCGGTCGGATCGTCGCCCGAATACACGGCAAACGAGCTCGGCGCCAGTTTGAGCAGTTCGGCGCCGCGGCCAATGTTGCCGGTGGCGTCTTTCAGGCCGACGATGTTTGGAATCGCGGCCAGGCGCAGCACCGTGTCGTTGTTCATGTCGGCCACCGTGCGGCCCGGCACGTTGTACAGGATGATGGGCAGATCGACCGCTTCGGCAATCGCCTTGAAATGGCGGTACATGCCTTCCTGGGTGGGGCGATTGTAATACGGCACCACCACCAGGGCGGCGTCGGCGCCGGCCTGCTTGGCGAAGCGCGTGAGCGTGATCGACTCTTCCGTCGAGTTGCCACCCGTGCCGGCGATGATTGGCATGCGACCGGCCGCGTGCTCGACGGCCAGCTTGATCAGCGCGCAGTGCTCGTCGACATTGACGGTCGCCGATTCGCCCGTGGTGCCGACGATGACGATGCCGTCCGTGCCTTCGGCGCAGTGCCAGTCGATGAGTTTACGCAGCGCAGGCAGGTCGAGACTGCCATCTTCGTGCATTGGAGTGACGATTGCTACTATGCTGCCCTTGATCATAATGTCTGAATGTTGGTGACCTGGAAAAACCTGATTGTAGCGGATAGGCCGCTCCCGTGGTTCATTCTTGACTAGAAAGCCCGCCCGAAACGTCGAGCTTTACGTTTGGTAACGTGAATGCGGGGCCAACGGCGCAGATACGCCCGATTAGGGCCTCGTTCGGCGTCATTACATGCACATCCTCGACGGCCAGCACGCGCAAGCCGGCCGCATCGGCCAAGGCCTGCAGCTCGCCCGGCTGCAGCAGGAAGGCGGGATTGGACGGCTTGCCATACGCCTCGTTGCCGGCGGCAAAAGTTTCATAGATCAGCATGCCGTCCGGCGCCAGGCTGGCCAGCAGCGCCGCCATCAGGGGACGGTGCAGGTAATTGGTGACGACGATGGTGGCAAACTGCCCCGGCCGCAGGATCAGCGCGCGCTGCGCCGCACAGGTCGCATCCTCGCTTTCCAGGTCGGCGTGCACGGTGACGATGCCCTCTCCCGCCGCGTGGATCAGGGCGCTGGCATCGCGGTCGACCGCCAGCACGGGATGACCGAGCGCGGCGAAGTGATGGGCGTGGCGGCCCATGCCGCAGGCCAGGTCGAGCACCTTGCCAGGCGGGGCCAGCGGCGCCCAGCGGGCCACCCAGGAAGAAACAAGGCTCATGGCGAGACGGTGTCCATCGTTGATTTCACAGGTAGCCCAGCCCCATTGCCTCGCGCACGTCGCGCATGGTTTCCTGGGCCAGCTTGCGGGCCTGGTCGCAACCGTCGGCGACGATGGCGCGGACCAGGGTGGGGTCGTCCAGGTACTGCTGGGCGCGCTCGTGCATGGGTTGCTGCTCGGCGATGATGGCGTCGATCACGGGCTGCTTGCACTCGATGCAACCAATCGCCGCCGACGTGCAGCCCTTCTGCACCCAGTCGCGCGTGGCGTCGTCGGTATAGACCTGGTGCAATTGGAACACGGGGCACTTGGCGGGATCGCCCGCGTCGGTGCGCCGCACGCGCGCGGGGTCGGTCGGCATGGTCCGCACTTTTTTGGTGACGCTGTCGCGGTCCTCGCGCAGGCCGATGGCGTTGCCATAGCTCTTGGACATCTTGCGCCCGTCCAGTCCCGGCAGGCGCGAGGCGCTGCTCAAGGTTGCCCGCGGCAGGGCCAGGATCAGCTTGCGGCTGCCCTCGAGGTAGCCGAACAGGCGTTCGCGGTCGATATTGCTCAGGCTGGCGGCATCGTCGAGCATGGCGCGGGCCTGCTCGAGGGCCGCTTCCTTGCCGTCCTGCTGGTAGTCGGTGCGCAGTTCCAGGTACAGCTTGGCGCGCTTGCTGCCCAGTTTCCTGACGGCGGCCTGGGCCTTCTCTTCGAAGCCGGCTTCCTTGCCATACAAGTGGTTGAAGCGGCGCGCCAGTTCGCGCATCATTTCGATGTGCGGCACCTGGTCCTCACCCACCGGCACTTCGCTGGCCCGGTAGATCAGCACGTCGGCCGCCTGCAGCAGCGGGTAGCCGAGAAAGCCGTAGGTGGTGAGGTCGCGCCCGGCCAGGTTGTCGATCTGGTCCTTGTAGGTGGGCACCCGTTCGAGCCAGGTCAGCGGCGTCGCCATCGACAGCAGCAGGTGCAGTTCGGCGTGTTCCGGCACCTTCGACTGGATGAACAGGGTCGCCTGCGAGGGATCGACGCCGGCCGCCAGCCAGTCGACCAGCATGTCCCAGGTGGCCCGCTCGATGATGGCAGGGTCGTCGTAGTGGGTGGTGAGGGCGTGCCAGTCGGCGACGAAAAACAGGCAGGGCTGCTGGGCCTGCAACTTGACCCAATTTTTCAGGGCCCCGTGATAGTGCCCCAGGTGCATGGCCCCGGTGGGGCGCATGCCGGAAACGACGCGATCAGGATACATGGGCGCTTAGCCGAGCAGCAATCGGAAAGGAAAGGCAGTCCAGCGCAGCAGCATTTGCGTCAGGGCCATCATGGGCACAAACCAATAATTAAGCAGTTGCAGCACCAGTAAGCCGAGCACGATGAACATGCCGTAGGGCTCGATTTTGGCGTACTGCGCGGCCAGGCGGTTCGGCAACAGGGCGTACACCACGCGGCTGCCATCGAGGGGGGGAATGGGCAACAAGTTAAACACGAACATCACGCAGTTGGTGAGGATGCCGGCCTGGGCCACCTTGAACGGATACAGTTCCGTGACCTGCAATTTCGACAGCAGCAAGGCGAAAATGATCCAGCCCAGCGCCATGATGAAATTGGCCATCGGCCCCGCCAGCGCCACGAAGGCCATCTGCTTTTTCGGATTGCGCAGGCGGCTGTAGTCGACCGGCACGGGCTTGGCGTAGCCGAGCAACATGGGGTAGCCCAGCGATTTGCTGGTGATATAGAGCAAGGCTGGCAGCACCAGGGTGCCGAAGGGATCGATGTGGCGCATGGGGTTCAGGCTCATGCGGCCCTGGGCAAATGCGGTGTCGTCGCCAAAATACTTGGCCGCATACGCATGGGCCGCTTCGTGCAAGGTGATCGCGAAGATGACCGGCAAGGCATACACGGCGATCGCCTGGATAATTTCGTTCATGGGTCGATTCTAACAGAGCGCCGCCGGCGAACCGGCGGCGCGGGGTGGAAGGGGCGCCCGCTTACAGGCCGAATACGGCGGCGTCGCCGCGGCCCTGGCGTATCAGCAGCGGCTGCTCGCCGCTCAGGTCGATGACGGTGGTGGGCGCCATCGGGCAGGGGCCGCCATCGATGACCAGGTCGACCAGCTTGGCCAGGCGTTCGCGGATGTCCTCGGCGTCGTTGAGCAGTTCGCCGTCGGGCATGATCAGGGTGGTGCCGATCAGGGGCTGGCCCAGTTCTTCCAGCAGGGCGCTGGCCACGCCGTGTTCGGGCACGCGCAGGCCGATGGTCTTGCGCGACGGGTGCGACAGGCGCCGCGGCACCTCGCGGGTCGCTTCGAGGATCACCGTGAACGGTCCCGGGGTGGCCGACTTGAGCAGGCGGAACTGGCGGTTGTCGACCCGCGCATACAGGGCAATTTCCGACAGGTCGCGGCACAGCAAGGTCAGGTGCTGCTTTTCGTCGATGCCGCGGATACGGCGCAGGCGTTCCACCGCGGCCTTGTCGTCGAGGTGGCACACCAGCGCGTAACACGAGTCGGTGGGCAGGGCGACGATGCCGCCGCCGTGGATGATCTGCGCGGCCTGCTTGATCAGGCGCGCTTGCGGGTTGTCCGGGTGAATCGTGAAAAATTGGCTCATCGGGTCTGTTTGATTTTTTTAAACGGGCTGTTGGCCCTGCAATGCCGCAATCCGCTGTTCCATCGGCGGATGGGTGGCGAACAGGGCGCCCCAGCCCGAGTTGGCGCCGGAAATGCCCAGCGCATTCATGCTCTGCGGCAGCTCGCCCGGATGCTGGCCGGACAGGCGGGCCAGCGCGCGCTGCATGGGCAGGGGCGAGCCGAGCAGCTTGGCCGAGCCGGCATCGGCGCGAAATTCGCGCTGGCGCGAAAACCAGGCGACGATGATGGAGGCGACCAGCCCGAAAATGATTTCGCAGACAAACACGGTCACCATGTAACCGATGCCGGGGCCGCGGTCGCTGTTGCCGCGCAACAGCACCTTGTCGACAAAGAAGCCCACCACCCGCGCCATGAAGATAACGAAGGTGTTGACCACGCCCTGGATCAGGGTGAGGGTGACCATGTCGCCATTGGCCACGTGGGCGATTTCATGGCCCAGCACGGCTTCGACTTCCTCGCGGTTCATGCTTTGCAGCAGGCCCGTCGACACTGCCACCAGCGCGGCATTTTTGAACGCGCCGGTGGCGAAGGCGTTCGGCTCGCCGTCGTACACGGCCACCTCGGGCATGGCGATGCCGGCCCGTTCGGCCAGCTGGCGCACGGTTTGCACCAGCCACAGCTCGGTCGAATTGGCGGGATTGTCGATCACCCGCGCGCCCGTCGACCACTTGGCCATGGGTTTGCTGATCAACAGCGAAAAGATCGACCCCGTAAAACCGACCACCAGCGAGAACACCAGCAAGGCGCCCACGTTGATGCCTTGCGCGGTGACGGCGCTGCCCACACCCAGCACATTGAGGACGACGGACAACACCAGCATCACGGCGAGGTTGGTAGCAAGGAACAACACGATACGTTTCATGGCAATCTCCGCAGGCAAGTCAGGGATGGCGCGCGCGCCGTCGGCTCAGCATTAGTCAAGCCGAAGATGCGGCCGCGCAGGCCGATTTCAAGTTTTAAAACCAGTCGTGCCAGATGGGCTTGACGCCCGAGGGCAACGGCGGCAACAGGGCGAAATCGGCGCGCGATTCGCCCGGTGCGTGGAAGTCGGTGCCGCGCGAGGCGAGAAAGCCGTAGCGGCGCGCCAGTTCGGCGTACACGGGATACTGGTCGGGCGTGTGGCTGCCCGTGACGACTTCGATGGCGCTGCCGCCCAACTGCTTGAATTCGTCGAACAGCACCCCTTCGGCCAGCGGCGAAAACTTGTAGCGGCCCGGATGGGCCACCACGGCGATGCCGCCGGCGGCCTTGATCCAGCCCACCGCCTCTTCCAGCGAGGCCCAGCGGTGCGGCACATAACCGGGTTTGCCTTCGCTGAGAAACTTGCGGAACACCTCGCCGATATTGCTGGCGGCGCCGCATTCGATCAGGTAGCGGGCAAAGTGGGTGCGCGACATCAGGTCGGGATTGCCGACGTACTTGAGAGCGCCTTCGTAGGCGCCCGGATAGCCGGCCTTGGCCAGTTGCGCGGAAATTTCGCGCCCGCGCGCGTCGCGGCCGCTGCGGGTGGCGCCCAGGCCGGCCAGCAGCACGGGATTGGTTTCATCGATGCGCAGGCCGACGATGTGCACGGTCTGGTTGGCCCAGGTGATGGAAATTTCCACCCCGGGCACAAAGCCCAGCCCCACGGCGGCGGCGGCGGCGCGCCCGGCGGCAATCCCGCCCACTTCGTCGTGGTCGGTCAGGCCCCAGACATCGACGCCGGCCTGGCGCGCGTACTTCGCCACCGCGGCGGGCGCGAGGACGCCGTCGGAGACGTTGGTGTGGCTGTGCAGGTCAACATTGAGCATGCTGATATTGTACGTCGGATCGCTCGCGCCGGTGGGGGCGCATGCTGCGATGCGCCGTTACAGGAAGGCCTCGATCAGGCCCGCCAGGTGTTCGGGCTGGTCGTGATGGAGCATGTGGCCCGCGTCAGCGAGCATGTGCGCCTGCACCTGGCGCAGGTGGCCCAGGCGCCGGTCGATTTCCACGCGCGCCTGCGCCTTCGGCCCCATCCATTCCCACATATTGGTCTGTTCCGCCTCGACCCACAGCACGGGCGCCGTGATCGCGCTCCAGCACGCCATCACCTCCTCCACCCGGTACAGGATCGGCCCCGGCTTCTTGTGCGCCGGGTCGCCCAGGATCACGAACTGGCCGGCATCGTCGGGCGCCGACCAGTGCGGCGCCAGGAAGGCCGCGCGCGCGTCCGACAGCCGTGGATTGGTTTTTTGCAGGCGCGCCGCCACCGCCGCCAGGCTGGGGTAGCTGCGCAGGGGCGTACACTCGCGCAGGCCGTCGAGCCAGCGCGCGTACTGGCCGGGCGCCTGCTCGGGCCGGCTCGCCTTCATGCCGAAGCCTTCCAGGTTGATCAGGCGGCGCACCCGCTGCGGCCGGATGCCCGCATACAGGCCGACGATATTGCCGCCCATGCTGTGGCCCAGCAGATTGACGGGTTCATCTGGCGAATAATGGTCGAGCATGGCGTCCAGGTCGCCCAGGTAATCGGGAAAATAATAGGTGTCGCCCGGCCCCCGCTCGGTCAGGCCGAAGCCGCGCCAGTCGGGCGCGATGACGTGCCAGTCGCCGGCCAGGTGATCGGCCACGAACTGGAACGAGGCGCCCACGTCCATCCAGCCGTGCACCATGAAAATGATGGGCGCGCCTTCGCGGCCCCAATGGCGCACGTGGGTGCGCAGGCCGCGCACGGCGATGAATTCGGATCGGGACGGTTTCATGGAACTCTCAAATAAAAGAACGACCGTTCGGATTATACCGGCCTGTTGCATTCTTGCCGAGCGTCCCCACATGGGCTGCTTGCCGATCGCGGCCGCGGGGGGCGTAAAATACCCCAACACTGGCTCTTCGACACTCACCCACCATCATAGGGGCAACATGGCTATCTACCAACTCGGTGCTGACGCGCCCCAGATCGATCCCAGCGCCTGGGTGGCCGAATCGGCCAACCTGATCGGCAAAGTTACCCTCGGCGCCAACGCCACCATCTGGTACGGCGTCACCCTGCGCGGCGACAATGAACGCATCAGCATCGGTGCGGGCAGCAATGTGCAGGAAGGCACCGTGATGCACACCGACATGGGTTATCCCCTCGAGGTGGGCGAAGGGGTGTCGATCGGCCACATGGCGATGCTGCACGGTTGCACCATCGGCGACGGCTCGCTGATCGGCATACAGGCGGTGATCATGAACGGCGCGACCATCGGCAAGGGCTGCCTGGTGGGCGCCGGCGCCCTGGTCACCGAGGGCAAGCAGTTTCCCGACTACAGCCTGATCATCGGCAGCCCCGCCAAGGCGGTGCGCACGCTCGAGTCCGCCGACATCGCCCGCCTGGCCGCGATTGCCGACGGCTATGTACAACGCGGCAAAACTTACCGAACAGACTTGACCAAGATTGGATAAAGCATGACGACGATCACTATCGCCAGCACGGACACCCTGCAAAAATTTATTTTCGACAATGCCGCCGTGCGCGGTGAATTCGTCGAAATTTCCGACACCTGGCGCGAAATTCAATCGCGCCAGGCCTACCCGGCCGCCGTCAAGACGGTGCTGGGCGAAATGGTGGCGGCCGCCGCCCTGCTGTCGGCCAACCTGAAATTCAATGGCGCCATCGTCATGCAGATCCATGGCGACGGCCCCGTGCGCCTGCTGGTGGTCGAGTGCGACTCCGACCTACGCCTGCGCGCCACCGCCAAGCTGGCCGAAGACGCCGTGGTGGCCGACGACGCCTCGCTGACGGACCTGCTCAACGCCAGCGGCAAGGGGCGCTTCGTCATCACGCTCGATCCGGCCGACAAGATGCCCGGCCAGCAAGCCTACCAGGGCATCGTCCCCCTCGACGGCGAGGACATGGCCACCGTCATCGAAAATTACATGTTGCGCTCCGAGCAGCTCGACACCCGCTTGTGGCTGGGCGCCAACGACAGCGTCTCGCGCGGCTTGCTGCTGCAAAAGCTGCCGCGCCACAGCGGCAAGGATGACCAGGTCAAGCAGGCCAGCGCCGAAGACGACCTGGAAACCTGGAACCGCGCCGTCACCCTGGCCTCGACCCTGAAGCAGGAAGAGTTGCTCTCGACCGATATCCAGACCCTGATGAACCGCCTGTTCTGGGAAGAAACCATCCGCGTGTTCGAGCCCGCCCACCCGCAATTTCATTGCAGCTGCACGCGCGACAAGGTGGGCAATATGCTCAAGATGCTGGGCCAGGCGGAGGTCGAGGAAGCGCTGGCCGAACTGGGCCAACTGGCGATCGACTGCGATTTTTGCGGCAAGCACTACGAATTCGACAAGGTCGACTGCGCGCAGTTGTTCGTCACCGATGCGCCCGTCGAGCTGTTGATGCCCGCGGGCGAGGCCAAGCACTGAGGTTGCCGGGGGCCGCCGTGCCCCCTCATTCACCGACTGACGGGACCGTTCCATGCGTGACGCCACACGAGCAGATTTCCCCCACTTTCTCAGCATCGCCACCCGCTGGATGGACAATGACGCCTACCAGCACGTCAACAATGTCGTCTATTACTCGTATTTCGACACGGCCGTGAACCAGTTCCTGATCGCGCGCGGCGCGCTCGATCTGCACGCCGACCGGGTGGTGGGGCTGGTGGTCGACAGCGGCTGTTCGTATTTCAGTTCGATCAGTTTTCCCGATACGGTCCACGTGGGGCTGCGCGTGGCCAAGCTGGGCAATTCGAGCGTGCGCTATCAACTGGCGCTGTTTCGCAACGACGAGACCAGCGCGGCGGCCGCCGGCCACTTCGTCCACGTCTACGTCGACCGCGACACGAACCGGCCGGTGCCCATCCCCGACGCGGTGCGCGCGGTGCTGGCCACCATCGAAGTGTCTTAACGCTCGTAGCCCGCCTCGCGCTGGCTGCGCACGGCCAGCACAAAAATGGTGTCGATGACGTCAATATACTGGTAGAGCGCAATACACCCGCGCCCCTGGCGGCCAATCACCAGTTCCCGCTTGCCCCTCGCTGCGGGTCTGCCGAGCAGGGGATTGAGCGCCAGCGCATTGATCGCCTCGATGATTTCTTCAATGCGGGCGGCCGCATTGGTATCCTGGTAATTCGCGTAGTGGTCAACGATACGATCGAAGTCATCGAGCACTTCGGGCGCCAGGTCGATCCGCGTCACCGAATCGGGCAAGCTCACGCCGGCTTGGTGCGGATGGCCGGCCGCGGCGGCGACGCCCCATTCAGACGCTGCTGCAGATAGCTGCGTACCTCGCCCCAGCCAACGGTGTTGCCCGTATCGACGATCCGGCTGAAGCGGGCATCGGCCTCGGCGTCGAGGCCGGCGCGCCGCTCTTCCAGTTCGGCCTTTTCCACAATCGCTTCAATGATGAAACTGTGGGGGGTCTTGCCGGCCCGCCCGGCGGCAATGGCGATGCGGGCTTTGAGCTCGTCGGGCAGACGAATGGTGGTGGTGGCGGACATGGCGCTCTCCTGGTCGAGACTTAAATGTAGCACAGCTGTGCTATGCAATGGCACTATCTCGCGTTCATCAGGGCTTGCGCAATCATGTTTTTTCGATACATACGTCGCTTGCCGGGCTCAATTGCGCCATACACTGGGATTTTATTCCCAGAGGATACCTGCATGACTGCCTGTTCCCGTTTGCGCCTTGCCGCCCTCGCCGCCCTGCTCGCCGCGGCGCCAGCCGCCTTCGCCGCCACCGCCGTCGATGTCGGCACACCCCTGCCCCGCTTCGCCCTGCTCAAGGAATCGACCCACCACTACCTGCGCTTCATGCAGGCGGGCGAGAGCAGCGTGCCGGCCGATATCTGGACCCGCACCGTGCGCTTCGAACAGGGCGCCGTGCGCCTGACCCAGCGCTGGGACAGCGCCGGACCGGCCTCGACCCGCGTGCAGGAATCGTGGTTCGACAAGGACACCCTGCGCCCGCGCAGCCACCAGCGGGTGTCGGAACGGGACGGCAAAAAGACGGTCGAGGGATTCCTGTTCGCGCCCGACAAGATCAGCGGCATGCCTGAGCTGGCCGACAACACACAGAAGGACCTGGCGATGGCCTCGCCCGAGCCCACGTTCAACTTTGAAGCGGACCTGGAAACCCTGCAGACCTTGCCGCTGGCGGCCGGTTACGAGGCGAGCATCAATTTCTACCATCCGGGCGCCAGCACGCCGCCCCAGCGCTACCTGTTCAAGGTGAGCGGTTCGGCCACCATTGCGGGCCCTGCCGGGCCGGTCGACTGCTGGGTGGTGACAACCGACTACAACCGGCCGGAGATGCCCGTCTCGACGTTCTGGTTTGCAAAAGGGACGCAGTTGATGGTGCGGCAAGAAGCGCACATGCCAGGTGGCAAAAAGCTGGTGAAAGCCCTCATCGATTGAGGACGTGATGAAAGACTAGTGCCCCGCCGGCTTGCCCGATTTTTTCTCGGGCGGCGGCGGTGGCAGGGCCGTCTTGGAGACGGTCGGCTGGCCATTCTCGTCGAGCACCTGCACGAAAATCTCGTTGGCCTTGATCATGCTCAGTTCGTAGCGCGCGCGTTCTTCCACCGCGCCGGTACCGTCCTTGAGGTCGCGCACTTCGGACTCGAGCTTGGCGTTGCGCGCCTTGAGTTCGTCGGTTTTCTTGTGGCTGGCGGCGACCTGGGTTTCCAGTTCGGACACGCGCAGCCAGCCCTTCTTTCCCAGCCACAGGGGATATTGAATCAATAGCAGCAGGGAAACGAGGGCGAGCGTGATCAGGCGCATGAGGTGGGCCGGCCAGCGGGGAGCCGGCCGGTCGCTGCAATTACTTCAGGTTGTAGAACGCGTCGCGGCCCGGGTAGCTGGCGATGTCGCCCAGGTCTTCCTCGATGCGCAGCAACTGGTTGTACTTGGCCATGCGGTCCGAACGCGACATCGAGCCCGTCTTGATCTGCAAGGCGTTCATGCCCACGGCAATGTCGGCAATCGTCGAATCCTCGGTCTCGCCCGAGCGGTGCGAGATGACGGCCGTGTAACCGGCGCGCTTGGCCATTTCGATGGCGGCGAAGGTTTCGGTCAGGGTGCCGATCTGGTTGATTTTAATCAGGATCGAGTTGGCGATGCCCTTCGAGATGCCTTCCTTGAAAATCTTGGTGTTGGTGACGTACAGATCGTCGCCCACCAGCTGCACGCGCTTGCCCAGGGCGTCGGTGAGGATTTTCCAGCCTTCCCAGTCGCCTTCGGCCATCGCGTCTTCGATCGAGATGATCGGGTACTTGTCGCACCAGGTTGCCAGCAGATTGGTGAAATCGGTGGCCGTGAGCGACAGGCCGCCTTCGCCGGCCAGCACGTACTTGCCGTCCTTGTAGAACTCGCTGGCGGCGCAATCGAGGCCCAGGGCGATCTGCGTGCCCGGCTCGTAGCCCGCTTCTTCGATCGCCTGCATGATCAGCTTGATGGCTTCTTCATGGCTCGACACGTTCGGCGCGAAACCGCCTTCGTCGCCCACCGAGGTGGCCAGGCCCTTCGAATGTAAAATCTTCTTCAGGGTATGAAACACTTCGGCGCCATAGCGCACCGCTTCCTTGAACGACGGCGCGCCCAGGGGAATGATCATGAATTCCTGGATGTCCAGGTTATTGTCGGCGTGCGCGCCGCCGTTGATGACGTTCATCATCGGCACCGGCATCTGCATGGCGCCCGAACCGCCGAAATAACGGTACAGGGGCAGGCCCGCTTCTTCGGCGGCAGCCTTGGCCACGGCCATCGACACGGCCAGCATGGCGTTGGCGCCCAGGCGGCTCTTGTTTTCAGTACCGTCCAGGTCGATCAGGGTGCGGTCGAGGAAAGCTTGTTCGTTGGCGTCGAGGCCCATGATGGCTTCGGAGATCTCGGTGTTGATGTTTTCGCAGGCCTGCAGCACGCCCTTGCCGAAATAGCGCTTCGGGTCGCCGTCACGCAGTTCCATCGCTTCGCGCGAACCGGTCGAGGCGCCGGACGGCACCGAGGCACGGCCCATGACGCCGGACTCGAGCAGGACGTCGCATTCGACGGTGGGATTGCCGCGCGAATCGATAATTTCACGACCGATAATGTCAACGATAGCACTCATGTATGTCTCCAAAGGTAAGAAAAGCGGAGGCCGGCTTCTGTGAGCCGGCCTGCAATGCGGTACGAGAAACGCCAGGGGCGCCGGTCAGAAGCTCGCTTCCATGAAGCCGGTGCGCTTGACGATGCGGTCGATCTCGACGAGCGTGGTCAGCAACTCCTTCATGCGGCCCAAGGGCATGGCATTCGGGCCATCGGACATCGCCACGGCGGGATTCGGATGGGTTTCCATGAACAGGCCGGCGATGCCGGCGGCCACGGCGGCGCGCGCCAGCACGGGAATGTGTTCGCGCTGTCCGCCCGACGAGGTGCCCTGCCCGCCCGGCAACTGCACCGAGTGGGTGCCGTCGAAGACGACCGGGCAATGCGATTCGCGCATGATGGCCAGCGAACGCATGTCCGACACCAGGTTGTTGTAGCCGAACGACACCCCGCGTTCGCAGGCCATGAAGTTGTCTTCGTTGACACCGGCGGCGCGGGCCGCGGCGCGCGCCTTGTCGATGACGTTTTTCATGTCATGGGGCGCGAGGAACTGGCCCTTCTTGATATTCACCGGCAAGCCGGTCTGGGCGCAGGCGACGATGAAATCGGTCTGGCGGCACAGGAAGGCGGGGGTCTGGATGATGTCGACGACGGCGCACACGGCGGGCAGCTCGTCGATGGTATGCACATCGGTGAGCACGGGCACGCCGATTTCGCGTTTGACGTCGGCCAGGATTTCCAGGCCTTTTTCCATGCCGGGACCCCGAAAGGTCGAACCCGACGAGCGGTTGGCCTTGTCGAACGACGATTTATAGATGAACGGAATACCGAGCGCCGCCGTCATTTCTTTCAGGGTGCCGGCCGTGTCCATGGCCATCTGGCGCGATTCGATCACGCAGGTGCCGGCGATGAGGAAGAACGGCTGGTCGAGGCCGACGTCGAAACCACAAAGCTTCATGCTGCATCTCCTTCCAACACGGGGGCCGGGGCCGACGCGGCGGCGTGGGCCTGCTTGTGCGCCAGCGCAGCGACGATGAACGAGGTGAACAAGGGGTGACCCGCGCGCGGCGTCGATTTGAATTCGGGATGGTACTGCACACCCATGTACCAAGGGTGGGCGTGTTCACCGGTGCGTGGCAGTTCCATGATTTCGCACAGGTTTTCGGTCGGCGTACGGGCCGACACCACCAGCCCGGCCGCTTCGACGCGCGCCAGGTAATGGTTGTTCGCCTCGTAGCGGTGACGGTGGCGCTCGGTGACCACGCTGCCGTAGATTTCGGCGGCCAGGGTGCCCGGGTTGACGGCGCAGGTTTGCGCGCCCAGGCGCATGGTGCCGCCCAAGTCCGAACTTTCGTCGCGCTTTTCCACTTTGCCGTCATGGTTCTGCCACTCGTTGATCAGGGCGACGACGGGCTGGTCGGTGTCCGGATCGAACTCGGTCGAGTTGGCGTTGGCCATGCCCGCTTCGTGACGCGCGTATTCGATCAGCGCCACCTGCATGCCCAGGCAGATGCCCAGGTAGGGGATCTTGTTTTCGCGGGCATAACGAGCCGCCATGATCTTGCCTTCGACGCCGCGCTTGCCGAAGCCGCCCGGCACCAGGATCGCATCGTACTTCGCCAGATCCGCGCAGCCCTTGGTCTCGATGTCTTCCGAATCGACGTACTCGATATTGACGCGGCTTTCCGTGTGGATGCCGGCGTGGCGCAGCGCTTCCGTGAGCGACTTGTACGACTCGGTCAGGTCGACATACTTGCCGACCATGCCGATGGTGACGTCGGTCTTCGGGTGTTCCAGCGCATAAATGAGCTTGGTCCACACGGACAGGTCGGCCGGCGGCGCTTCCAGGCCCAGGGCTTCGAGGATGATGGCGTCGAGACCCTGGTCGTGCAGCATCTGCGGCACTTTATAGATGGTGTCGACGTCCCAGACGGAAATGACAGCCTGCTCTTCGACGTTCGAGAACAGCGAAATTTTCGCCCGCTCGTCGGCGGGAATGGGGCGGTCGGCGCGGCACAGCAGCGCGTTGGGCGAAATGCCGATCTCGCGCAGCTTTTGCACGCTGTGCTGGGTGGGCTTGGTTTTGAGTTCGCCGGCCGAGGCGATGTAGGGCACCAGCGTCAGGTGCACGAACGCGGCCGACTTGCGGCCCGCGCGCAGCGACAACTGGCGCGCCGCCTCGAGGAAGGGCAGCGACTCGATATCGCCCACCGTGCCGCCGATTTCCACCAGCGCCACGTCGACGCCTTCGGCGCCCCGGTAGATGTAATCCTGGATTTCGTTGGTGATGTGCGGAATGACCTGCACCGTCTTGCCCAGATACTCGCCGCGGCGTTCCTTGCGGATCACCGATTCATAGATCTGGCCCGTCGTGAAATTGTTCACCTTGCGCATGCGGGTGCTGATGAAGCGCTCGTAGTGGCCGAGGTCGAGATCGGTCTCGGCGCCATCATCGGTGACGAACACTTCACCGTGCTGCATGGGGCTCATGGTACCCGGATCGACGTTGATGTACGGATCGAGCTTGAGCATGGTGACTTTGAGGCCACGCGATTCAAGGATCGCGGCGAGAGAGGCGGCGGCAATTCCCTTACCCAGGGAAGAGACGACACCACCGGTGACGAAGACAAATTTGGTCATTGCAGATAGTGCCGAATGGCACGTGCGGGAAATTGAAATTATACCCGATCACGACAGTTACTGCTCTAAAACAAGGCAAAAAAAAGCCGGCCGGCAGGGTCCACGCACGCTATGGCGGCACCGCCAAATCGTCGCGCGCCAGCGTCCCAAGCGGGCGACAACATTGCCACTGTCGCATTTTTGCCCATTAAGTATTGATTTTTTACTAAAATTCTGCGGTGCTCGCTACAATTAAATATTTACTGCGAACAATAAAAAAGGGGACCATGGATACACATGTCGATGCTCGCGAGGCCCTGCCAGGCTCGCCAATGCAGGCCAGCGACGAGACGCTGGTGCCCGTGTTCACGGGCAGCGGCAAGGAATATTTTCGCATCTGGATCGTCAACCTGTGCCTGACGGTGGCGACCCTGGGCATCTATTCGGCCTGGGCCAAGGTGCGCCGCCTGCAGTACTTCGACCGCAATACCTCGCTGGGCGGGGCGGTGTTCGATTTTCGCGGCGACCCGAAAGCGATCCTGCGGGGCCGCCTGCTGGCACTGGTGATGCTGGTGTGCTACCACTACGCCTTCGGCTTTGCCTCGAGCGTTTCGCTGGCCATCATCGGCGCCCTTGGGCTGGCCCTGCCCTTCCTGATGCGCGGCGCCTTGCGTTTCCGCCTGCACAATACCGAGTACCGCGGCATTGCCTTCGGCTTTGACGGCAGCGCCGCCGGCGCCTATGCGACCTTTCTGCCGGTCCTGCTCATGGTCGTGCTGCCGGGCTTGCTCGTGACCATGGCCCCCACCAATCCGCTGGTGTTCTTCAGTTTCCTGCTGTACCTGCTGTGGCCGCTGCTGCATGCCCGGATGACCAGCTACCAGCGCGCCCATGCCCGCTTCGGCACGGCTGCCGCCGCTTTCGCCGTCTCCCCCTGGACCTTCTACAAGCTCTACCTGGTGGCATTCGGCCTGAGCCTGGCCGCCACCATGGCCTTCGGTATTCTCGCGGCCGGCTTTGGCATCGCCGCTAGCATCGGCGGCAAGTCGGCCGGCTGGCTGACGACCATCGCCGGCGTCGCTGGCGTGCTGCTCTATTACGTGGCCGTGTTGATGTGCATCCCCTACATGACGGCGCGGATCGCCAACCTGGCCTGGTCGAGCACGCATTTTCCCGGCATCACCATCACCAGTGCCATGTCGGCGCGCGCCTTCGCCCGCCTGCAGGTGGTCAACGTGCTGCTGACGATCGTGACGCTGGGCCTGTTCTGGCCGTTCGCGGTGGTGCGCGTCCACCGCTTCCGCCTCGCCGCCATGACCATCGTCGCCAGCGGCGGCTTCGAGCACGTGCTGGCGCAGGCGGCGGCCCATCGGGGCAGCGCCAGCGGCGACGGCGCCGCCGACCTGTTCGGCTTTGATTTTTCCTGGTGAGGCAACAATGAGCAATGCACAGTATTTTGACGGCGTCAGCGCGCGCCTGCACCAGGTCGAGCTGAGCACGGCCGACGGCCACCTGCACCTGGCCGGCCCCGGCATCGACTGGCGCGGCCGGCTCGACCAGGTGCGCCTGGCCGAGCCCTTCCTCGATGCGCCCTCGGTCCTGTATTTGCCGGGCGGCGCCCGCTGCGAAGTGGCCGATCCGCAGGCGCGGGCGGCAGTGGCGGCGGCGCTGGCCTACCGGCCCGGCCTGGTGGTGCGCTGGCAGCGCCACTGGTATGCGGCGCTGGCCGCGCTGGTGCTGCTGCTGGCCGTGGGCGCGGCGGTGTGGGTCTGGGTGCTGCCGGCGGCGGCCGAAAAGATCGCCGCCAATGTGCCCGACGCGTTTGACGGGCGCCTCGGCGCCAGCGCGCTGGCGGGCCTGGAAGCGAAGGTGTTTGCGCCGTCGACGCTGTCACAAGCGCAAGTGGCGGCCCTGCAGGCGATGCTGGCCGAGGTGGCGCCGGCCAGTCCGCGCCACCGGCTGCGCCTGCTCAACCGCAGCGCTCCCGCGCTGGGGCCGAACGCGCTGGCCCTGCCGGACGGCACCATCATCATCACCGACCAACTGGTGCTGGCCGTGCTGGGCAAGCAGACCACGTTCGACGACGAGATGCGGGCCGGCCTGATGGGCGTGCTGGCCCATGAAGTGGGCCACGTGCAGCGGCGCCACAGCGTGCGCGCCCTGGCGCGCTCGTCGCTGACGGCGGCCGCCTCGGCGGCGCTGCTGGGCGACTTCAGCGCCGTCGCCGCCGGCATTCCCGCCGTGCTGGCCAACCTGCACTACTCGCGGGCGATGGAAACCGAAGCGGACCTGTACGCCGTCGACACCTTGCACCGCAAGGGCATCTCGACGCAGCCGCTGGCGAAGCTGCTGGACTGGCTGGAAGAATCGGAGCGCAAGAGCATCGAGCACAATCTGCCCGCCTGGATGAAGCAGGCCCTGCCCTACGCCGCCAGCCATCCGGGCGCCTACGAGCGCAGCCGGCGCATGATCGAGGCCGAGCAGGCGGCCGAAAAAAAATAAGCGAGTCCGGCCTTGATGCACGGGAGCCAAGGGGGCTAAGTGCGTGCGCGTACAGACCGAACGGGAATGGCGGCCTATGCTGGTCGCTTCATCTTACGGAGGTCACCATGTCTATTTTGAACCGCGATACTTTTGGAATGTACTCGAACAAGAACAACAAGGGCCCGGGTCCTGAACTGATGGGCGCGGACACCCTCATTGGCGACCACGTCCACAACCTGAAAGACGAGCACCTGGGCGAGATCAAGGAAATCATGCTCGACATGCGCACCGGTAAGATCGCCTACGCCGTGATGGCCAGCGGCGGCGTGCTGGGCATCGGCGAAAAGCTGTTCGCCGTGCCCTGGCAAGCGCTGACGCTCGACACCGTCAACCACCGCATGACCTTGAACATGGACCAGGAAAAAATCGAAGCGGCGCCAGGCTTCGACACCGACCACTGGCCTGACATGGCCGACCAGACCTGGTCGAGCCAGATTCATGGTTATTACGGGACAATCAACGAACAAAAGTAAAAACCTACTTTTGTTCGGGATGGTCAGATAAAAATGCCCTCGGCAGAGCCGAGGGCATTTTCAGTATACGCAAACCCGATGCTGTTCACGGGTCGCCTCGGGGATGTGGTGGTTCGATGGGGATCGGGTACGGGGTTTTCTTTCAGATGCCTTTGATTAGCAGAAGTCGCGGCTTTCGGTGCCCAGTTTGCCCAGCAGGTGCGACAGGTCGACCAGCCGGCGCGCCACCAAGTGGCGCACATTGCCCTCGCATTGCCAGATGCCGTAGACGCCCAGTAAATGCGCGCGCAGGACTTCGCTTCTCTGCTGCTCGACCAGTTTGGGCCAGACGATCACGTTCACATTGCCCGTTTCATCTTCCAGCGTCAGAAACAGCACGCCCTTCGCCGTGCCCGGACGCTGGCGCACGGTGACGATGCCGCAGCCCCTGGCCAACTGGCCGTTCTGGTAGTGGCCCAGCACCTCGGCGCTCATGAAACGCTGCTTGAACAGGCGCGGGCGCAGCAGCGCCAGCGGGTGGCGGCCCAGGGTCAGGCCGTGCGAACGGTAGTCGCCGACGATGTCCTCGCCCTCGCTGGGCGCGGCCAGTTCGGGCACCACTTCGTCCGGCGTGGTGGGCCGCAACAGGTCCTTGTCGGGCACCGCGCCAACGGCTTGCCACAAGGCCTCGCGGCGGTGGCCGGCCAGCGCCACCAGCGCATTCGAGGCGGCCAGCACCTGCAGGTCGCCTCGGTCGAGGCTGGCGCGGCGGGCCAGGTCGGTGACGCTGTCGAAGGGCCGGATCGCACGCGCATCCTCGATGCGCGCCGCCACCTCGCGCCCCATGCCCCGCTGCAGGGACAGCCCCAGGCGCACGGCCGGCTGGCGCGTGCGGTCCGGGTCGACTTCTTCCAGGGTCGATTCCCAGTCGCTCACGGTGATGTCGATGGGCCGCACGTCGATGCCGTGACGGCGCGCGTCCTGCACCAGTTGCGACGGACTGTAAAACCCCATCGGCTGACTATTGAGCAGCGCGCACAAGAACGCCGCCGGTTCATGCCGCTTCATCCACGAACTGGCATACGCGAGCAGGGCAAAGCTGGCGGCGTGCGATTCCGGGAAACCGTATTCACCGAAACCCTGGATTTGCGCAAAAATCGATTCGGCAAAAGCCAGCGGGTAACCACGTTCAAGCATGCCGCCGACGATGCGCTGGTAATACTGCTCGAGGCCGCCCTTGCGCTTCCACGCCGCCATCGCCCGGCGCAGCTGGTCCGCTTCCCCGGGCGTGAATCCCGCCGCCAGGATCGCCACCTGCATCACCTGCTCCTGGAAAATCGGCACGCCCAGCGTGCGTTCGAGGGCGCCCTTGATTTCCTCTTTCGGGTACTCGGGCTGCTCGAGCCCCTGGCGGCGGCGCAGGTAGGGATGGACCATGCCGCCCTGGATCGGCCCCGGGCGCACCACCGCCACTTCGATGACGAGGTCGTAAAACACCCGCGGCTTCATGCGCGGCAGCATGCTCATCTGGGCGCGCGATTCGATCTGGAACACGCCCACCGTGTCGGCCTCGCAAATCATGTCGTAGGTGGCGACGTCGTCGTGGGGAATGTCCTGCATCTCGAACACCGTGCCGTGGCGTCCGCCGATCAGCGCCAGCCCCCGCCGCAGCATCGACAGCATGCCCAGCGCCAGCACGTCGACCTTCATCAGGCCCAGTTCTTCCAGGTCGTTCTTGTCCCACTGGATGACACTGCGGTCGGCCATCGCCGCGTTTTCAATCGGCACCAGGCGCGACAATTTCCCCCGCGCGATGACGAAGCCGCCCGGATGCTGCGACAAGTGGCGGGGAAAACCCAGCAACAAGCTCGCCAGCGTGGCCCACTGCTCGGCCAGTTCGGACGCGGGGTCGAGGCCGCACTCGGCCAGGCGATTGATGAGGTCGTGCTTGCTGTCGAACCAGTAATGGGTCTTGGCCACTTTTTCGACGATGGCCAGGTCGATGCCCAGCGCCCGGCCGCTGTCGCGCAGCGCGCTTTTCGGCCGGTAGCTGATCACCACGCCGGCCAGCGCGGCGCGGGTGCGGCCGTACTTGTTATAGATATATTGAATGACTTCTTCGCGGCGCTGGTGCTCGAAGTCGACGTCGATATCGGGCGGCTCGTTGCGTTCCCGGGAAATGAAGCGCTCGAACAGCAGATTGGCGCGGGCCGGATCGACCTCGGTGATGCCCAGGCAATAGCAGACGGCCGAATTGGCGGCCGAGCCCCGGCCCTGGCACAGGATATTGTTCGCGCGGGCGAAGCGGACGATGTCGTAGACGGTCAGAAAATACTGCTCATACGTCATTTCCGTAATCAGGCCCAGTTCGTGCTCGATCTGCGCCTGCACGGCGGCCGGAATGCCATCGCGAAAGCGCCGGTGCGCGCCGATATAGGTTTCGCTGCGCAGGTAAGAGGCCGGCGTATGGCCGGCCGGCACCACCTCATTCGGATACTCGTAGCGCAATTCGTCGAGCGAAAACGTGCACAGGCTGGCGATGCGCAGCGTTTCGGCCAGCGCCGCCGGCGCATAGATATTCGCCAGGCGCAGGCGCGCCCGCAAATGCTGCTCGGCGTTCTGCGCCAGCGCATAGCCGCACTCGGCCAACGGCTTGCCCAGGCGGATGGCCGACAAGGTGTCCTGCAAGGGCTTGCGGGAGCGCACGTGCATGCAGACGTGGCCGATCGCCGTCACCGGCAAGCGGTGCTGCGCCGCCACTTCCTCGATGGTGAGACGGTGCGCTTCGTCGTAGGCGCGGTGCAGCAGGTTCAGGCCCAGCCAGGCCCGCCCCGTGCCAAACACCTTCGCCATCCAGCCGGCCTGGATGTGCAGGCGGTCGACGGCGGCGGCATCGTGGCCCGGATAGGCCGGTAACAGGATGGCCAGGCAATCGGGCATGCCCGCCAAATGCGCGAACTGGGCCGGCGGCGCCGCCAGGTCGGCCGGGCTTAACAGGTAGGTGCCCTTGTCGCCGCGGGTGCGGCCGATGGTGATCAGCTCGGCCAGGTTGCCGTAGCCATTGCGGTTTTGCGCCAGCAAAATGAGCGACAGGGCCGTCGCGCCATCGTCGCCCGCCAGGTGGAAATGGGCGCCGATGAGCAGGGGCAGCGCCGCTTTTTTTGCCTCTGCATGGGCGCGCACCACGCCGGCCAGCGAGCACTCGTCGGTCAGCGCCAGCGCCGCATAACCGAGCTGTACAGCGCGCGCCACCAGTTCCTCGGCGTGCGAGGCGCCCTGCAAAAAAGTAAAGTTCGACAGGCAAAACAGCTCGGCGTAGTCGGGCAAGCCTGGCGGCGGCAAAGGGGGGGGCTGCATGATTTAACTGAACAAGAAACTACTGTATAAAAACACAGTATAGCTGATCAGTGCAATCTCAGCCAAGGTGGCCCTGCGCGCGGGGCGAACAGGGCGCCACGCCGGAATTGATCGGCCGCCCTGCAAACGGCTGGCCCGCCCGCCGCTGCGATCGCCCACATGGCGTCGCGCGCGTCAAACATGGAACCGTCATCCGTTTTTGCAGTCTAAATACGGGTCGATTCAGAAAATAAAAATCGGAGTTCTCGTGCGCATATTCATTGGATCATCTTCGCAAGCGGTGGCAACAGGCGACCTGGGCCTGGTATCAGACTTGCTTAAGGCTGCCAACTTCACACCCTGCCCGTGGACAGCCCCGGAAGCATTTCTGCCTGGTGTGAGCACATGGGAAAATTTACTGAAAATGCTCGACGATGTCGATGCAGCCGCCTTTGTCTTTCGAGAAGACGACTATCTGCACAAGGACAGCCATGCTTTACCGCTCATTCGCGATAACGTGCTGCTGGAATTCGGATTATTTTCCGGCAGACTGGGGCCGAGCCGCTGCGTCTTTTTCAAGAAAGGCGAGCCAAAGCTGCCCGAAGACCTTAAGGGTATCACCTGGGTTGCACTGGAAGATGGCCCACAGACCATGGGGACGCTCGTCAAATGGCGCGAGGCGATGGAAGCACGCGAAGCCGATCCGAAAAATCTTTCTGCATTGCAAATCGAAACCATCGTCAAAGCGATGTCCAGCACGGACATCACCCCCGACAATATCATGTTGCTCATGCGAAAACTGGGCGTCAACACAAGCGACGTCAACCTTGCGCTGAGGGGGCAACTCGCCGCTGCGGCCACTACCGCGCCAACGCTGCCTGCCTAATATTTTGCAATCTGAACTCCGGGCCGCCGAAATCGGCCGCATCGCGCACTTTCATTCGGCAAAACATGGGACTGCTGAAAAGTGCCGCGGCACATGCATAATCGAGATCGTGCAGAGAAAAACGCAAGTTGAAATGGTTTGCCGTGGATATCGCTTTGCGCGGACCGATGTAGCGATTGAGGTCGTCACTGCAAAACAGGGCAGGACTGGCTTGCCCCGAGTTCGCATAACCGCAGTGCAAAGCCAGCGGATTGCTGAGATTCCCACCAAGGTAGACCACGAACGAGCGGCCCTGCACTGCGCTGTCGCGCCCGCTTATTTCAAGGGTCGTCCCGCCCACGTTACCGTTCCACGATTGCGCAAACGCCGGTGCCATGGGCACACACAGCGCCATGGCCAACGCCGTCCAGTGCCACCAGGGCGTGCCGGCTCGCCCCAGACGGCGGCGATGGCGGCACAAGGGCGGGCCGGGCGGCAAGCAGGTGCCGCCCGGCCCGCCACGCCATCGGGCCACCACCTGTCGCCCCCATTGCCACGCCTGGAAATAGCGGCAAGCATGCAAGCCTTGTACACGCCGGTCAGCCATGACGAACTCCTTTACAAGCGCATTGCCCCGGGCCTGATTCGCCGCTGTGCCAACCCAATCCGGCCCGTGCAATCGATGACGGCGTGATCAGGGGTGATTGTCGAACGTCTTCCACATGTTCGGGCCAACGAGCCCGTCCGGAATGACCCCGCACCTTCGCTGGAACTCGCGCAGGGCAGCTTCGGTGATCCCGTCGAAGTCGCCACTGGGCGGTACCGCGCAGCTGAGCTGGATGCGCTTGACCAACTCGCCACCGCTGCCGCGCCGCAAGGTCAGCCGAGGAGCCACCTCACCGGCGGCGGCCACCGCTTCGATCGCAGGGATCTGGGTCAATGGGGCAAACGTGCCGCTCATGATGGCTTTCACGTTCGCCCGAAACAGGTCCATATCGAACAAAGGGTCGATCTTGCGCCCGCGCGGCAAGGCATATTCCTTGTGACCGACACAGAAATCCGCGCTGCGGCCCACGTGCGTCAAGATGGCGGCAACGCCGTAGCGATACGCCTCCATCTGGATATCGGGCCAACGGTCATCGCTGCGTCCGGCATTCTCCGCCTCGATGCCGATAAAGCTGCGATTGCCACTGCTGATGCCACGCCATACACCAGCGCCGGCATGGTTGCACCGGCCTGCTGCGATCACGTAATAGGTGCCGTCGCGGCCCAGCCCCAGTTGCGCCAATGGCCCGGGCAGATCGGGGCGGCCAAGCGCCAGGGTATCGAGGCTGGGCATATTGCCGCTGCGCGGCCCGGCCGTGTGATGGCACATCACGCCCATCACGCGGTCCATCGCACCGCCGAGGCTGTCCCAGCCCGGCCTGACGGCGACTTTCAGACCCGCCGACTCAAGAACCTCTGGCAACCATATCAAGGGGAGCGTCATGATGCTACCCCTCCCCGCGCTGGCGGCAGTACTGCATCGGAAGTGGGCGCAAGAATCGGCGTACAGCATCCATCGATGCTGTCCTCATCGACGACCGGCGACTCCTGCAGGGGCGCCAGCCTGACGGACAGGGACGCCGATTCACCGCCCCCCGGGGGCGGGCTCAATACGCTCACTTGCAGTGTGCCATCGGCCAGATCCTCCTCGAGCAGGGTGGCCGTCAGCCGGGTCGCGTCGGTGACGACGGTTGCGCGGCTCTTGTTGTTGACGCGCACCACCGAACCGGGCACAAAACCCGAACCGATGAGTGTCACTGTTGCACTGCCCGCGCCCGCATCGACACTGGGCGGTATCACACTGGTGAGCACGGGAACCTTGTTATCGAGCGCGTCACTCCGCTTGGCGTCCCCCTCGGTCGTGGTTTTGAACATGGTGGTGAACACTTCGCTGAGCTTGTCCGTCGCCTGCTTGGTGAACATGCCCACCAGCCCGGCGAGCGCCACCACGCCATAGATATTGACATTGACCTCTTTCGACTGACCGCCATTGAGCAGCAGGCCGCCATTGAGCGCCAGATAGACGATCGCGGCCAGCGCCATTGCAATAAAGGGCCTGAGCAGATACCACCAGATCCAGTTCGCGGACAGGCGGTCGTTGCCCACAAAATCGCCGAATGAGGTCGCCGCATGAATGAAACTGCCCAGCGCGCCCGCGACCATCACCGCCATCAGAATCCTGGTGCCGGCGTTGGCAGCAACACAGACTCGCGGCAGCACGCAAAAGACGGGAATGGTTTCCTTCGTTTCCCGGCTGCCATCGAATCCTGTATTCCACAGCAATAAAAGCACATAGGCCAGTGAGGCAGCAAGGACGATCAAGCCGATACCAACCAGGCGCCCCTGCGTCGCTGTGGCTGCGGCACTGACGGGGGGCGGGACGGGTGGGCCCGCCGGTCCGAACTGCGCTTGAAAGGATGTGCCAGACTTGTTGATCCTGCGATCATAGACGTCCATATCCACTCCCATATACAGTCAAGTAATAGGCCATAGAAACATGGGATGCACCGTGCGACAGATCCAAGGGGAGAGTCGATGCGCGGTGCGTGTAGTCTATCAATACGCTCGTATCAAAAAAACAAAAAACGCTGGCGCGCGCACACTTTCGACTGACCGATATCAATATCGGTTGCATTAGTCACTTCCTCGATGGAGAGACAGTGCGCTGCGTCGCAGGCGCTGTGCAGCAAGTCCAGGCGCGGCCTGGCCCGCACCGTGCCAAACATCTTCGCCATCGAGCCGGCCTGGATGTGCCGGCGGTCGAGGGCGGCGCTCACCAACACCCTCCTTCCCCGAGGCGCCACATGAACAGCATCGGGTTTGCGTATACTAAAAAAGCCCCACGGCTCTGCCGGGGGGCTTTTTTATCTGGCTAAACCAAACAAAAGTAGGGGTGTACTTTTGTTTGATGCATTTATCCCGCCACCACCATCAACTTCTTGTTGACGAACTCCATGATGCCCAGGTCGCCCAGCTCGCGGCCATAGCCCGAACGCTTGACGCCGCCGAACGGCAGTTGCGGCTGCGAGGTGCTGGACGAATTGATGAACACCATGCCCGTTTCGATGCGCGCCGCCATGGCCTTGCCGCGCGCGATGTCGCCCGTGAACATCGAACCACCCAGGCCGAAGCGCGAGTCGTTGGCAATGGCGACGATGGCGTCGTCGTCGGCGGCGACGAACACTTGCGCCACGGGGCCGAAAAATTCTTCGTAGAACATCGGATTGGCCGGGGTGACGCCCGTCAAGATGGTCGGCTCATAGAAAAAGCCCTGGCGCGGCGCCGGCTTGCCGCCGATGACGACGGTGGCGCCGTGGGCGACGGCGTCGCTGACCTGGCGCTCGAGATTGTCGCGCGCGCCTTTCGAGGACAGGGGCCCGAGCGTGGTGGCCGGATCCATCGGGTCGCCCATGGTGGCCGCCTGCATGTGGCCGGTGAAAGCGGCCAGGAAGGCGTCGGCCACCTTGGCGTGCAGGATAAAGCGCTTGGCGGCCGTGCACACCTGGCCCGCGTTCGACAGGCGCGCGCCGGCGCCCACCTTGGCCGCCTTGGCGACGTCGGCGTCGTCGAGCACCACGAAGACATCGCTGCCACCGAGCTCGAGCGTGGATTTTTTCAGCATTTCGGAAGCGCGCGCGGCCACCGCGCTGCCGGCCCGTTCGGAGCCCGTCAGGGCCACGCCCTGGATGCGGTCATCGCCGATCAGGGCGGCCACCTGCTCCTTGGTGATGAACAGGTTGACCAGGACGCCCGCGGGCGCGCCGGCGTCACGCACCAGGGTTTCGAACAGTTCGGCACACTGGGGCACGTTTTCGGCGTGCTTGAGCAGCACCGGGTTGCCCACGGCGATGGCCGGCGCCACCACGCGGATGAGCTGATACAGGGGGAAATTCCATGGCTCGACGGCCACCAGCACGCCCACCGGGAAGTGCTCGACCACCGCTTCGCCGCGCGCGATCGGGTACGGCACCGGCGCCAGCATGGTCTTGGCCTGCTCGGCGTAGTAGCGGGCAATGCCGATACACAACTTGACTTCGCCCTGGCCCTGCGCCAGCGGCTTGCCCATTTCGGTGGCCATGGCTGTGGCGAACACGTCAACGCGCTGCTCGAGCAAATCGGCCAGGCGAGCGAGCACCGCCAGGCGGGTCTCGATGGGCCCGCGCGACCAGTCGGACTGGTACACGGCGTGGGCCTGGGTCAGCGCCGCTTCGACCTGTTCATCGGTGTGCAGGGTAAAACTCTTGACCAGTTCTTCAGTGAACGGGTTGATGCTCGCGTAATGGTGGGACATGGTGACTTTCGTGGTCTTCGATACCAGGCAGTGTAGAAGAATTTGCGCCAGCGTGTCGAACCGCAGGACAGACCGCATGGCGGTGCGTTGCGCACTATCACAGTGCAAGCCAATCAGCCTAGTCCAAATAATTATGTTTCCATAGCGTTGTGACATGTCCACATTGGGCCACGGCGCCCCAAAACAGTGCTTAAAATAAAATTTTGCCTTCAGGAGAATGTCGCGTGTTCCCAATCGCCCCCCTTCGTCATGCAGTCCTGCTCAGTTTGTACGGAAGCGCCGCCCTGGCCGCCTTCGCCCCTGCTGCCATGGCCCAGAGCACCCCTGCCGCACCCGTGGCCAGCGAGATCCAGACCGTCAGCGTGGTCGGCTCGCGCCGCGCCGGCAACGCCTCGGCCATCGACACGGTGGCGCCGGTGGACGTCATTTCCCTCAGCAAGGCCAGCGAAACGGGCGCCCAGTTCGACCTGGCCCAGACGCTCACGTATATTTCGCCCTCGTTCAACTCGACCCGCCAGACGGGCGCCGATGGCGCCGACCTGGTCGACTCGGCCGCCCTGCGCGGGCTCGGTTCGGACCAGACCCTGGTGCTGATGAACGGCAAGCGCCGCCACACCACGGCGCTGGTGAATATTTTCGGCGCCCGCAATCGCGGCAACACGGGCACCGACATGAACGCCATTCCCCTGCTGGCGATCCGCAACGTGCAAGTATTGCGCGATGGCGCGGCCGCCCAGTACGGCTCGGACGCCATCGCCGGCGTCATCAATATCGAACTCAAGCGCAGCCTCGGTTGCGAAGCCGTCACCGGTGCCGGCGAATACTCGGCGCGCGACGGCAAGAACTACATGGGCTCGGCCTATTGCGGTTTCCAGGTGGGCGATGGCGGCGTCATCGGCATCACCGGCGAAGTGCTCAACCGGGGCCGCTCGAACCGCGCCGATGCCGACAGCCCCCGCATCATCGGCGATTCGCTGGTAAGAAACCGCACCCTGTATGTCAATGGCGACATCCCCGCCGGCCCCGACGGCAAGCTCTACTTCACGCTGGGCGTGCAGGACCGCTACGGCTCGAGCGCCGCCTTCGGTCGCGGCGGCATCGGCTCGGGCGACATTCCATCGAAGAACGCGGCCGCCATGTACCCGAACGGCTTCGCCCCGTTTATCAACGCCGACGTCGATGACCGCTACGGCACCATCGGTTACCGCGCCAGGATCGGCGAATGGAACGGCGACCTGTCGCAGACCTACGGCTACAACAAGATGCGCTACAACATCAGCCACACCCTGAACGCCTCGATCGCCAACCTGGACCTGCTCAATGGCGGCCGTGGCGTCAGCGCCAGCACCTTCAACGCGGGCGGCTTTTCCTTTGAACAGCTGACCACCAACGCCGACCTGAGCCGTTTTTATGGCGACATCCTCGGCGGCCTCAACGTCGCTTTCGGCGCCGAACACCGCCGCGAGAACTACCAGATTTTCGCCGGCGAGCCCGGCTCCTACAGCGACGCCGACGGCCTCGGTTTCGGCGGCAACGCCGGCAGCCAGGGCTTTCCCGGCTTCCAGCCGGGCGACGCCACCAACCAGCGCCGCCACAGCAGCGCCGCCTACCTCGACCTGGAAGCGGACCTGACGGCCAGGCTGAAGGTGCAGACGGCGCTGCGCCACGAAAAATACAGCGACTTCGGCTCGACCACCACCGGCAAGCTGGCCGGCAGCTTCAAGCTGGCCGACGGCGTGCTGCTGCGCGGCTCGGCCAGCACGGGCTTCCGTGCGCCGTCGTTGCAGCAGGTGTATTTCTCGTCGACCTTCACCGATTTCGTGGGCGGCGTCGCCAAGGACGTGGTGTTCGCCCCCAACGGCGGCGCCGTCACCACCGCGGCCGGCATCCCGAAACTGAAAGAAGAAAAGTCGACCAGTTTCACCCTGGGCGCGACCTGGTCGCCGACGGCGCAGACGGCCATTACCGCCGACCTGTACCGGATTAACATCGACGACCGCATCGTGCTGTCGGGCCGCTTCGACTCAAGCAACTATCCGGTCCTGGGCAACATCCTGCTCAACCTGGGCGTGGCGTCGGCGCAGTTCTTCGTCAATTCCATCGACACCCGCACCCAGGGCCTGGACTTGACGGTGTCGAACAAGCGCAGCCTGTGGGGCGGTCGCCTGAACACCTTCCTGGCCGCCAACTTCAGCAAGACCGAAGTGCGCAACGTCCACGCGCCGGCCTCGCTGGCCGGCTTCGAAAACGTCCTGCTGTCCGAGCGCGAGCGCCTGTTCATCGAGCAGGGCGGCCCCCGTCGCAAGGCCACGCTGGACTTCGACTACACCTACGGCAAGGTGGAAACGGACTTCAAGATCATCCACTTCGGTCCGCAAACCCTGGGCACCTTCTCCGGCCCGCCGACGCCGGCCATGAAATACGAAGCGAAGACCTCGGCCGACCTGGCCTTCACCTATGCGTTCACGGAAAAAACCAAGTTCACCATGGGCGCGGCGAACATTTTTAATGTGAAGCCGACGGTGCAGGATGCCAACGAGACCGACAACGGCTTCAAGTACGAAAGCGTGCAGTTCGGCCTGAACGGCACCGCGTATTTTGCCCGTCTCTGGCATAAATTCTGACGCCAGCAGGTCACGGGAGGGGCGCGTCCTGAAGCGAAGGCTTAGGGCTGCAGCTCTCCCATCAATGCTTCGAGGTGCGGCTGCGCAGCAGCGGCGGCCGCCGCCTCCATCTGCCTGAACCGGGCCAGCACCCGCTCACCGGTCACGGTCAGGTGTGCCCCGCCCCCCTTCTGTCCACCCGCCGCACCCTGCACCAGCGGCGTGCTGAAACAGCGGTTCATCACGTCCACCAGCAACCAGGCGCGCCGGTACGACATGTTCATGGCGCGCGCGGCGGCACTGATCGAGCCGGTGACGCGGATGGCCTCGAGCAGGTCGGCCTTGCCCGGTCCCAGCGCGACTTCCGGGCCGCGCAGCAGGCGCAGGGCCAATGTGGTGGTGTGCATCGATCGTCTCCCGGCGAACGCAGATTAATAAGTGGGCCTGAATGGGGCCAAGGTTAGCGCAGGGACAGCAGGGCCGTCGCCTTCACTTGCGCCCACACCGTCAGGCCGGCCGTCAGGCCCAACTGGTCGTGCGAGCGGCGGGTGATGCGCGCGAGCAGGGGCGCGCCGCCGGCGTCGAGGCGGACGACGACGTGGGCGGCGTCGCTGGCCGGCCAGGTCGCCACCACCTGCGCGCGCAACTGGTTCATGATCGAGCTGTCGCCATGCGCGCTCAAGGTCAGGCTGACGTCGCGCGCCAGCACGCGCAGGCGCACGCTGGCGCCGTCGGCCACGGGTGCGTGGGCGACGAACATGGCGCCATGGCTGCCCACGCGCAGGCGCAACAGGCCGTAGGGCGCGTCGTAGCCGTCGCTGATGCCATCGACGACCATGCCGGCGTCTTCCGACAGCGCCATCGAGACATCCAGCCGCGCCAGCGTTTGCGCCGCCGGCCCGCTGGTGATGACCTTGCCCGCCTCGAGCAGCACCACGTGGTCGGCCAGCCGCGCCACCTCTTCGGTCGAGTGGCTGACATAGACCATCGGAATGCCCAGTTCGCGCTGCATGCTTTCCAGGTAGGGCAGCACCTCTTCCTTGCGCTTGCCGTCGAGCGAGGCGAGCGGCTCGTCGAGCAGCATCAGGCGCGGCCGCGTCAGCAGCGCGCGGGCAATCGCCACGCGCTGGCGCTCGCCGCCCGACAGGCCGGTGGCGCGCCGCGCCAGCAGGTGGCCGATGCCCAGCAGATCGATGGCGCGCGCGAGCGCGGCGGCGCTGTCGGCCAGCGTGCCGCCGGCCCGCTTGCGGGCAAACTCGAGGTTGCCCGCCACCGACAGGTGGGAAAACAGGCTCGCTTCCTGGAACACGTAGCCGATGCTGCGCCGGTGCGGCGGCACGAACACGCCGCGCCGCTCGTCCTGCCAGGTGTCGCCGTTGACCACCACCTGGCCGCCGGCGTGCCGGTCCAGACCGGCAATGGCGCGCAAGACCGTCGTCTTGCCGGAGCCGGAATGGCCGAACAGGGCGCTCACCCCGCGCGCCGGCAGGGTCAGCTCGAGCTGCATGGAAAATGTGCCCCGCGCCAGCGTCAAGGCCACCTCGATGGGCGCCGCGGGATCGAAGCGGTCGCCCTTCATGCGCGCGCCCGGGTGGGATTGAAGGTATAGAGCAGCAGCAGCGCCGCAAAGCTAAACAGCAGCATGCCGCCGGCCAGCCAGTGCGCCTGCGCGTACTCGAGCGCTTCGACGTGATCGTAGATCTGCACCGAGACGACGCGGGTCTTGTCGGGGATATTCCCGCCCATCATCAGCACCACCCCGAATTCGCCCACCGTATGGGCAAACCCCAGCGTCGCCGCCGTCAGGAAGCCAGGCTTGGCCAGCGGCACCACCACCGTAAAAAAGGTGTCGAGGGGACCGGCGCGCAAGGTGGCCGCCACTTCCAGCGGCCGGCTGCCGATCGCCTCGAAGGCGTTTTGCAGGGGCTGGACGACAAACGGCAAGGAATACAGGACGGAGCCCACCACCAGGCCGGCAAAGGTGAACGGCAGCAGGCCCAGGCCCAGCGACTGCGTGAACTGGCCGATCGGCCCGTGCGGCCCCATGCTGATCAGCAAATAAAACCCCAGCACGGACGGCGGCAGCACCAGCGGTAAGGCGACGATGGCGACGATCACGCCCTTCAGGCGAGAACGGGTACGCGCCAGCCACCAGGCCACCGGCGTTCCAAGCAGCAATAGCAACAGGGTCACGATGGTGGCCAGTTTCATGGTCAACCAGATCGCGCCCCAATCTCCCGAATCGAGCATGCGCAATGCTAGAGCGCGCCCGCATGGGCGACGACGGCCCCTTGCGGCTGGCCAGCGTGGGTCGAGCCGGCCGCGCCTGGGCACGGCAGCAATACGGTAAAACGCAACATGGCAACCTTCGACAGCAATCGATATATAGACAAGTATATAAGGAAGTACGGGGCGGCGGTCAAGCGGCGGTGGCGGGGGTGGGAGGGGAGGCCGGCAGGTCGCTATATTCTGTGATATATTGCGCGACCATTTATTATTCATTATGGGGTATGAGGTGCAGTGGAACGGAAAACCGGGTTAAGGAAAATCCATGATCTGACGCGGCACGGCCATACTGGCATGGCATAAAGGATCATGCCGTTACTACTTTCTGGTCTATGTGTCATTTCTGGCCGTATCCTGGTTGGCCGCTCTACTCATCGCTAGCTGGGTTGCGCAATGGCCGCAGCTCACCCTTGGCCACCGCGTCCGGCACCGAGAACGAGTACCGACCTAGCATGTTGATGTGCTCATGCAGCAACGGCGACAGCCTGGCCACGTCCTCATCCCGGACCTCGAAGCCGTCCGCGCGCGGTTGGTTCAATGCAGCCTCCATGTAGCTTGTGTTCCACAGCACGATCATGTTGAGCACCAGGCCGAGCGCACCGAGCTGGTCTTCCTGGCCTTCGCGGTAGTGCTGGCGCAGTTCGCCGCGCTTTCCGTGGAAGACAGCGCGGGCGACGCTATGCCGCCCCTCGCCCCGGTTGAGCTGGGTCAGAGTGCCACGGCGCTTGGCTTTATCATCGATGTACGTCAGCGTATGCAAGGTTTTGTCGATGCGGCCGAATTCTGCGATGGCCTGGGCTAGTCTGGTCGGCCGCTCGCCCACTTGGAGCGTGCGCATGATGCCCGCAGCCGGCACCCGGCCGAGCTTGAGCGAGCCGGCCAGGCGCAGCATGTCGTCCCAATGCGGCTCGATCTTTTGTAGACTGATATTGTGTCCGGATACAGAATTCAGCAGCCCGTAGTCGGCTTTGGTATCGATCCGCCAGAAGCGCGTACCGCCGACATCGGCAAGGCGCGGGCTGAATCGGTACCCAAGCAAGCGAAACAGCCCGAACACCACATCGCTGTAGGCACCCGTGTCCGTCATGATCTGCGTCGGCTGAAGATCGGTTTGCTGTTCCAGGACGACGGCCAGCAGGACTAGGCTGTCGCGCAGGGTGCCCGGCACCGTGATGTCGTTCAGCCCGGAAAACTGGTTCGATATCAGGTTGTACCAGGTCACGCCGCGACCGACGCCGAAGTATTTCGGGTTTGGCCCGGAATGCACCGACCGCACCGGCACCACGAACCGCATGCCGTCGGCCGACGCGACCTCGCCGCCGCCCCACACGCTGGCCAGCGCCGAACGGCCCTGCGCCGCGACCAGCATCGTGTTCGCCGCCGTGATCGTGTCGTCGCGCAGGTAGTTCTGGTCCACCCAGGACAACCTGTCGCGCTTGAGCGCCGGAACGTCGCCGCGAATCAGCGGTTCCGGTCCGGTGTTGCAGGCCTCGGCCATCAGCACCGCGCAGATGCTCACATGCAGATCGGAAGCGCGCGCGGTGCGCTCCGATATGTGGGTGAAGGCGTCCGTAAAACGAGTGCGGGCGGCAATCTCCAGGATCAGTTCCGGCAGATCGACGCGCGGCAGCATGCCTGTGACCTTGGCGCGTAGCGCGATCAGCGACGCCGGCTCAACCATCCTATCGAGGGGACTGAGCACCAGTTCTTGTTTGTCGCCCACCTTCTCAAACCGCACGGCCGGATTGTCGGGCAACCTGGCGGCGACAGCCTGGTAGGTGCGGTCCAGTTCATCGGCAAGGGCCGTCAATGTCGGCCCCGGTACCGCCGACAGGCCCAGTGTGCGGCAAATGATCGGACGCGTGGATTCCCATTCAGCGCTATCGAGTAGGCCGGCGCGCGGATCGGAGTACCGCCAGCTCGGGGCCACGAACACGTCGCGCCGGCGCAGCGCAATACGCAGCTCGGACAGAACACAGAAGGTGTAGGCGTGGAAATCAATGGCATCACCCTCGCGCAGCACATGGCGCTGCCATGGCTTGGTGATGATTTCGCGTGGCGCGTCCTTGTCGGGTCTCTTCACCATCATGTTGGCGCGAAGCCAGGCAAAGGCGGCGATGAACGGCTCTCCAGCGGCATTCGCGCCAAAGTGGATGTGTTCGGCCAGCGCGGGCAGAAAGCGGCGCACGGTCTTGTACTTGGCATCAAGCTCCTGGTAGTAAACATTGTCGCTCGGCCGAATCAGTTTGTTGACGCCGGCAAGGGCCAGCGCGAGTGCGTCCGGCGAAATTCTCGCGAATAGCTGGTTGCGCAGCTCGGCATCGGGCACGGTATCGTCCAGCAGCATTTGGCAAGCGCTGGCGAGGGTGGCCGCCGCTTCGTCAAGGTCTTTGAGCGAGCGAAGGCGCGATTTCTTGTCGGCCTTCACTGCATCACCGAATAGCTCTTGCAAGATAACTTCGAGCACTTCCAGGGCGTCATCCTGTGCCGATGCTTCGAGGCAGTGCACGAACGCGACCAGGGTTGCCACGCGGCGCAGCACTGGCAGGCGCAGGATCGCGCTGGCCTTGGCGGCGCCGGCGAACCGGGCCAGGGCCGCGACCCGCGTGGCCGGGATGCGCGTGGCGGCCGGCAACCGGATGCCAAGCTCGCGAACGGCTTGCAGCCGCATCAGCGCTAGGCTCATTGACCGGCTGCTGGCCACGACCGGCCCGGTGCGTAGGCGGTCAAGCGGCGAATTCCGACTGCCACCAGAAGAAACCAGGAGGCCTTCCAACCGTGTTTGCTGGTCCAGGCTAATTCCACTGCCAAGCGAGCGCCATAAGCGCTCCTCGACGCGGCTGCGCAGGCGCGCAACGTAGCGTTCGAGGGTGGTGCAGCCTGGTAGCAGTACCTTGTGCGTCACAAGCCATGTTGTGGCACGCTCGAACAGCACGCTCGGCCGGTCGGTGCCGGTCCAGCAAAGAGCGTACAGCCACCGGGTCAGGCGGAAGGCAACCAGGGGTTCCGTGAAGTCGACGTAGCCATAGGTTGCGCGAATTTCAGTCGCATGCTGCCAGCGCTGCTCGCCGGCACTATAGGCGCTTGTCTTGTCCAGCGCCTCGATGCGCAGCTGCTTGGCCAGCGTCCACAGCACGGGCTGGGGCACTGCCAGCGGGTCTTCCAGGAACGTGCCCAAGTAGCGTACCGTCCCGAGCTGGACGGCGAAGCCCAGCCGATTGTGCGCCCCACGCTTTTGCGCGATCAGCACATGGTCAGTGTCGTCCAGGTGGAAATACCGGGCAAGGTCGTGGGGCGACGGTGGGCCTGCGTAGCGACCGTAGTTTTCGCGCTGGTCGTTCGAGAGAAAGCTGACTGGCATGAGTTCTCCTGCTGAGCTGGGGCCGGTCATTATGCCGGGTCCCTACAAGGCCGAATCGACTTTGCAGAGACATTGTGTTGACGCTACCCGAGCAGCAAGGTAGGAATAGTGGACGAATGCAGGATATCGGTGGTCTTGCTCCCAAATAGCAGGCTGCGCAGAGGTGAGTGGCTATAAGCGCCCATGATGAGCAGGTCGATGGACTGTTCAAGCACGGTCTTGGTAATGATGCCCTCAACATCGCCGAAAGCGAGCGAAGCGGACACTTCAAAGCCTGCCGACTCCAAGGTCATTTTGGCCCATTCAAGCTGCTTTGTTGCGTCCCGACTTTCCTTGCCAGACATCAGCAGATAAATTGGGATGCCACGGAAAAGTGGACTGGCCGCCACCAATTCCACACCGTGTCGGGTTACGATGCCGCCATCGAAAGCGATCATAACCCGCCGAGGTTCCTTGAAATTCGCCGTCACAGTGAGGACGGGCTGGTGCAATGCGCGCACCACCCGTTCAACATTGCGCCCCAGCTTACGTTCGGTCGAGTCAGCAGTCTCGCCATGACGCCCCAAGACGACGAGGCGGACACCGCTTCCCTGTTCCGAGATGGTCTCTTCCAGTTCGCCATGGCGCTGACGCACATCCACAGAACCGGCACCGGCGGCGCGGGCACGCTCGCGCAATCGGTTCAAGAAGACCCGACCTAGTTCCCGTGCTGCCTTGGTGCGTGTCTCGTCCTCGCTTGAAAGCTTTTTCAGCAGAGCCTCATTCGCGTCAATCCCGATGGCACCACTATGATCGCCTCCCGAGCCAATCTCTGGATGATGGTCGATGACATGCAGGAATTCGAGCGGAGCGCTCATCCGGGTGGCGGCCCAAGCTGCGTAGTCGGCGACATAATCGGCGAAGTGCGATTGGTCAACACAGGCCAACACTTTGTTTTCGTTGTTCATAGTCATGTCTCCGTTTAGTGGCCCATCAGCATGTCTTCGGCGCCGTCTTTGTCGTGCACGGCGAACTTATCCACCAGAGTGGTGCTGGCCTCATTGAGCCCGATTACCTCGACTTCCGTCCCATCGCGGCGGAACTTGACGACTACCTTGTCCAAGGCGCTAACGGCCGTAATGTCCCAGAAGTGGGCGCGGCTGACATCAATACGAACTCGCTCGATGACCTCCTTGTAGTCGAAGGCATTAACGAACCGATCCGCCGAAGCGAAAAAGACCTGACCGGCCACTTGGTAGGTACGCACCCGGCCCTCGTCTTCGGACATGGAACTCACGCGCAAGATCTGTCCCACTTTATTGGCGAAGAAAAAGCCAGATAAGAGCACGCCTACCAGCACGCCTTTCGCCAAGTCGTGTGTAGCCACAACTACGACGACAGTTGCCACCATGACGACACTGGAACTTTTCGGATGATCGCGCAGGTTGCGAATCGATGCCCAGTTGAAGGTCCCGATGGACACCATAATCATGACAGCGACCAATGCTGCCATCGGTATGCGCGCAACCCAGTCACCGATGAACACCACCATCAGCAATAGGAATACCCCGGCCGCGAGGGTGGAAAGCCTACCGCGTCCGCCGGACTTTACATTGATGACAGACTGACCAATCATGGCGCAGCCGGCCATGCCTCCGAGGAAGCCGGTGGCGATATTGGCAATGCCTTGACCCACGCACTCACGGTTCTTATTGCTGTTGGAATCGGTCAGGTCATCGACAATCGAAGCGGTCATCATCGACTCAAGCAGGCCAACCACGGCAAGCGTGGCCGACACCGGGAAGATGATCGAAAGTGTCTCCAGGTTCAGCGGCAAATCCGGCAACAGGAAAACGGGCAAGCTGTCAGGTAGTTTGCCCATGTCGCCTACGGTGCGGATGTCAATGCCAGCTAAGATCGCGACGGCGGTCAATACCACGATGGCAACCAGGGGGGACGGAACAGCCTTCGTGATGTATGGGAACAGGTAAATAATACCCAGGCCAGCCGCTGTCATCACATATACGTGCCAGGTCACGTTGGTCAATTCGGGCAGTTGCGCCATGAAGATCAGAATGGCCAGCGCGTTGACAAAACCGGTGATGACGGACCGTGAGACGAAGCGCATAAGCGCGCCAAGCTTAAGCCAGCCAGCAAGAACTTGCAGAACTCCCGTCAGGATCGTGGCGGCCAGCAGATACTGCAAGCCATGGTCCTTGACCAAAGTCACCATGACCAAGGCCATTGCACCGGTGGCGGCTGAAACCATACCCGGACGACCGCCAGCAAACGCAATAATTGCAGCAATACTGAATGAGGCATACAAGCCCACTTTAGGATCGACCCCAGCGATAATCGAAAAAGCGATTGCTTCAGGAATGAGCGCTAGCGCGACAACCATGCCCGCTAAAAGATCGTTTCGGACATTGGAAAGCCAGTCCTGGCGTAAGGATTTCATCATTCTTCTATTCCATTGATTGTGCCTGCCACAGGGCAGGGGGCGAACGTGAACGAGTCTTTCCGGCCAGCGGAAATGAGAAGGAACCAAGAACTCCAGGAACGGAAAGACGCAATAAATCGGACGTGCAGCCTCGTGCGACAGGTGGAGGTACTACAGAGATCGCAGCGAGGAAGGAGGCTTACACGGGTGGAAATTCCGATTGATTTAAGGCTTAGCCTTTGGGAAACTCATTTTAGCTTACCGGCAGATGCCATGTCAATTTGGGCTATACCCTAACCTGATGTCAGAAGCCCCCAGCGCAAGCCGTCAGGATAGGGTTGGTATCGCAATTAGTTGACATATGCCCTGAACGGTCATAGAGTCTTTCCTGACACATCTTGTTAAGGAGCACGTTTTGCGAGGTCAACGTATCGGTTATGTCCGGGTCAGCAGTTTCGACCAGAATCCAGAGCGTCAGCTCGATCAGGTCCAGGTGGACAAGCTGTTCACCGACAAAGCCTCGGGCAAGGATACACAGCGGCCGCAGCTTGACGCCTTGCTGTCGTTCGCCCGCGAAGGCGACACGGTAGTCGTGCACAGCATGGACCGTCTGGCGCGCAACCTGGATGATCTGCGCCGGCTCGTGCAGACATTGACCAAGCGCGGAATACGAATCGAATTCGTCAAGGAATGCCTGAGCTTCACCGGCGAAGACTCGCCGATGGCGAACCTGCTGCTGTCGGTCATGGGGGCGTTTGCGGAGTTCGAGCGGGCCTTGATCGGCGAGCGGCAGCGCGAAGGGATCGCATTGGCGAAGCAGCGCGGTGCTTACCGAGGTCGCAAGAAGGCGCTCGCGGACAACCAGGTTGTCGAACTGCGCCGCCGTGCTGGTGCCGGCGAGCAGAAATCAACGCTTGCGCGGGAGTTCGGCATCAGTCGGGAGACCCTGTATCAATACTTAAAGGTGGCGCCGACTCCTTAACCCGGTTTTCCGTTCCACTGCACCTCAAACCCCATTATCAGGAATTTCATGAACAAGACCTTACTCGCCGCCGCCGTCCTGGCCGCATGCGCCGCCCCTGCCCTGGCCCAGACCAACGTCACCATCTATGGCGTCGTCGATGCTGGCCTGGTCCGCGAAACGGGCGGCACCGCCAATGTGACCAAGATCAGCAGCGGCGTCGCTTCGGTCTCGCGCCTCGGCTTTCGCGGCACCGAAGACCTCGGTGGCGGCCTGTCGGCGCTGTTCGTGCTGGAAACGGGCTACAAGACCGACACCGGTGAAGTCGACACCGCCGGCAGCATTTTCAACCGCCAGGCGCTGGTCGGCCTGAAGTCGACCATGGGCACCGTGACCCTGGGCCGCCAGTACACGCCGTACTACAACACCATCACCACCGTCGCCGATCCGTTCGCCGCCGGCCTGTCGGGCAGCGCCAAGAACCTGCTGCCGACCGTGGGCGCCAACACCCGCACCAGCAACACGGTGATGTATGTGTCGCCACAAATGTCGGGTATCACCGGTGAGCTGGCGTATTCGGCCGGCGAACAGGCTGACAGCAGCGCCGGCCGCCAGATCGGCGCCGCCCTGAGCTACACCGTCGGCAAACTCAACGCGCGCCTGGCCTACAACAACCGCAACAGCGACGTCGCCGCCACCACCGGCGTGACGGCAGTGAGCCGCGACATCGGCACCAACACCCTGCTGGCCGCCAATTACGACTTCGGCATGGTCAAGGGCTACGCCGCTTACGGCGTCGACAAGGGCGTCAACAGCGCCGTGCTGCCCAACACCAGCAACCCTTTCGGCGGCGTGCGTCCGACCACCTCGACCAACAGCACCGACCTGCTGATCGGCGCGGCCGTGCCGGTCGGCCAGGGCACCATCCTCGCCTCCGTCATCAACAAGAACGACAAGACCGCGTTCAACCAGGACGCCACCCAGGTAGCGCTCGGCTACACCTACGCCCTGTCCAAGCGCACCACCTTGTACACCTCGTACGGCAAGATCAAGAACCGTCGTGGCGCTGGCTACACCGTGGGCAATGCCACCGACGCCGGTTCGGGCGATGCGGCGTATAACGGCGGCGTGCGTCACTCGTTTTAAAGACATCAAGCAAAAGTGGACCCCTACTTTTGCTTGGTTTAGTCAGATAAAAAAGCCCCCGGCAGAGCCGGGGGCTTTTTCAGTATACGCAAACCCGATGCTGTTCACGGGGCGCCTCGGGGAATGGGGGCGGTGGGCGGCGCGGCATTCAGGTCGAGACGGGAAAGCTCGCGCTGGCGGCCAGGCGCACGTTCAGTATACGCAAATCCGATGCTGTTCACGGGGGGCCTCGGGGAATGGGGGCGGTGGGCGGCGCGGCTTTCAGGTCGAGACGGGAAAGCTCGCGCTGGCGGCCAGGCACACGTTCAGTATACGCAAACCCGATGCTGTTCACGGGGCGCCTCGGGGAATGGGGGCGGTGGGCGGCGCGGCTTTCAGGTCGAGAGGGGAAAGCTCGCGCTGGCGGCCAGGCGCACGTTCAGTATACGCAAATCCGATGCTGTTCACGGGGCGCCTCGGGGGATGGGGGCGGTGGGCGGCGCGGCTTTCAGGTAGAGACCGCTACAAGGCTGGCGTCGAGACCGCTACAAGGCGGGCGTCGAGGCCGGAAAAGTGACGCTGGCGGCCAGGCCGCCCAGGCGCGCGGACTGGTCCAGGGTCAGGACGGCGCCGTGGCGTTCGGCGATCGCCTTGATGATGGCCAGGCCCAGGCCGCTGCCGGCCGCCTCGCTGCCGGCGATCCGGTAGAAGCGGTCGAACACGCGGCCGCGCTCTTCAGGGGCGATGCCGGGGCCGCTGTCTTCGACCTGCAGCACGGCGCTGCCGTCGGCGTCGCGGCGCACCTCGATGTCGACCGTGCCGCCGGCCGGGGTGTACTTGATGGCGTTGTCGACCAGGTTGCGCAACAAGATCATCAGGGCGTCGGCGTGGCCCGCCACGCTCACCGCATCGGCGCGGTGCACGCCCAGGTCGACGCCCTTCTGCTGCGCCAGGCCCGCCAGGTCGCCGGCGGCGCGCCGCGCCAGGTCGGCCAGCGGCACCTGGCCCGTCACGGCGGCATCCTGCGAGCTCGCTTCGTGGCGCGCCAGCACCAGCAACTGCTCGACCAGGCGGGTGGCCCGTTCGATGCCGGCGGTCAGGCGCGACACGGCCAGCTGGCGCGACTGGGGATTGTCGGCGCGCTCGAGGCTGAGCGCCTGCAGCTTCAGGGCCGCCAGCGGGGTGCGCAATTCGTGGGCGGCATCGGCGACGAAGTTCTGCTGGGCGGCGAAGGCGGTGCGCACGCGGCCAAACAGCAAATTGAGTTCCTGCACCAGTGGACGCACTTCGTCGGGCAGGCCGGCGTCGGATACGGGCGAGAGATCGTCGGCCTGGCGCGAGGCCACCTGTGAGCGCACGCGCGCCACCGGTTCGAGCGAGCCGCTCACCACCCACCACACCACCAGCATCAGGATCGGCATCATGACGGCGATCGGCCCCACCGTGCGCAGGGCCAGGTTGCCGGCCATGTTGCGGCGCACCGCCATGTCCTGCGCCACCTGCAGGGTCTGGGTGTTGGTCTGCACCGAAAACACCCGGTAGGTGGTGCCGTTGGCGACGACATTCGAAAAGCCCAGCACCGCCCGCTGCGGCAGGCGCGCACTCGAGACGGTACGAAATACCTGCACGCCGTCCGGCGTCCACACCTGCACCACCAGGTCGTTGTTTTCGGCGGCGGCGTCGACGTCCGCCCGCGCCGCCAGGTCGCTGTTGGCCAGCGGCGCCGACGAGCGCAGCGACAGCGCCATCTGCTGCATGTGGTAGTCGAAAATCTGGTCGGCGTCCGACAGCGCGGTGCGGTAGGCGATGCTGGCCTGGGCAATGGCGGCGATGCTGATGGCGGCCAGCAGAAACCACAGCAGGCGCCCCCGCAGCGAGTGGGTCATCTGCGGCAGGTGCGGCAGCTTGTCGATGCCCGGCATCTTCATGGCAGCTGTGCCCTCACAGTTTCGGCACCATGTAGCCGACCCCGCGCACGTTTTGAATCAGCTCGCTGCCAAGTTTTTTACGCAGGCCGTGGATATACACTTCGACGGCGTTGCTGGAGACTTCGTCGCGCCAGCTATAGAGCTTTTCTTCCAGCTGGGCGCGCGAAAGCACCGCGCCGGGACGGGCGATCAGCGCTTCGAGCACCGCCCATTCGCGCGCCGACAAGGTCACCGGCACGCCGGCCACGGCCACCTCGCGGGTGGCCGGGTTGATGGTGATGGTGTTGTATTCGAAGATCGGCTCGGCCCGGCCGGCCGCCCGCCGCAGCAGCGCGCGGATGCGCGCGAGCAGTTCGTCGAGATCGTAGGGTTTGAGCACGTAGTCGTCGGCACCCGCGTCGAGCCCCGCGATGCGGTCGCTCACGGCATCGCGCGCGGTGGCCACCAGCACGGGGGTGCGGTCCTTGCGCGCGCGCATCGAGCGCAGCACCTCGATGCCATCCTTGCGCGGCAAACCCAGGTCGAGCAGCACCAGGTCGTAATTTTGCGACTGCATCAGCGCCGTGTCGGCCATGTCGCCGTCCTTGACCCAGTCGACCGCGTAGTGCTCGGCCCGCAACAGGTCGAGCACCACCTCGCCGATCATCACATCGTCTTCAACCAGCAATAAACGCATGCCCACTCCATTGACTGCCACTGATCAGGCGAACCGCCCAGTCCATCAGCCGATCCGCACAGGAATAAAAATCTTGTCGCTGCCCCGCTGGATCAGCAGCGCCACCGACTTCGACGATTTGCCGATGGCCTCGCGCACCTGGTCGATGCTGGCCACCGTGCGGCCGTTGATGGACAACAGCACGTCGCCCGGCTGCACGCCGGCGTTGGCCGAGGCGCCATCGGCGTCTTCCACCACCAGCCCGCCGGCCAGGCCCGACTCGCGCCGTTCGACGGGCGCCAGCGGCCGCAGCGTCAAGCCCAGCTTCGAGGTGGTGTTGGCGGCGACGGCGCGCTCTTCCGGCGCGGCCTTTTCGCTGGCGTCGCCCAGGCGGGCGCCGATGCGCACAATCTTACCATCGCGCCAGACGTCCATGGCGATCTGCTGGCCCGGCCTGGCCAGGCTGAGCATGGCCGGCAAGTCGCCCGAGGCGACAATCGGCTCGCCATCGAGCTTGCGGATGACGTCACCCGATTTCAAGCCCGCCTTGTCGGCCGGCCCGCCCCGCTCGACGCTCGACACCAGCGCCCCCTCGGGCGACTCGAGCTTGAACGAATCGGCAAAGCCCTGGTTCACTTCCTGCACCGTCACGCCCAGCTTGGCGTGCTTGACGCTGCCCGTGGCAACGAGCTGGTCCTTGATGCGGTTGGCCACGTCGATGGGAATGGCAAACGACAGGCCCTGGTAGCCGCCCGTCTGGCTGTAGATCTGCGAATTGATGCCGACCACTTCGCCGCGCGTATTGAACAGGGGGCCGCCCGAGTTGCCTGGATTGACGGCAACGTCGGTCTGGATGAAGGGCACGGTGGTGTCGTCAGGCAGCGAACGGCCCTTGGCGCTGACCACCCCGGCCGTCACCGTGCTATCGAGGCCGAAGGGAGAGCCGATCGCCAGCACCCATTCGCCCACTTTCAATTCCTTGGAATTACCGATCGGCACCACCGGCAGATTTTTTGCATCGATTTTCAATACCGCCACGTCCGTCTTCGGGTCCGAGCCCAGCACGCGGGCGCGGTACTCGCGCCGGTCCTGCAGCTTGACCGTGACTTCCTTGGCATCGCGCACCACGTGCGCGTTCGTGAGGATGACGCCGTCCGGACTCACGATGAACCCGGAACCAGCGCCAAAAACGGGCCGGTCGCGTTGTTGGCCGCGGGGTGCCTGCGGGCCTTGAAAGCGCCGGAAAAATTCAAAGAACGGATCGTCTTCATCGAGCTGCGCGCCGCCGGGGCCGCGCGCGAGAGCGGTCTTGGTGCTGCCCATGACCTGGATATTGACCACGGCCGGCCCCATGCGCGCGACGATCTGGGTGAAGTCCGGCAAGGCCATGGCCACCGCCGCGCCGGCCGGCGCCAGCGGCGCCTTGACCTCGGCCGCGGCCGGCGCAGTCACGGCAGCGACAGCGGCCGGGGCCGACACCGCATTGTTGTGGTTGACGGCGATCGCGCCGACGGCGCCACCAATGGCGCCAGCGGCGGCCAGCGCCAGGGTCAGGCGCTTGGCGGAGATCGAAGAGACAGCGGAATTGGACATGGTTCGCACTCCTGGATAAATGTGATGCGTTCGATAGTTCATGTGTGGCGCCCCTGCGGACGCCATCGTTGAAAGTGAGTGTGCACGGCCAGACTTAGCCGGTACTTAAGCTTTGGCGGCGCCGCTGGCCCGTGCCTGGCAAGAGCGCGCACAAAGGGCGCCCCGACTGCGGGCGCCCTTTGTGTCACTCAGTGTCGACGCAATGTCGACACACTGCTATCTCGGCCAGGGGACGCGCGTCCCCTGGCCGTGGCCGCTCAGGCAGCTTGCGGCTGCTCGATCACCTGCACGTTTTCGCCACCGTCGATGGCGATCTTGCGCGGCTTGAGCGCCTCGGGCACTTCACGCACCAGGTCGATGGTCAGCATGCCGTTATCGAACGAGGCGGTGGTCACCTTGACGTGATTGGCCAACTGGAAGCGCTGCTCGAAATCGCGCGCTGCGATGCCGCGGTGCAGGAAGGTTTTTTGCTGCTCGTCCTTCTGCTTGCGGCCCGTCACGTGCAGCGCGTCGCGCTCGGTGATGATCTCGATTTCCGCGCGGCTAAATCCCGCCAGTGCCATGACGATGCGGTAGTTGTTCTCGCTCACCAGTTCGATGTTGTAAGGCGGATAGCTGGGCTGCGCATCGGCGCGCTGCTCGAGCAGATTGGCCAGGCGGTCGAAACCGATAGCGGAACGATACAATGGAGTCAGGTCAAAAGTACGCATGATAAATATCCTCGTGTAAGTTAAGCGATAGGTGGGCAGACCTCCGTGGAGCATCTGCTGGTTCCCATTTAGGACCGCTTGCGGTGCTTTCAAGGCCTTGAAAAACACGGTTTTTGGCCCAAGGCGCCGAAAAATATCGGGAAAATTTTCACACAACCCAAAGTTTTTTCGCGTGCTACACTTTCGGCCATTTACTTGACCAATCAACCATACTGACGCCCCGCCCATGACCGCCCTGTTGAAGATTCGCCCCCTGCCGCGCCTGTTGAAAACTTTGCTGCCGCTCGCCCTGGCCGCCACGCTGTGCGCGCCCGCCCGCGCCGACGTCCCGCCGCCGCAGGATGTGGCCTACCCCGGCACCATCGTGCTGCAGGTCGACGCGACCAATTTGAGCCAGCAGATTTTCCGCATGAAGATGTCGATCCCCGTCAAGCCAGGGCCGATGACGATGCTGTATCCCCAGTGGCTGCCCGCCAACCACGGCCCCAACAATGTGCTCAACCAGCTGGCCGGCCTGACATTCACGGGCAACGGCAAGGCCATCGAATGGGTGCGCGACCCCGTCAATGTGTTCGCCTTTCACCTGGTCGTGCCGGCCGGCGTGACGACCCTGGAAGCGCAGTACCAGTTCCTCTCGCCGCTCGATGGCGGCCAGGGCCGCATCACCATCACCAGTGACATCCTCGGCATCCAGTGGCCGGCGGTGACGATGTACCCGGCCGGTTACGTGGCGCGGCGCATCACCTTCCAGCCCAGCCTGACCCTGCCGCAAGGCTGGCAGTTCGGCAGCGCGCTGGAAACGGACAAGCGCACCGGCGACGTCGTCGATTTCAAGCCGCTCGACCTGGAAACCCTGATCGATTCGCCCCTGTTCGCTGGCCGCTACTTCAAGCGCATCGACCTCGATCCGGGCGCCGCCGTGCCCGTATTTTTGAACATGGTGGCCGACAATCCGGAAAGCCTGGAAGCGAAGCCCGAACAGATCGCGCCCCACCGCGAACTGGTCAAGCAGGCGCGCAAGCTGTTCGGCTCCCACCATTACAAGCACTACGATTTCCTGTTCGCCATGTCGGACGAATTCGGCGGCGTCGGCCGCGAACACCACCAGTCCAGCGAGAACGGCGTCAAGCCCGGCTACTTCACGGAATGGGCCAAGAGCGAAGCGGGACGCGACCTGCTGCCGCACGAATACACCCACTCGTGGGATGGCAAGTTCCGCCGCCCGGCCGGCCAGAACGTGCCGAATTTTAATACCCCGCTCGAGAATGAATTGCTGTGGGTGTACGAGGGCCAGACCCAGTACTGGGGCAAGGTGCTGGCCGCCCGCTCGGGCCTGATCACGGCAAAGACCACGCTCGAAGGCATCGCCGCCTACGCCGCGTCCTACGACAACCAGCCGGGCCGGGCCTGGCGCGCCATGCAGGACACCGTCAACGAGCCGATCATCAGCGGCCGCCGCGCAATGGGCTGGAGCAACTGGCAACGGGGCGAAGATTATTATGTCGAAGGCATGCTGATCTGGATCGATGTCGACACCAAGATCCGCGAAATGTCGGGCGACAAGCGCTCGCTCGACGATTTCGCCCGCGCCTTCTACGGCATCAACGATGGCAGCATGCTGCCGGCGTTCTACACTTTCGAGGACGTGGTAGCCGCCCTCAACAAGGTACAGGCCTTCGACTGGGGACCGTTCCTGCGCAGCCGCCTCGATGGCCATGCCAAGGGCGCGCCGCTGGACGGCCTGGCGCGCGCCGGCTACAAGCTGGTCTACAAGGACACGCCCAGCGATTTTTCCAAGGCAGCCGACGAGCAGGCCAAGGTGGCCAGCTTCAGCTATTCGCTGGGCATGACGGTCAAGGCCGACGGTGGCATCGCGGGCGTGATCTGGGACGGCGTGGCGTTCCGGGCTGGCCTGGCCGGCAACAGCAGCATCGTTGCCGTCAACAACCGCGCCTACAAACCGGAGGTGCTCAAGGCGGCCGTCAAGGCGGCCAGGGACGGCGTGCCCATCAACCTGCTGGTCAAGCAGGGCAACAATTTCCGCACGATTTCTCTCGATTATCGCGACGGCTTGCGTTACCCGCATCTCGAACGCATTGCCGGCACCAGGGACCGCTTCACGGCGATCCTGAAGGCGCTGCCGTGATGGCTCGCGCAACGGTGCGCCACGCGCGCGCAGCCCTTGGTGTATGCTGGATGCCATGACGACCGATACCGATATCCAACTGAGCGGCCCCTTCAAGGCCGTCGATTCCAGCGGCCGTAGCCACGACGTCAAGGCAATTCGCATTTACGACGAGGGTTACGGGATTATTGATGTGTTCATCGACTTCGCCAAACCGGTCGAGGCCGGCGCCTACAAGGACAAGGCACTGATCAAGCAAGTGATCGACCGCTTGCGCGCCCTCGGCTACGTGGGTCCGGATTTCTCCCACAGCGACCCCGGCCTGCAAGACAGCAAGCTGATCGTGCTGGAAGCGCCGGAAGAGTTCAGCGAGTTTGCGAAAAACAAGGGCTGGAAAAATCTGGCGGAAGAGTTCGACGACGAGTAAATCGTCCGCCGGCACCTTCCCGCAACAAGCGCACCTGCGGGTGCGCTTTTTTTATGCCGGTATGCGCTGGCCCTCAGCCGAACAAGCCATGCAAATACCAGCGGGGCGCGCTATCGGCGGCCGCCCCCACGATGCGCTCGCGGTACACCCAGTAATGGGCGTGATCGAGTCCTTCGGCAATAAAATAATCGCGCGTCTGCGACTGGCCCCACCAGCCCGCCTCGATGCGCTCGGGGGTCGAGGCCATTTTCAGGGGAGAACCATAAAAGGGCCGGTGATTGCGCATCAGCAAGGCGATCGGCTTGGTCAGCAGCCAGCTGGGACGGGGCAGGCTGAGCACGTCCGGCGGCATCTGCGCCGCGCGCGCCGCCGCCCGGATCTGCTGGCCCACCGGCACCCATAAATTGGCCAGTTCGGGCCGGTAATCGGCTTGCGGCGCCGCCTGCAGGACGTTTTCCGGCCCCAGCCGCGCCACCAGTAGCTCGAACATGCGCAACTGGTCCTGTTCGCTGCCGCCCGGCTCGGGAAACAGCGATTCGCTGGGTGGCGCCTGTGCCTGCACCTGGGGCGCTTGCAGGCACAGGCCGATGACGGGGGCCGTCAAGCTCACCTTGCCCAGGCGCTCCTTGAGCAGGCGCAGCAAATGCTCGGGGCGCCAGGTGGCCTCGGCCAGCACGATCTCGATGGGCGTGGGCGGACAGGCCACCCGGCCCCGCTCGTGTTCCAGCAGCAAGGTGATGCGCAGCACCGCCAGCTGGCGCGCGCACAGCCAGCCGGTCAGTTGCGCCAGCAGGCGGTTGCTGCCTGCCAGCAGCGCCTCGGCGTGCTCGACCCGGTCGAACAATTCCAGGCTGGCCGTGAAAGTGGTGGGCGCTTCGATCCAGTCGAACAGTTCGGGCAGCATGCCGTAGGCGGCGTCGAGCACGTCGAGCAGGGGGCGGCCGCAGCGCCGCTGCAAACCGGGGCGCGGCAGTCGGCGCAACTGGGCCAGCGTAAAACAGCCGATCCCTTCGAACCACGGCGCAAACGGCCGTGCCGGCGGCAGCAGGTTGGGGGGCAGGCGGTCGAGGCGGCGCGTCAGCGAGGCCATCTGCAGGCTGCGCGCGCCGCCGTGGCGGGCCAGCAGCCAGGCCCCGCGCGCCGTCGGCGCGCAACTGAGACTGGCGCTAAAGCCCAGCGTGCGCAGATTGGCGCGCAGGTGGCGGCACAAGGCGCCGATGCCGCCGAACAGGCGCAAGCTGGCGCCGATGTCGATCAGCAGGGTCGATTCTTCCCCCTGCGCCACCAGCGGCGAGTATTGCAGCAAGACCATGGCGACGGCTTGCAGGGCATCGCGCTCGCGCTCGGGCGCGCGCTCGAACAGGCGGGCGTCGGGCACGAGCATGAGCACGCCGCCACGGCGCAAGCCGGGCTGGACGCCACCGGCGCGTGCCAGCGCCGACAGTGCCACCACCCGCTCCTGCTCGATGACGACAGTGGCGAAGGCCTTGCCCGCACCAGGTGCGGCGTCACTGGACCAGTTCGGGCAAAACACTTCGAGCGGTAACTGGGGCAGATAGAGGCCGATCCAAAGTCGCATGGCGCTGCATTAAAGAAGGAGTGAGGGGCAGGAACAGTGGCGCCTCGCGCAGCGGTCCCCGGCGTTTGACGAATTCGATGTTCAGCCCGCCGGCGGCGGGCCGCAGCGACAGGCGCAGGGGCGCCGGCGAGCTGTCCTGGGCGGCCGCCAGCGGGCGCAGCATGAAAAACAGCGACTCTCCGCTCTGCGCGGCCAGGTGCAGGCGGCGCAAGGCTTCGCCGCGCGCGTGATTTTGCCAAAACAGCAAGGCGCCGCAACTGCCGCTGCGCAGCACCTGCTCGGCCGCCCACAAGGCATCGCTGCCGCGGTCGGCACGTATCCAGATCAGCTGCGACGGGGCGATCCCCAGCGCCGCCAGCGCCAGCGCCTGCGGCGGATGGGGCGGTTGCAGCAGCACGATGCGCCGCCGCGCTGCCTGCAGCAGGGCCGGGCGCAACAGGCGCAGCTCGCCGATGCCCGGTTGCTGGAGCATGAGGTCGATCAGGGTGCCGCTGGGCCAGCCGCCGCCCGGCAACTGGGCCGACAGCGCCGCATGGCCCGTGTCGACACAGCGGGACGACGAGCGGGCCAGCTGCGAGGCCAGCCATAAAGAAGGGTGAAGGGACTCGGGCGGGGGCCGCGAGCGATGCGCTGGTGGCTGTTGTTGTGGCTGTTGTTGTTGCTGTTGTTGCAATATCATGATGAAAACCCCTAAAACTACTGTATGAATACACAGTACTATTGGGCTTCCGGTTTGGCAAGGGGGTTTTATCAAACATGCTGCGAACGCGCTGCCGGTGCGAGCGCTCACTCTGCCCTGGCGCCCTGTGTGACGGTGATGCCGGGCCGGTCGGCGCGAAGGCTACCCCGCCGCCTGCCAAACAATGAAATAATGGCCCATGCTCATCCCTGGAACCGCCATGCCCGTCGCCCAATTTTGCCCACCCGCCCTGCCCGCCCCCCGTCCCCTGCGGGTGCGCTGATGGAGCGCCTGCAACTGGCCAGCGCCATCATCTTCGGCCTCGCCCTGCTTCACACCTTTGCCGCCAAGAGTTTCGAAATGCTGGCCCGCCGCCACCCCCGCCACGCCGGCCTGTTTCACTTGCTCGGCGAAGTCGAAGTGGTGTTCGGTTTCTGGGCCTTCGTACTGGTGGCGGTGATGGCCGTGCTGGCCGGCAGCCAGGCCGCCGTCGACTACGCCGAATCGCGCCACTACACGGAACCGCTGTTCGTCTTCGTGGTGATGGTGGTGGCCGCCTCGCGGCCCGTGCTCGACGCCATCCGCCGCTTGCTGGGAATGCTGGCGCGGCTGTTGCCGGTGCGCACCGAACTGGCGCTGGTCTGGTTGTGCCTGGCCGTGGTGCCCCTGTCGGGCTCGCTCGTGACGGAGCCGGCGGCGATGACGCTGGCGGCGCTGATGCTGGCGCCGCTGGTGTTTCGCGAGGGCATCCCCGAGTGGCTCAAATACGGCGCGCTGGGGGTCTTGTTCGTCAACGTCTCGATCGGCGGCACCCTCACCGCGTACGCCGCGCCGCCCGTGCTGATGGTGGCCACCGCCTGGCAGTGGGACAGCGCCTTCATGGCCGCCAACTTCGGCTGGAAGGCGGCGCTGGCCGTTGTGATCAACGCCAGCGCCGTCAGCTTCCTGCTGCGCCGCCACCTGGCCGCGCCCGCCGCCGATCCCGGCGACGCCGCGCCGGTGCCGCCGCTGGTGGCCCTGATCCACATCGGCTTCCTGGCCGCCGTGGTGGTGCTGGCCCATCACCCGGTGCTGTTCCTGGGATTATTCCTGCTGTTCTTCGGCTTTACCCAGGCCTACCAGCGCTACCAGGACCCCCTCATTTTGAAAGAAGGCCTGCTAGTGGGATTTTTCCTGGCCGGCCTGGTGGTGCTGGGCGGCATGCAGCAGTGGTGGCTGCAGCCGGTCGTGGCCAGCCTGGGCCCCACCGCCCTGTTCTTCGGCGCCCTCGGCCTGACCGCCGTCACCGACAACGCCGCCCTCACTTACCTGGGCTCGCTGATCGTCGGCCTGGGCGATCGCGAAAAATACATGCTGATGGCCGGCGCGGTGGCCGGCGGTGGCCTGACCGTCATCGCCAACGCCCCCAATCCGGCCGGCGTGGCGCTGCTGCGACGGGGCTTTCGCGACGAATCGGTGGGGGTGGGCGGCCTGTTGCTGGGCGCCCTGCTGCCCACCTGCGTGGCGGCGGCGCTGTTGCTGCTTATGTGAGCTGGTGGCGCGAAAAAAAATCCAGCAGCATCTTGCTGGCATCGGGTCCCGCCGCCGAATTGAATTTGAAGCGGCCGTCGCCGCCGCTCCACGCATGCTCGAGGCCGGCGATGCGCACCACCCGCAGCATCAGCTTGCGGCCCCGGTACAGGTCGCGCATGCGGTAGCCCAGCGTGCGCCGGGTGGCCGGCTTGACCGTCAGCTTCTCCGTCACCGCGCTGCCCGCGCCCATGCCGTTCAGTTGCAGCGCCTGCTCCGCCACTTGCAACTGGTTCACGGGCCGCACCACCGTATCGTCCTCGCCGTGGATGACGATGGCGGGCAGGCAAGCCCGGCCCGGCTGGCGCAGCAACACCTCGTCGATGGCGGCACCGGCCCGCGCGCTGGCGCCATGCTGCATCACGGCCAGCGCGCCCATGCCGCCGTGGCCGGCGCCGAACACGGGGCCCGAGTGCATGCCCAGCGCGGCAAACAGCTCGGGATGGTTGAGCGCGACAATCTGGGCCATGGCGGCGCCGGCCGAGATGCCGCCGATGTACACGCGGCGGCGGTCGATGGGATAGGCCGCCAGCACCGCCCGCACCACGCCCGCGATCAGTTCGGCGTCGCCGCCGCCCTGCTGGGTGGCGCGGTCATACCACTTCCAGCAACGGTGGGGGTGGCTGGTGGCCGACTGCTGCGGGTACAGCACGGCATAACCGGCCTTTTCCGCCAGCGCATTCATGCGGCTGCCGTCGGCGAAGCTGGTGGCGGTTTGATCGCAGCCGTGCAGCATGACGGCCAGCGGCAGCGGCCCGTCCGCGCCAGCCCTGGCACAGGCGGGCAGGTACAGCCAGTAGCGCATGCGCCCCGTCAGGTTGGCAAAGCCCAGCGCCAGCCAGGTGCCGGCGGCGGCCGGCGGCGGCCGCACCGTGCGCGGGCGGCGTGGCTTGGCGGCGGCCGGCGGCGGCGCCATCAGCGCGCCCAGCATGCGCACGGCCGAGCGCTGCTGCTGCTTGCCCACGCGCAGCATCGCCCCCAGCAAGGAAGTGCGCCGCTTTACCATCGCAGCCTGCGCAGGCGCGCCAGCAGGCGTGCCGCCAGCGAACGGGTGGGGATGGCGGTGGCCAGCGGGCCGGCGTTGTTGCAGCGTGCGGTGATGAGCATATCGTCTCCTGTCTGCCACCAGACTAAAGCGGCGACGACAGCCATTCTGTGCGCCAGCGCGCTTTGGGCGAGAACGCAACAGTGACGCTTAGCGCTGCATCGACTCCCACACTTTCTGCAAGCGCTTGGCCGACACCGGCATGGGCGTGCGCAGCTCCTGCGCATACAGCGACACCCGCAACTCTTCGAGCATCCAGCGAAATTCCGTCATGCGCGGGTCGACGTTCTTGCCGGCGTGGATTTTCGCGATGCGCAGGAAGGGGCTGGCGGCGCTGCTCCACTCGGCCATCGATTTCGCATCGCGGGCCGGATCGCCCCGCAGTTTTTCCAGGCGCACGTTGATGGCCTTGAGATAACGGGGGAAATGCGACAACTGCGTGTAATCGGTGTCGGTGACGAAGCGCTTGTGCACCAGCGCCTGCAACTGGCCCTGGATATCGGCCACCACGGGCGCCGGCAAGCCCTGCAGGCGCTTGGGCAGGCCGTGGTACTCGCCCAGCACCTGCGCCACCAGCCGGGCAATCTCGTTGACCAGCAGGCCCAGGCGCGACTTGCCCGCGTCCTTGCGCTGGTTGAACGCGGCCGCGTCGTTCGGCAGCGGCTCCTGCAGGCAGGCGATGTCGATCGCCTTCTGGATAATCTGGTCGCGCAGTTCTTCCTGCGAACCGAGCGCCATGAACTGCATGCCCATCTGCTGCATGCCGGCGATGTTCTTTTCGATGAACTTGAGCTGCTCCTTCAACTGCAGCGCAAACAGGCGGCGCAGGCCGATGCGATGGGTGCGCGCCGCCACCGCGGGATCGTCGAACACTTCCAGGTCGCAGTGGCTGCCCTTGTCGACCAGGGCGGGAAAGCCCACCAGGGTCAGCTTGCCTTGCGGGATCTCCAGCAGCTCGGGCAGTTCGCCGAAGCTCCAGGAAGTCAGGCCCGTGTGGGCGCCGGTCACCGGCGGCGCGGCCGGCGCCAGCGCCGCCTTCGCCTTGCCCGGCGCCGTCTGCGGCGCGTTCGACGACGCCGGCGCCGGCGTCAGCACCGCCGGCGCCGCTTCGGCCAGCTTCTGGAAACTCTGGCGCGCTTCCTTGCCCAGTTCGGCCTGCAGCGTGGCCAGGTTGCGGCCCATCTCGAGCTGGCGGCCATGCTCGTCGATCACCTTGAAATTCATGAAGTGGTGGGCCGGCAGGGTCTCGACCTTGAAATCGGTCGACAGCACGCTCATGCTGGTCTGCGCGCGGATGTCCTGCATCAGCGCGTCGATCAGGTCGCCCCGGCCGAACTGGCCGCTGTCCTGCATGCGCTCGCAAAAGCGCGCCGCGTAGTCGGGCAGCGGCACGCAGTGGCGGCGCAGCTTCTGCGGCAGGGACTTGAGCAAGAGGTGGACTTTTTCCTTCAGCATGCCCGGCACCAGCCACTCGGCGCGCTCGCGGGCGATCTGGTTCAGCGCGAACAGGGGCACCGCCAGGGTGACGCCGTCGCGCAGGCTGCCCGGCTCGAAGTGGTACGTCAGGGCCATCTCGATGCCCGTCACCGTCAGCGTTTTCGGGAACAGCTCGGTGGTCACGCCGGCCGCCTCGTGGCGCATCAGTTCTTCGCGATTGAGGAACAGCAGCTTGGGATCGTCGCGCGTGACCTGCTTGTGCCAGGCCTCGAAACCGGCGCCGTTGACGACGTCGAGGGGAATGAGCTTGTCGTAGAAGGCGGCGATCAGGTGATCGTCCACCAGCACGTCGAGACGGCGCGACTTGTGCTCGATGTTTTCGATGTCCTTGACCAGCTTGTGGTTGTGGGCGAAAAACGGCGCGCGCGTGTCGTAGTCGCCACCGACGAGCGCCTCCTGGATAAAAATCTGGCGCGCTTCGACGGGGTTGAAATTGCCATAGTTGATGCGGCGCTGGCTGTAGATCACCAGGCCGTGCAGGGTGGCGCGTTCAGACGCCGTCACCTGGGCGGCGCGTTTTTCCCAGCGTGGCTCGCCCCACGATTTTTTCAGCAGGTGGGCGCCGACCCGCTCGATCCACTCGGGCGCGATGTTCGCCAGCGTGCGCGCATACAGGCGCGTGGTCTCGACCAGTTCGGCCGCCATCACCCATTTGCCCGGCTTCTTGGTCAGCGACGATCCCGGCCACACGTGGAACTTGATGCCGCGCGCGCCCAGGTAGCCGGCGCCCGGCTCGTCTTCGCTTTTAAAACCGATATTGCCCAGCAGGCCAGTGAGCAGGGCCGTGTGCAGGTTTTCGTAGGTGGCAGGCAGTTCGTTCAGGCGCCAGCCCTGCTCCTTGACGATGGTGAGCAGTTGCGAATGGACGTCGCGCCACTCGCGCAGGCGCACCTGCGAGAGGAAATTGCTGCGGCACGTTTCCATCAGCTGGCGGTTGGTTTTCTTGTGCCCGATGGCCTCTTCGAACCAGTGCCAGATTTTCAGGTACGTCAGAAATTCGCTTTTCTCGTCGGCGAACTTCTTGTGCGCTTCGTCGGCCGCCTGCTGGTGTTCCATCGGGCGGTCGCGCGGGTCCTGCACCGACAGCGCCGAGGCGATGACGAGCATCTCGCTCAGGCACGCATTCTCCAGCGCCGCCAGGATCATCCGGCCCACGCGCGGGTCCAGCGGCAGGCGTGCCAGCTTGTGGCCCAGCGCCGTGAGCACGTTGGCGTCGTCGACGGCGCCCACTTCCTGCAGCAGCTGGTAGCCGTCGGCGATCGCGCGGCCCTGCGGCGGCTCGATGAAGGGGAAGGTCTCGACGTCGGTCAGGTGCAGCGACTTCATGCGCAAGATGACGGCGGCCAGCGAGGAGCGCAGGATCTCCGGCTCGGTAAATTTGGGCCGCTGCAGGAAATCCTGCTCGTCGTACAGGCGAATGCAGACGCCGTCGGCAACGCGGCCGCAACGGCCGGCGCGCTGGTTGGCCGCCGACTGGGCGATCGGCTCGACCTGCAGCTGCTCGACCTTGTTCCTGAAACTGTAGCGTTTTACCCGCGCCAGGCCGGCATCGACGACGTAACGGATGCCCGGCACCGTCAGCGAGGTCTCGGCGACGTTGGTGGCCAGGACGATCCGGCGCGCACTCGATATCTTGAAAACCCGCTCCTGCTCTTCCACCGACAGGCGGGCGAACAGCGGCAGGATCTCCACGTGCGGCGGATGGTGCTTGCGCAGCGCCTCGGCGCAGTCGCGAATTTCGCGCTCGCCCGGCAGGAACACCAGCACGTCGCCCGAGCCGAGCCGGCTCAATTCATCGACGGCGTCGATGACGGCGTCCATCAGGTCGCGCTTCTCGCGCGCGGCCTGGGCTTTCGGCGGCGCCTTGCCCGTGTCCGGGGCGCCGGTGAGAACCTGCTCGCGCTCGACGGGGCGATAGCGCACCTCCACCTGGTACAGGCGGCCCGACACTTCGATCACGGGGGCCGGCTTGTCGGCGCTGCCGAAGTGGCGCGCGAAGCGCTCGGCGTCGATGGTGGCCGAGGTGATGATCACTTTCAGATCGGGCCGGCGCGGCAGCAGCTGCTTTAAATAGCCGAGCAGGAAATCGATGTTCAGGCTGCGCTCGTGCGCCTCATCGATGATGATGGTGTCGTAGGCGCGCAGCATCGGATCGGTCTGGGTCTCGGCCAGCAGGATGCCGTCCGTCATCAGTTTGACGGAGGCGCCCGGCTGCAAGGTGTCGGTAAAGCGCACCTTGAAACCCACGTGCACGCCTTGCGCCGAACCGAGTTCCTGGGCGATCCGCTTGGCGGTCGACGAGGCCGCGATCCGGCGCGGCTGGGTGTGGCCGATCAGGCCCTTCTGGCCGCGGCCCAGCTCCAGGCAGATTTTCGGCAGCTGGGTGGTTTTACCGGAACCGGTTTCGCCGCACACGATGATGACCTGGTTTTCCACGATCGCCTTGGCGATTTCGGCGCGCCGGCCCGATACCGGCAAGTCTTCGGGGAAGGTAATCGCAGGCAGCGGCGTGCGCAGCGCCTGGCGCGCCGCGCGCGCCTCGCGCGATTCGCGGGGGGCGCGCGCCTGCAGGGGCGCGGCCGCTTGCGCATCGGCGCGGGCAGGCAAGTCAGTGCGGTCGACGGCGACGGCGTCGGCGCCTGGTGCCGGCCGTGGCGCGCGCGCCGGCATCTGCGCCTGCGGCAGGCGCACCGGCTGCGCGCGCAGGGCGTCGGCCAACGCCGTGTTGGGGATATGCGTGGGCGCCGGCGCCGGCAGATGGGGATTGGCCTGGCGCGAACGGGGCGGGCGCTGCGCGCGCGCGGGCGCTTGCGCAGCGCGGCCGGAACGGCCGGCATTTTCCGCCGAACCGGCCGGCGAGCGTTTGTTACGATGATCTGACATTGTTTTGCACGTTTTTATACGGTTTTAATACAGCAATTCACGCGCAAGTCGCGCAGCGAATTATAATGCGCCAAATGGAAACCTCTCACCAATTCGTCCAGTGGCTGCGCTCTGTCGCGCCGTACATCCACGCCTTTCGCGGCAAGACCTTCGTGGTCGCCTTTCCCGGCGAACTCGTGGTCGCCGGCGCCCTCACCGTGCTGGCCCAGGATCTGTCGCTGCTCGTCGCGCTGGGCATCCGCGTGGTCATCGTGCACGGCTCGCGCCCCCAGGTGGCCGAGCAGCTGGCGCTGCGTAACGTCGAGGGGCGTTTTCACAACGGCATTCGCATCACCGACACCGCCGCCCTCGAATGCGCCAAGGAAGCGGCCGGCGAACTGCGGCTCGACATCGAGGCCGCCTTCAGCCAGGGTTTGCCGAACACGCCCATGTCGAACGCGGCCATTCGCATCATCTCCGGCAACTTCGTCACCGCCCGCCCGCTGGGCGTGATCGACGGCGTCGACCTCGAGCTGACCGGCATCACCCGCAAGGTGGCCGCCGAAACGATCCACCCGATCCTCGCCACCGACAGCATCGTGCTGCTCTCGCCGCTGGGCTTTTCGCCCACCGGCGAAGTGTTCAACCTGACCATGGAAGACGTGGCCGTGTCGGCCGCGATCGCCCTGCACGCCGACAAGCTCATTTTCATCAGCGAGACGCCGATGATGGTCGACGAAGGCGGTGCCGAGATTCGCGAGCTGTCCTCGCACCAGGCCGAAGCGGTGCTGCAGGCGGGCTTTTTGCCGGGCGACGCCGCCTACTACCTGAAGGAAGCGGTCAAGGCGTGCAGCAATGGCGTCGAACGGGCCCACATCGTGCCGTTCGCCATGGACGGCTCGGCCATGCTCGAACTGTTCACCCACGATGGCGTGGGCACCATGATCACCCACGAGAACCTGGAAAGCCTGCGCAAGGCCAACATCGACGACGTCGGCGGCATCATCAAGCTGATCGAGCCGCTCGAGGCCGACGGCACCCTGGTCAAGCGGGGCCGCGAACTGATCGAGCGCGAGATCGACAATTTTTCCGTCATCGAGCACGATGGCGTCATTTTCGGCTGCGCCGCGCTGTATCCCTTCCCCGCCTCGAAGATGGCGGAGATGGCCTGCCTGACGGTTAACCCGGAAGTGCAGACCCAGGGCGACGGCGAGCGCATCCTGCGCCACATGGAAAACCGCGCGCGTGCGGCCGGCTACAACAAGCTGTTCGTGCTCACCACCCGCACCTCGCACTGGTTCCAGAAGCGTGGTTTCGTCCCCGCCAGCGTCGAGGACCTGCCGAAGGACCGCCAGAAGATGTACAACTGGCAGCGCAAATCACAAGTGCTCATTAAGCCTCTATAATCACGGCTTGACGATCATTCATTACCGCATAAGGATTTCTCATGGCCCGCACCGTACACTGCGTCAAACTGAACAAAGAGGCCGAAGGTCTGGATTTTCCGCCTTACCCGGGTGAACTGGGCAAGCGCATCTACGAATCGGTGTCGAAGGAAGCCTGGGCCGCCTGGCTCAAGCACCAGACCATGCTGGTCAACGAAAACCGCCTGAACCTGGCCGACCTGCGCGCCCGCAAATACCTGGCCACGCAAATGGAAAAGCATTTCTTCGGCGAAGGCGCCGATGCCGCCATGGGCTACGTGCCGCCAGCGGAATAAATCCCGCCCGCTTCAATGCTTCAATGCTTCAATAACAACGGCGTCCGCGGGCGCCGTTGTCGTTCAAGCGGGGACGCTGTTACAGCGCCCGGCACTGGCGCAGTTCGCAGCGCGCCATGAACACGCGGCCCGACTGGCAGACCATCTTGTAGACTTCGACGGGACCGGGCGGCGTCACCAGGCTGGCGCCCTCGCCGCCGACACAGCCCTGGGCCTTGGCCAGGCGCTCGACCGTCACCGACGAGACCCCCTGGCGAAACGGCAGCGCCTCGATCAGCACGCCATCGGCGCCGCGCAGGGCGCCGTCGCCGATCGCATTGACCGGCGCGGGTGCCGCCGCCGGCACCGGCTGGCGCGGCGCGGCGCAGCCGCCCAGCAGCGTTGCCAGGCCGACGGCGAGGGCCAGCCTGATCGCGGCGGTGCTCAAAACGTCAGCGTGCGCACGCCGTCGCCTTCGCCCAGCAGGCAGACGTCGGCGCCACGCAGGGCGAACAGGCCGACGGCGATGACGCCGGGGATCTGGTTGATCTCGCGCTCGAGCGCCACCGGGTCGCTGATCGACAGGCCGGCCACGTCGATGATTTCGCCGCCGTTGTCGGTGATGAAGCCGGCGTCGCTGCCCGCTTTCAGGCGCAGCTTCGGCTGGCCGCCCAGGGCCGTCAGCTTGCGCATGACGGCCGCGCGCGCCATCGGCAGCACTTCCACCGGCAAGGGGAAGCGGCCCAGCGTGTCGACCAGCTTGGAGCCGTCGGCGATGCAGACGAAACGCGCGGCCACCGAGGCGACGATTTTTTCGCGCGTGAGCGCCGCGCCGCCGCCTTTGATCATCGCGCCGGCCGGCGTGATCTCGTCGGCGCCGTCGACGTAGACGGCAATCGCGGCGACGTCGTTGAGGTCGAACACGGTGATGCCGTGGCCGCGCAGGCGCGCCGCCGTCGCTTCCGAGGACGCGACGGCGCCCTTGATGCGGTGCTTGATGCGGGCCAGTTCGTCGATGAAGAAATTGGCGGTCGAGCCGGTGCCCACGCCAATGATTTCGCCATCGACCACGTAGGCAATGGCGGCGGCGGCAACGGCCTGTTTGAGTTCGTCCTGGGTCATGGTGGCAGTCTTTGAGAAGAGTCGGAAGTGGCGCCATTTTAACGGATCGGCGGTGATCAATCGACACGGCAAACGGCAATAAATTTGTCGCAGGGCAATTAGCGACCCGCGCCAGCGCAAAGGAAGTTACTTTTGGGAAAAACTAGCGGGAGCGCCGTGGCAGAATTGCCTGGCCTATCTGCCACCACAGGATTTTCCCATGTCCCCTGCCAAGACCGTCCTCGTTGTCGACGACAGCCGCGTTTCCCGCCTGCTGGCCCGTCAGTTCATTCTCGCGCGCCGCTGCTTCTGGCACGTGGAAGAAGCGGCCAGCGGCGAGGACGCCCTCGAGCGCGTGCGCGTGCTGGTACCGGACCTGATCCTGCTCGACGTGAACATGCCCGGCATGGGCGGGCTGGCCGCCGCCAGCGCGCTGCGCGCGCTGTGCCCGGACGCCCACATCTCGCTGCTGACGGCCAATGTGCAGATGGCGACGCGGCGGCGCGCGGCCGAACTGGGGCTGGGCTTTCTGGCCAAGCCCATGACGGAGCAACGCATCGGCGCCCTGCTCGACGCGCTGGGCTGATCATGCTGATTCTGAGCGCGCTGCAGCACGACGCCCTCGTCGAACTGTTCAACATCGGCGTCGGCCAGGCCGCCAATGCGCTGAGCGACATCGTCGGCGATGAAGTGACGATGTCGGTGCCGACCCTGCGTTTTCTCGACCGCGCCGCGGCCGGCGCGCTGCTGGCCGGCGACGATACGCGCGTGTGCGGCGTGCGCCAGCACTACGAGGGCAGTTTTCGCACCGAGGCCATCGTCATGTTCGCCGAAGACAAGAGCCTCGACATCGTGCGCCTGATGGTGGGCGACGCCGTGCCGTTCGAGGAGTTGACGGAGATGGAGCAGGAAGCGATGGGCGAAATCGGCAACATCGTTCTCAACTGCTGCGTCGGCACCCTGGCCAGCCTGTTCGACCAGGAGCTGCGCGGCTCGCTGCCAGTGGTGCAACTGGCCAGCAGTGCCGTCATCCTGGGCGCCAGCGCGGCCGAGCCGGGGCGCAGTCCCGTGGTGCTGATGCTGCACATCGACCTGGCGCTGGCGACGCACCGCATCCATGGGTATATCGCCTTCGTGCTGGACCTGGGCGCGTTCGAGGAGCTGCGCGCGCAGGTCGACGGCTGGCTGGCGCGCCTGCTGCCGGCGGCGGGCCGCTGAGATGGACCATCGCGCCACCGCCGCCGGCCTGCTGGCCAGCGTGTTTCACACCCTCGACATCGGCGCCGTGGTGCTCGACCGCGAGCACCGGGTGGTGTTGTGGAACGACTGGATGAACCGCCACAGCCGGCATGACGCCGGCGCCGCGCTGGGACGCGATTTTTTCGTCCTGTTCCCCGAGCAGGCGGGGCGCCGGCTCGAATCGGCCGTGCGTCAGGCCCTGCTCGACAATTTTCCCGCCCTGCTGTCGCAATCGCTGCACAAGGCGCCGCTGGCGCTGTTTGCCGACCGCGCCGCCCGCGACGGCGGCTGCCGCATGCGCCAGGCGATCGCGGTGACGCCGTTCGAAGTGGCCGGCGCCGACCTGGGCAGCACGCGCCACTGCCTGATCCAGATCAACGATGTCAGCGCCGCCGTGCTGCGCGAGAGACTGCTGCGCACCCATGCCCTCGCCTTGCGCGAGCAGTCGATGTCCGATGGCCTGACGGGGATCGCCAACCGGCGCCATTTCGACCAGGTGCTCAACAAGGAGATCCGCCGCGCCCGCCGCGCCGGCAAGCCGCTCTCGTTGCTGATGATCGACATCGATTTTTTCAAGGCCTACAACGACCACTACGGCCACCAGCAGGGCGACGACACCCTGGTCAGGGTGGCCGGCGCACTCGCCGCGCGCCTGCAACGCCCGCTCGAACTGCTGGCCCGCTACGGCGGCGAGGAGTTTGCCGTGATCCTGCCGGAGACGCCGGCGCAGCAGGCGCTGCAAGTGGCGACGGCCCTGCGCCAGCTGGTGGCGCAGCAGCGCATATGCCACGGCGCCGCCAGCGCCGGGCCGCACGTCACCGTCAGCATCGGCGTGGCCAGCACGGGCCAGGCGCCGGGCTGGCTGCACGGGGCCGACGCCGCCGCCCTGATCGGCGCCGCCGACCGCGCCCTGTACGCAGCCAAGCGCGGCGGTCGCGACTGCGTCATGGTCGACACCGCGCCCGACTAGAAGTCTGGCGACGCTGCGTCCGGCAGCGTGCTAGAACTGCTCCCACTGCTCCTCGTCGGCGGCGCGCGGGGCCGCACGCGACACTGCCGGGCGCACGGCGATGGCGCTGCGCGCCGGCCGAGCGGGCGCCGCCGCGGTCAGCGGCCGCGCGGGCGCGCGGGCAGGCACACGCGCCGCCGCCGCCGCGCTTTCCAGCGTCGTAAACTGGTTCGCCACCTTCGTCAGCACCACCGTCTGCTCCTGCATGGCCTGGGCGGCGGCGGCGGCCTGTTCGACCAGCGCGGCATTTTGCTGGGTTGTCGTGTCCATCTGCGTGATCGCCAGGTTGACCTGGGCGATGCCGCTTTCCTGCTCGGTGCTGGCGCTGCTGATCTGGACCATGATATCGGTCAGGCGGCGCACGCTGTCGACGATGTCGCCCATGCCGGCGCCGGCCCGGCCGACCAGGGCACCGCCCGCATCGACCTTGGCCACCGAATCGTTGATCAGCTGCTTGATGTCCTTGGCCGCCGCCGCCGAACGTTGCGCCAGGTTGCGTACCTCGGACGCCACCACGGCGAAGCCGCGCCCTTGCTCGCCGGCGCGGGCCGCCTCCACCGCCGCGTTAAGCGCCAGGATATTGGTCTGGAAGGCGATGCCATCGATGACGCCGATGATATCGACGATCTTGTTGGCCGATTCGCTGATCGCATCCATGGTGTCGACCACTTCGGCGACGACGGCGCCGCCGGTGACGGCAAGCTGCGAGGCTGACGCCGCCAAGTGGTTGGCCTGGCGGGTGCTGTCGGCGTTCTGCTTGACGGTGGCCATCATCTGCTCCATCGACGATGCCGTTTCTTCCAGCGCGGCCGCCTGCTGCTCGGTGCGGCGCGACAGGTCCAGGTTGCCGCTGGCGATTTCGCCGGCCGCCCCGGCGATGCTGTCGGCGCCCCCGTGCACCTGATTGACCAGGCCGCGCAAGCCCACCGTCATCTGCTGCATGGCCGCCAGCAGCAGCCCCGTCTCGTCACTGGCGCCGCCCTCGATGTCGTGGCGCAGATCGCCCGCCGCCACTCGCTGGGCAGCCGCGACGGCGCGCTCGATGGGCCGCACGATGGTGCGCGCCATCAGCACGCCGGCGACGATGGCGCCCAGCGCGCCGACGACCAGCATGGCCACGCTGAGCATGGTGGCGCGCTTGCTGGCGTCGTTGGCCGCTTGCAGTGCCGCGGCGGTCTGCGCGCTGATTTTCCTGGCGGCCTGGTCGAGCAGTTCGGCCGGCGCCCGGTCACGTCCCTTGACGGCGGTGTCGCCCACGGCCATGTCGCCGTCGCTGCCGACATAGGCCTCGAAGCCCTGGCGATAATCGCGCCCCATCTTCGCGTGCGCGTCGGCGAAGCGGGCAATGAGCTCGCGGCCTTCGCCTTCAGGCAGGGCTGCGCGCAGCGCGGCGGCGCGGCCGGCAACGCCGGCCTCGTTCTTCTGAAACGCCGCCCAATAGCGGGCGCGCTGCTCGATGTCCTTGCCGCGCAATAAAGTGTTCTTCCACTCCTGCACCTGCAGGCGGAATTCGGCCAGCAAGGCGCCGGTGGCCTGCTCGTTGGCGACATCGACCCGCACCGCGACGTCGTAGATCTCGATGGCCTGGCTCAAGCGGTAGATGCCAAACAGGCCAAAGGCGGCCATCAGCAGCGAGATGGCGGCAAACGCCAGGGGGATCTTGATTTTCAGATTCATCGTCAACAATCAAAGCGGAATGGGCTAGCACTTATTGACTAGTAAAGGAAAGTTATCGTTAAATTAATGTTATTTGCGCGTATTTTAACGACATTTAAGTCTAATTGATCCCCCCTGACACCGCAATGCGGGGCACCGTCAAATGCAAAATATAGTTGCCCTATACCACATTTGGCGCGCCGTGGCCCACCACGGCGCGCCCATCCGTTGATCTCCCCCAAGGTCGGCGCCGGCGCAGCGCCGTACCATGGCGCAGGCGATTTCGCCATGCAAGCACGGGCGGTGATCATGTGTGGAATCAGCGGCATCATCAACAAGGACGGCTCGGCGGTCGAGCCCGGCGCCATCGGCGCCATCACCGACCTGGTGGCGCACCGCGGCCCGGACGGCGAGGGATTTTATTTTGGCGCCGGCTTCGCCTTCGGCCACCGGCGCCTGGCGATCCTGGATGTCTCGGCGGCCGGGCACCAGCCGATGGGCTACCTCGACCGCTACGTCATCACCTACAACGGCGAGGTGTATAACTTCATCGAACTCAAGGCCCAGTTGGCGCGTTGGGGCTATCGCTTCGACTCCGACTCCGACACCGAAGTGATCCTCGCCGCCTACGACAAATGGGGCGTCGACTGCGTCGAGCATTTCAACGGCATGTGGGCGTTCGCCATTCATGACGTTGCGCGCCAGTTGATCTTCTGCTCGCGCGACCGCTTCGGCGTCAAGCCCTTCTACTATGCCGATCACCCCGAGCGTTTCGTGTTCGGCTCCGAGATCAAGCAGGTGCTGCGCGGCGCCGGTGGCGCGGCGCTGGCCAATATGGCGGTGGTGCGCGATTTTCTTGTCGAAGGCCTGCATGACCACACCAGCGCCACCTTCTTCGAAGGCGTCCATGCGCTCAAGGCGGGCCACAACCTGGTGTACCGGCTCGACGGGGCGGACGCGGACGCGCCGCGCTGGTCGCTCGCGCGCTGGTATACCCTGCCCGTGCGCCAGGAGTTGCCGCGCATGGGCGCGCGCGCGGCCGCGGCGCGCCTGCTGCAGGATTTGAAGGCGTCGATCCGCTACCGCCTGCGCTCGGACGTCAAGGTGGGCACCTGCCTGTCCGGCGGCCTCGACAGCTCGAGCATCGCCAGCCTGTCCTCGCGCGCCTATCGCGCCGGTGGCGGCGGCCGCTTCCAGGCGGTGCATGCGCGCACCAGCGAACAAGGCATCGACGAGAGCGGCTTCGCCCGCGAACTGGCCGACAGCTGCGGCATCGACCTGTCCATCATCGAGCCCACCGTGGCCGACTTCGTCAACGCCGTCGACGACGTCGCCTGGTGCCAGGAAGAGCCGTTCGCCGCGCCCTCGATCGTCATGCAGTTTTTCGTGTTCAAGAAGGCGCGCGAAATCGGCTGCAAGGTGATGCTCGACGGCCAGGGCGGCGACGAAATCATGCTGGGCTACGAGCGCTATTATTCAGCGCACCTGCAGTCGCTGGGACGGCTGGCCGCGCTGCGCGAACTATGGTCGATTCACCGCCACGCCAGCCTGGGCCTGGCCAACCTGGCCGCGCGCCTGGCCTATTTTTCCTTCGCCTGGGTGCGCATCGGCGCGCTGCGCCGCCGCTACGGCTTCATCAAGGACCAGTACCTGGCGGCCTTCCCCAACATCCGCCTGCTGGCCGCCGCCACATCGGACGTGCGCCACATGCAGAAACTGGAAATCGAATCGTTTCAGTTGCCCCACCTGCTGCGCTACGAAGACCGCAATTCGATGCACCACTCGATCGAGGCGCGCCTGCCCTTCCTCGACTACCGGCTGGTGGAAACCTGCTATGGCATCGACGGCAGCCTGAAAATCCACCAGGGCTGGACCAAACATATCCTGCGCACGGCCATGCACGGCCTGGCGCCTGCCGCGATCCTGTGGCGCACCAACAAGCTCGGCTTCGAGGCGCCGGTGGCGACCTGGATCGGCGCCATGCGGCCCGCCATGGAAGCGGCGATCGAAGCTTCGCCCATCATCGCGGCCATGTGCAAGCGCCCGATCGCACTGGCGCGCATCGACAAGGCCACCTTGTGGAAGCTCTACAGCATCGCCAAGTGGGAGGCGCTGCACAAGGTGCGGCTGGCCCCCGAGCCCGACGCAAAGCCGCCCATGGCGCCACGGCAGCCCACACCTACGACCGCTGACCTGGCTTTTTGAGCGCCCGCGGCGCGGCGCCGGCGCACGCCGTCGCCGCCGCGCCCAGCAGCCTGACGGCGCGCGTGCCATCGGCCTGGCGCGCCAGGCAAAACCGCCTCACGTAGGCCGCCGGCAGCTTGCCGCTGCCGCCACGCACCGCGATCGCCACTTCGTAGACGGTGTCGGGCGCGAGCGCTTCGGCCTCTTCCTGCGGCAGCGCAGCCACCCGCCCCGCGTAGGGGATGCACATGGAAAACATCAACGGGAAGGTACGGTCAGCCGGCATCGCCATCGCCCACATGGTCGTGCGCGGCTTGCGCGCGACGTCGACGACGCTGATGGCCTGGAAGCTGGGCGCGCCGTCGCGGCGCTCGTCGCGCTCGGCGATGGTAAAACAGGGCACCCCGCCGCCGCCCTCGCGCACGTCGGCCTCGCCAGTGCGCGGCAGGGGCGCCGGCGCCGCCTGCGCCGCGGCCAGGCCGATTCCGACAGCCAGTTTGGCCAACTTGCAAAGGGCGCGCGCGCAAACTCGGAAGATCATGATGACGGGCCGGTGGCGAGGAAGCAAAACGCCTAGCCTACGTGCAGCGGCGCCGTCACTAGTTGACCGAACGCAACTTTACGCCGCGCCGCGGCCCGGCCCGCCCCGGCAAATGCTCGCGCAGTCCCGGCTGCGCCAGGAACGGGGCCAGCACGGCGTCGAACAAGGGGCCCTGGCCGGCGTGCTCGGGCCAGCGCATGGCGTCGGGGCGCTGCAACAGGCGCAGCACAAAATAATCGGCCAGCAGGTCGCCCTGGGCCTCCATGTTGAAGTCGGCCAAGCGTGCGCCTGAGCGCAGGCGGTAGTGATAATCGAGGCCGATGCGCAGCGCGCCGCGCAGGCGCACCGGGTAGCCAAGCTGGTGCTGCCAGACGTGGGTCATCTCGTGGATGAACCAGCGCTGCTCGCCGATGCTGGCCGCCGAAAAATCGTCGCGCCAGCACGAGCGGTGAAAATACATGCTGCCGTTGGGCGTCATGGCACAGTGCTTCGGCTGGAACGGCAGGTAGCGGCGGCCGATGATGCGCACTTTTGCATAATCGACGGCGGCGCCGAACAGCGGCCGCGCCAGCGCCACTTCGCCGGCCGTCAGGCCGCGCCTGGCCACCGGCTCAGCGCGTGCCCAGCGCGGCGGCGGCGCGCGCCAGTTCCGTGATGCGGGCCCAGTCGCCGGCGGCCAGCGCATCCTTGGGCGTGAGCCACGAGCCGCCCACGCAGGCAACGTTCTTGCAGGCCAGGAAGGCCGGCGCCGTCTCGATCGAAATGCCGCCGGTGGGGCAGAAAGTGATGTCGGGGATGGGACCGGCGATGGCGTTGAGCATGCCGACACCGCCCGCCGGCACCGCCGGGAACAGTTTTAATTGCTTGAAGCCCGCTTCGCGCGCGGCCAGCACTTCGGACGGCGTCATCACGCCAGGCAGCAGCGGCAGGCCGCTCTTGCGGGCCGCCTCGATCAGCGCCGCCGTCAGGCCGGGCGAGACGCCGAACACCGCGCCGGCGTCGCGCGCGGCGGCAAATTCGTCGGGCTGGGTCAGCGTGCCGACGCCGACGATGGCGCCTTCGACGGCGCTCATGGCGCGAATCGCCGCCAGCCCGTGCGCCGTGCGCAGCGTCACTTCCAGCACGCGGATGCCGCCGGCGACGAGCGCGCGCGCCAGCGGCACGGCGTGTTCGGGATCGTCGATGGCGATCACGGGAATGACGCGCGCGCTGCGCATGATCTCGAGCAGGCTGCTCGAGGCGTTGACGGTGGATGCATTCATGGCAGGTTCTTTCCTTGAAAGTTACTGGGGCGCGATGTGCGCGGTCTTGAACAGGGTGTCTTCGTCGGAGCCGGGCATGATCTCGCCGACGTCGGTGCCCTCGTGCAGCTGTACCGTGGTCGGCACCGGGGACGGCAGGCCAAACGTGGTGGCGCCCTGCTCGGCCGCGCTGACGCTGTTCCTGAACATGGCGAACAGTTCGCGCCCCATGCCGATGTGCGACGACGACAGGTCGGTGCTGGTCATGGCGCGCGCGCGCCAGACGGCGTCGGGCACCAGCGCCTGCAAGCTGCCGGTGGTGGCGTCGAGGCGGATGATGTCGCCGTCGCGCACCAGTCCCAGCGGGCCGCCCGCCAGGATTTCCGGCGACACGTGGATCGCCGCCGGCACCTTGCCGGACGCGCCCGACATGCGCCCGTCGGTCACCAGCGCCACGCGGCGGCCGGCGTCCTGCAGGTTCGCCAGCGCCGGCGTGAGCGCGTGCAGTTCCGGCATGCCGTTGGCGCGCGGCCCCTGGAAGCGCAGCACGGCGACGAAATCGCGGTCCAGGTGGCCGGCCTGGTAGGCGTGCATGAATTCTTCCTGCGAGTTGAAAGTGAGCGCCGGCGCCTCGACGATGCGGTGGGCTTCCTTGACGGCGGAGATTTTCATCACCGCGCGGCCCAGGTTGCCCTTGACCAGGATCAGGCCGCCGTCGACGGAGAACGGCGCCGATGCCGGCCGCAGCACGGCGTCGTCGCCGCTGACGGCGGTGGCCGCCTTCCACACCGCCTCGTCACCGTCGAGGAAGGGTTCGCTGCAGTGCTGGCGCAGGCCCCGTCCCAGGATGGTGGTGACGTCGTCGTGCAACAGGCCGACGTCGAGCAGTTCGCGGATCAGGAAGCCGGGGCCGCCGGCGGCATTGAAATGGTTGACGTCGGCGTCGCCGTTCGGATAGATGCGCGCCAGCAGCGGCACCACGCTCGACAGTTCGTTGAAATCGTCCCAGTCGATGACGATGCCGGCCGCCTTGGCGATGGCCACCAGGTGCAGCGTGTGGTTGGTCGAGCCGCCCGTGGTGAGCAGGCCGACGATGGCGTTGACGATGGCTTTTTCGTCGATCATCTGGCCGACCGGCGTGTAGGTGCCACCCTGCTGGGTCAGGGCGACGGCGCGGCGGGCGCTGGCGCGGGTGAGCGCGTCGCGCAGGGGCGCGTCCGGATTGATGAAGGACGAGCCGGGCAAGTGCAGGCCCATGAACTCCATCAGGATCTGGTTGCTGTTGGCGGTGCCGTAGAAGGTGCAGGTGCCGGCGCTGTGGTACGAGGCCGACTCGCCCTCGAGCAGTTCCTCGCGGCTCGCCTCGCCCTTGGCGTAGCGCTGGCGAATCGCCGCCTTTTCCTTGTTCGACAGGCCGCTCGTCATGGGACCGGCCGGCACGAACACGGCCGGCAGGTGGCCGAAATGCAGCGCGCCGATCAGCAGGCCGGGGACGATCTTGTCGCACACGCCCAGGTACAGGCCGGCGTCGAACATATTGTGCGACAGCGCGATGGCCGTGCTCATGGCGATGGCGTCGCGCGAAAACAACGACAGCTCCATGCCCGGCTGGCCCTGGGTGACGCCGTCGCACATGGCGGGGGTGGCGCCGGCGAACTGCGCCACCGCGTCGACTTCGCGCACGGCGGCCTTGATGATCGCCGGGAAGCGCTCGAACGGCTGGTGCGCCGACAGCATGTCGTTGTAGGCCGAGATGATGGCGATCGACGGCTTCTGCACCTGCTTGAGTTTGAGCTTGTCGTTGGCGGGAAAGGCGGCAAAACCATGGGCCAGGTTGGTGCAGGCCAGGGTGCTGCGCTGCACGCCCTGCACGCGCGCGGCGTCGAGGTGGGCCAGGTAAGCGGCGCGCGAAGCGCCGCTGCGCGCGATAATCCGGTCGGTCACCGTCTGGAGAACGGGGTGGAGCGCCATGGTGATTTCCTTTTGTGTTTGATTTATGAAATTTTACTACAAATGGCCAGGCCTGCGCATTTTGCGGTATCAATGCCGGTAATTACTAGGCTGAACGGCAACATGCAGGCGATGCAATGCGGGTTTTTGAAAACATCACGTAGTGAATTTACCGCCCTTTCAGGTACAATTCAAGCAACAATGCAGTGTAGCGCCACGGCGCCAAAGCTGCCATTCGTGCGGCCGCCCGCGCCGTTCATGTACTTCTATGTCGCCGTCGCGACCAACCTTACGCCAGCCACCGCCATGTCCCAGCCTTCCCTGCGCAGTACCGCCAGTTTTCAAGCCCTCAGCAAACTCGCTCCCGACGCCGCCCGCTGGCAGATGCGTGAACTGTTCGCCGGTGACGCCGGTCGCTTCGCCGCCATGTCGGTCGACGCCGCCGGCCTGTTCCTGGACTATTCAAAAAACCGCCTGGACGGGCGCACCCTTGCACTGCTGCTCGAACTGGCGCGCGAGCGCGGCGTCGAGGCGCGCCGCGACGCCATGTTCGCCGGCGAAAAAATCAACAACACCGAGCAGCGCGCCGTGCTGCACACAGCCCTGCGCGCGCCGGCCGACGCCGCCACCCTGATGGTCGACGGCCAGGACGTCGGCGCCGACGTGCAGGCGGTGCTGGCGCGCGTGCGCGGCTTCACCGACGCCGTGCGCAGCGGCGCCTGGCTGGGCCACACGGGCAAGCTCATCACCGACATCGTCAACATCGGCATCGGCGGCTCAGACCTGGGCCCGAAAATGGTCTGCCTGGCCCTGCGCCAGTACTCGCACCCCCGCCTGCGCCTGCATTTCGTGTCGAACGTCGACGGCCACGACCTCGACGCCACCCTCGCCGCCGTCGACCCCGAGACCACCCTGTTCATCGTCGCCTCCAAGACCTTCACCACCAGCGAAACCATGCTCAACGCGCAGACGGCGCGCCGCTGGTTCACCGCGCTGGCGCCCGAGTCGGCCCTGGCGCGCCACTTCGTGGCCGTCTCGACCAACCTGGAGGCGATCAAGGCCTTCGGCATCGACCCGGCCAATATGTTCCCGTTCTGGGACTGGGTGGGCGGGCGCTATTCAGTGTGGTCGGCGATCGGTCTGCCGATCGCGCTGGCGGTCGGCTTCGGCTACTTCCAGGATTTCCTCGCCGGCGCGCACGCCATGGACCAGCACTTCCAGAGCGCGCCGCTGGCCGCCAACATGCCGGTGCTGCTGGCCCTGGTCGGCTTCTGGAACCGCCAGTTCCTCGGCTGCGCCTCGGTCTCGATCGCGCCCTACCACCAGGACCTGTCGCGCTTTCCCGCCTACCTGCAGCAGCTCGAGATGGAAAGCAACGGCAAGCGCGTCACCCGCGACGGCGCTGCCGTCGACTACCCCACCTGCCCGGCCGTGTGGGGCGAATGCGGCACCAACGGCCAGCATGCCTACTTCCAGATGCTGCACCAGGGCACCGACGTCACCCCCATCGATTTCATCGCCGCCCTGCGTCCCGGCCACGAACTGCAGCGCCACCACGCCGCCCTGCTGGCGAACTGCTTCGCCCAGTCCGAAGCGTTCATGCGCGGCAAAACCGCCGACGAGGTGCGCCGCGACCTGGCCGCCGAGGGCCTGGCAGCGGCCGACATCGAACGCCTCACGCCGCACAAGACCTTCACCGGCAACCGCCCGTCCAACACCATCCTGATGGAATACCTGACGCCCCACTCGCTGGGCGCGCTGGTGGCGCTGTACGAGCAAAAAACCTTCGTGCAGGGCGTGCTGTGGGACGTCAACAGCTTCGACCAGTGGGGCGTCGAACTGGGCAAGGCGCTGGCCAAAAACATCGAAGCGGAGCTGACCACGGCGGCCCGTCCCGACCTGCACGACAGCTCGACCAATGGCCTCATCGCCAAGGCGCGGGAGGCCGTATGAGCGCTGCCGACATCGAGCCAGGCCTGCAGGTGGCCTTCGCCACCCCCATGACGGTGGGCGAGTCGCCGCTCTGGCACGCCGCCGAAAACTGCCTGTACTGGGTCGACATCGACGGCTTCGCCATCCACCGCCTGCATCCCGACAGCGGCGCCCACAGCAGCTGGACGGCGCCCACCGAGCCGTCGGCGCTGGGCCTGTGCCTGGACGGCGCGCTGGTGGTGGCGCTGCGCGACGGCTTTGCCCGCTTCAACCCCGTCAGCGGGGTGTTTACGCCGATCGCCGTGGCGCCCTACGACACCGCCACCGCCCGTTTCAACGACGGTCGCGTCGATCCGGCCGGGCGCTTCTGGGTGGGCACGCTGTACGAGCCGAAAGATGCGCAGAAGGCGGCCATGTACGTGCTCGAGCGGGGCGCCGTGCGCACCGCATGGGACGGCGGCATGACGACCTCGAACGGCCTGGCCTTCAGCACCGACCAGCGCTGGATGTACCACGCCGACACCCCCAGCCACCGCATCGACCGCTATCCCTACGATCCGGCCACGGGCGAACTGGGCGCGGCCGTGCCGTTCCAGCGCTTTGCCAGCGACAAGAGCGCCGCCGACTACGGCGGGCGCCCCGATGGCGCCGCCGTCGACAGCGAAGGGGCCTACTGGAGCGCCATGTTCGAGGGCGCCCGCCTGCTGCGCTTTAGCAGCGAGGGCGAGCTGCTGCGCGAAGTGAAGCTGCCCGTGCGCTGCCCCACCATGATGGCCTTCGGCGGCGCCGACCTGCGCACCCTGTACATCACCAGCGCCGGCGCCAGGCGCCCGGCCGCCGAGCGCGCGCGCTACCCCCTGTCGGGCTGCCTGCTGGCCTTGCGGGTCGAGGTGCCGGGCCTGCCGGCACCGGCCTACCTGCCGTAAACAACAGTGAACGCGCCACATTACACATGTGCCATGATCGGGTGCATTTACGGCCTCGCCATCGAGCACGCAGGCAGACGCTGATAGACTGTCGCCTGTTGTCCCGACTTCTCGTTGGGCTCTCGATCGATATCGCATCTTTACTGCACAAGGCACGACGTGGACACGCTGGTTAAAACGGGCATCGCCGGACTCGATGAAATTCTGCTGGGCGGCATCCCGCGCCACAACAACCTGATCGTCGAAGGCGCCCCCGGCACCGGCAAGACCACGCTGGGCCTGGGCTTCATCTACGCCGGCGCCGCCCTGTACGACGAACCGGGGGTGATCGTCTCGTTCGAGCTCGACGCCGCCAAGCTGCTGCGCGACGCCGCCGGCTTCGACTGGGATCTGCAGGCGCAGATCGACGCCGGCCGCATCAAGATCATCCAGACCAGTCCGGCCGTGCTGCTGTCGGAATTTCGCAACGCCGACGGCGCCTTCGCCGACACCTTGCGCGGCATGGGCGCCAAGCGCCTGCTGATCGACGGCCTCACCCCCATGCGCCTGTACGCCGAAGTGCACGACCTGCCGTTCCGCGAAGACGTCCACGTGCTCATCGAGGGCCTCAACCGCCTCGGCGTGACCACGCTGGTGACGGCCGAGCGGGAAGAGTCCATGGTCGCGCCGGCCCACGAGCGCTTCGTGTTCGACACCATCATCGAACTCACCCGCGCCGAGCACAAGCGCCGGGTCGAGCGCCGCCTGACGGTGTCGAAGTCGCGCGGCCAGGATTTCATCGGCGGCAGCCACACCATGCGCATCGAAGCGCACCAGGGCATCCACGTGTACCGCCGCGCCCAGTCGCGCCCCATGCTGCTCAACGACCAGCCCACGTCCGAGAAACGGCTGTCGATCGGCGCGCCCGCCATCGACGCGCTGATGGACGGCGGCCTGTACGAAGGCTCGGTGACCATGGTGAGCGGCATTTCCGGCACCGGCAAGACGGTGCTGTCGGTGCAGTTCCTCACCGCCGCCGTCAAGGCCGGCCACAAGACCATGCTGGTGACGCTCGACGAGCATCCGCGCCAGCTGATCCGCAATGCCGCCTCGCTGGGCTTCGACCTCGAAGGCATGCGCGAACGGGGCGAGCTGTTCGTGCTGTACGAGTCGCCACTCGAACTCGAACTCGACGTGCACTTCGACCGCGTGATCAAGCTGGCCGAGCGCGAAAGCATCGACTGCATCGTGTTCGATTCAGTGGCGGTGTACGAGATGGCCAGCCGCAGCGAAGTGGCCGACTACCTGTACGCGCTGGCCACGTATTTCAAGAATCGCCTGGCGACGGTGTTCTTCAACTACGAAAGCCCGGAGCTGCTGGGGCTGTCGCAGATCAGCGAAGAACTCAAGGGCTCGCACCTGGTCGACAACATCATCCTGCTCAATTACGTCGAAATCTCCACCATGCTGCGCCGCGCCATCGCCATCCCCAAGGTGCGCGGCAGCCGCAACCTGCAGATCACCCGCGAATACGTGATCGCCGAAGGGGGCCTGGCCCTGCTCGACGAGGACGGCTCGCCGTCGGCGCGCGCCAACGCCGTGCCGCAACTGCCGTTTTCCGCCTATTCGAGCCTGCTGTCACGCTCGCCGACGCGCCAGAGCCCGGCCATCGAAGTGGCCGTCGCCCACGGCGATGCGCTGCCCGCCTCGGTCGACCTGCCCACCGAATCGACTTCGTGATCCACATCGCGCTGTCCCACGCCGGCGGCATCGACTGGCACGAATGGGACCTGCCCCTGCTGCAGTTTTGCCAGGCCAGCGGCCTGACGGTGTCGGCCTACGACATCGCCGGCGCGCGCCAACTGGGCCCGCTGCTGGCGACGCCGGTGGCGCGCTTTCTGGGCGGCTCGACGTTGTGGGCCGAGGACGGCCCCGGCAGCGCCGTCGAGCGGCGCATGGCGGCCGCCATCGCCGCCGGCGCACCCCATGTGGAGGAGCTGTTCCATGGCATGCGCGTGTGCGCCCTGCCCTTGACGCGCGCCGGCCAGCGTTACGGCGCGCTGCTGTTCGGCTGGTGCCTGCGCGACTTCAGTTCGCCCATGGCCTGCGAGCTGCTGGCCCGCCAGGTGGGGCTGTCCGGCCAGGCGCTGTGGCGCGAAGTGCGGCTCGACGTGCCCTTGACCGACGCCCGCCTGGCCACCTACCGCGAACTGCTGCGCACCCTGGCCGGCTCGCTCGACCGTCAGCGCGACACCATCGATGAACTCAACCGCGTCAGCCGCACCCGCGACCTGTTCCTGGCCACCGTGTCACACGAAATGCGCACGCCCCTGTCGGCGCTGTCGCTGCGGGTCGACCTGCTGCTTAAAACCATGCGCGACCTGCCGCCGGCACTGACCACGGCGCTGCAGGCCATGCGCGTGCACGTGCGCCAGGAAGCGGCCATGGTGGAAGACCTGATCGACGCCGCCCGCACCCTGACGGGCACCATGTCGATCGACAAAGTGCCCGTCTCGCTGGGCAGCATCGTGCGCGACGCCGTCTCGACCATCGAAACCAAGGCCCACGACAAGCGCATCGCCTTTTCGGTGGCGCCGGCCGACTTCGGCGACCGCATCGAGATCGACGGCGATCCGCGCCGCCTGCAGCAGGTGCTGTGGAACCTGATCCTCAACGCCATCAAGTTCACTCCCGAAGGCGGCGCCATCGCCGTCGTCATCAGCCGTCTCGACGACGGCGTGCGCATCCGCATCGATGACAGCGGCCAGGGCATCGATGCGGCCGACCTGCCGCACGTGTTCGGCGCCTTCACCCTGCAAACCCAGGCCAATGCCAGCGGCCTGGGACTGGGCCTGTACATCGCCCGCCGCATCGTCGAACTGCACGGCGGCACCCTCAGCGTCGACAGCGCCGGCGTGGGCCTGGGCAGCAGTTTTACCATTCACCTGCCGCCGCCTGAACCGCGCGACTGAGGCCGATGGGGTCGCTACGTAGTAAAATTACTTGCGATCCGGCCAATCGTGTAGTAAATTTACATCACGACGGCTGACCGTCGCGCCCGCGTCACCCGTGCGCCGGCGCGACAGCGAACCCGGCATCATCTTCGGCACCCCACTACTGCGATCACACTACTATGGCACTCAACGATTTTGACCTTGTCCTGTTTGGCGGCTCAGGCGACCTGGCGATGCGCAAGCTGCTGCCGGCGATGTACGCGCGCCACCTGGCCGGCGACCTGCCCGCCAGCGCCCGCATCATCTGCGTCGGGCGCCACGACTGGACGACCGAAGCGTTCCTCGCCGAAGCGGAAAAAACCTCCAAGCCCCACATCAAGGCGCCCGACGAAACAGCCTGGGCCGGTTTCATCAAGCGCATCGTCTATGTCTCCGTCAACGCCACCGACGTCGCCACGTATGGCGCCCTGGTCGAGGCGCTGCGCAAGGATGACAGCCTGACCCGCGTGTACTACCTGGCCACGCCGCCGCACCTGTTCGCGCAGATCTGCGACAACCTCAAGGCCACCGGCCTGGCCACCGCCAATTCGCGCGTGGTGCTGGAAAAGCCGCTGGGCCGCGACCTCGCCTCGGCCAAGCAGATCAACTTCGAAGTGGGCAAGGTATTCGCCGAATCGCAGATCTACCGGATCGACCATTACCTGGGCAAGGAGACGGTGCAGAACCTGCTGGCCCTGCGCTTCGGTAACATCCTGTTCGAACCGCTGTGGCGGCGCGAGTGGATCTCCGACGTGCAGATCACCATCGCCGAAAAAATCGGCGTGGGCAACCGCATGGGCTACTACGACACCTCGGGCGCCCTGCGCGACATGCTGCAAAACCACCTGCTGCAACTGCTGTGCATCGTGGCGATGGAGCCGCCCACCTCGATTTCGCCGGACGCCGTGCGCGACGCCAAGTTGCAGGTGCTGCGCTCGCTGAAGAAATTCACCCCCACCACGCTGGCGCAAAACATCGTGCGCGGCCAGTACCGCAGCGGCCACGTCGACGGCCAGCCAGTACCTAGCTACAAGGACGAGCCGGATGCGCCCGCGCAGTCCTCGACCGAGACCTTCGTCGCCCTGAAAGCGGAGATCGACACCTGGCGCTGGGCCGGCGTGCCCTTCTATCTGCGCACCGGCAAGCGCATGGCCGACCGCCTCGCCGAAATCGTGGTGCGCTTCAAGCCCATCCCGCACTCGATTTTCAACCAGCCCACCAGCAGTTTCCAGCCCAACAGCCTGGTCATCCGCCTGCAACCGGACGAGGGCCTCTCGCTCAACCTGATGGCCAAGACCCCGGGCGACTCGATGCGCCTGAAGCAGGCCGAGCTCGAACTCGATTTCCGCGAACAATTCAAGACCCCGCGCATGGACGCCTACGAGCGCTTGCTGCTCGACGTGCTGCGCGGTCAGCTGACCCTGTTCATGCGGGGCGACGAACTCGAGGCGGCCTGGGAATGGGTCGAACCGATCCTCAATTACTGGGAGCAGGACGACGACAACCCGATTCCCTACACCTCGGGCACCTGGGGCCCGGCCGCGGCCAGCGCCCTGATCGGGCGCGATGGGCTGCAGTGGCGTGAAGAGGCCTTACCTGAAGACTAATATCAGAAGGGCTGCGGAGTCCGTCCCTGCAGGCGCATTGCGAGGCAATGCGAATTGCCTGCATCACCTGCGCACCACGCTGCGAGTGGCATGATGCTGCTCGACTCGATCCGCACCCAGCTCGACTCGCTGTCCAAGTCCGAGCGCAAGGTGGCGCTGGCGGTGCTCGAACAGCCGGCGCTCACCGTCAGCCAGAACATCACGGCGCTGGCCCGTCATGCCCAGGTATCCGAACCCACGGTGGTGCGCTTTTGCCGCACGCTGGGCTACGACGGCTGGCACGAATTCAAGCTCAAGCTGGCGCAGGGGCTGGCGCTGGCGCTGCCCGGCGCCAACGAGCAGCCGGCCCAGGACGATCTGGCGGCGGACCTGGTCAGCAAAATCTGCAGCCGCTCCATCAACACCCTGCTCGACCTGCGCAACAACCTCAATCCGGACGCCATCGAACGGGCCCTGTCAATCCTGGCGCGCGCCAGCAAGATCGAGTTTTATGGCCAGGGTACCTCCGGCATCGTCGCCGCCGACGCCCAGCACAAGTTTTTCCGCTCGGGCGTGCCGACGGTGGCGTATTCCGACCCGAATATCCACAGCATCGCCGCCGCCCTGCTGCGCGAAGGCGATGCCGTGGTCGCCATTTCCCAGCGCGGCAACAGCCCGGCCCTGCTGCGCTCGGTGAAACTGGCACGCCGCGGCGGCGCCGACGTCATCGTGCTGGCCCCCTCGGGCACGCCGCTGGCGGAACTGGCCACCGTGCTCATTCCCATCGACCTCATTTTTAATACCGATCCGTACACGCCCATCTCGGCGCGCCTGGCTTACCTGGTGGTGATCGACGTGCTGGCGGTGGGCCTGGCGATCCAGCGCGGGCCGGAGTTTCGCAAGAAGATGCAGAATGCCCAGAAGGCGCTGCAGGAGTTCGATATGCAGTTCGATTCGTTCATCGGATAAATTTTTTCAACAAAAGTGAAACCCTACTTTTGTTAAGACTGATATTGAGGAAAGGCACGCAAGGGCCAGGGATGGTCAGGCAAGAATCCCTGGCGGAGCCAGATGATTCTTAAGGGACGCAAACCCGACGCGGTGCGTAGTTCGCCGCGGGGAGTGAGGGTGGCGGTGGGGCGGCTGCACGACAGCCGCCACGCCGGCAGGGATCAGCTTGCGCGGGTAAAATATGGCCTTTCGACTCACTGGCCATCCCATGCACATCACGCCCGCCGCTTCCACCGCCCCCGATTACGCCATGCTGGTTCGCCAGGTCGACAGCATCCTCGAAGGCGAGCGCGACCTGGTCGCCAATGCGTCGCAGTTTTCCGCGTTTATTTATGACACCATCGCCGACCTGAACTGGGCCGGTTTTTACCTGGCGCGGCCGGCCAGGAACGGCGCCGGCCAGGAACTGCTGGTGGGGCCATTCCAGGGCAAGGTGGCGTGCGCCCGCATCCCCTTCGGCCGCGGCGTGTGCGGCGCCGCCGCCGAGCAGCGCCAGACCATGCTGGTGCCAGACGTGCACGCCTTCCCCGGCCACATCGCCTGCGACTCCGCCTCGAACGCGGAAATCGTCATCCCCCTGATCAAGAACGGCGCCGTGCTGGGCGTGTTCGACATCGACAGCCCTACACTCAACCGTTTCAGCCAGGCCGACCAGGCGGGACTCGAAGCACTGGTGGCGGCGTTCCTGGCGGCCACCGACCTGTAATAAAGGCGCCGCCCCGTCAGCGCAGCGCGGCGCGCAACCACGCCACCATCTCGTCGCTCATGGCGCGGCCCATTTGCAGCAGCGGTTCCGATGCCACCGCCAGCCGGAAGCGCGGCACGGTGGCCGGGTCGCTGCCAACCATGTCCTCGAACAGCGCGTGCCAGCGCGCCGCCAGCGCCGCCGCCGCCGGCGCCTGCGGTGACGGGTCGGCCTGCATCTGCGCACGCACCGCCGCGATCAAGGCCGGCCATTCGGCGGCGCGGCCCTGCTGGTGACGGCGCATGCGATCGAGTTCTTCCACCGTCAGGTAGCCGGCATACGCGCCCAGCTTGATGTCGCCGATGGCGCGCATGATAAACCCCCGCATGGCCGGCGAGATGCCGGTGTCGCGCTGCGCCTCGGGCTGCTCGCGGTGCATGGTGTCGAGCTGCACCAGCAAGTCCGGGTCGCCCGCCGTGTCGCGCTCGAGCAGTACCATCCAGCGCAGCGCGGCCGCACGCACGGCAGCGTCATCAACAGCGGCGCCCGCCTCGATCAGCGCGGCCACCGTCTGCACCAGCTCGCGCCATTCGGCCGGCGCGTCCGGGTTGCTCAGCAGTGGCAGGCGCGCCAGTTGGTCCTTCGTGAAATAATTGTCGTACATGGTCATGTTCTCCAGAGTGGTCAGCCAGGTAGAGAGCGCGGGCGCCTCGCCGCGCGCCAGTTGATCGCGCAGGGCGATCAACTGGGCGCGCATGCGGCCGGCCTCGTCGATCTGTCGATCGAGCGCGGCCAGCTGGCTGGTGACGATCGCCAGCGGCGACACGTCCGCGCGGTCCAGGTATGCGCCGATGCCCGACAAATCCATGCCCAGCTTGCGCAGGGCCTGGATCTGCTGCAGGCGGGCGACATCGTCGCTGCCGTAGAGCCGGTAACCGGCTTGCGACCGCGCCGACGGCGCCAGCAGGCCGATGCTGTCGTAGTGGTGCAGCGTGCGTACCGTCAGTCCGGCGCGCGTGGCCAGTTCCCCTACTTTCAACATCGATGCCTCCCTTGTTTATCGAGCGTGCTGCCACTGTGAAGCCTGACGCAGGGTCAGGGTCAAGCCGATTCGCATTTTAACGGCGCGCACGTAAAACGGGGCCGGCCAGCGCACGCATGCGCCGTCCGGCCCCGTTTTACGTGCAGCCCGTCGAGGACGGGATTACATGCCCGTCTTGGCGTCCTTGGCCGCCTTGCCCGCTTCGGTGCTGCCGCCGGCCGAGCTGTGATCGTTCGCTTCGCCCGTCACCGGCGCCTTGGCCTTGCTGGCCTTGGTCTTGGCGGGACGGGTTTTGCCGGCCGGGCGGCTGACCGCGTTGGCCGAGGTGGCGTCGTTGGCTTCGCCGACCTTTGGCGGCACCACGCCCGGATTGACGTTGCCGGTGGCGTTCTTGACCTTTGGCGTGCCGGTGCTGGCGGCGTTGGCCGAGGTGTGGTCGTTCGCTTCGCCGACCGGGGTCGGCTTCGACTGGGCCTGGGCGCCGGCCAGGGTGACGGTGGCGGCGACGGCGATCAAGGCCTGGGCAAAAATGGATGCTCGCATGAATTTCTCCTGAAAAGTGATGGCGACCGGTTGGCCGCGATGTGCTCTGCAGTCAGTGTAACGATGGCAACATAAATCGCGCGCGCGATTGGCCGGGCATGCGTGCCCGGCCGGCCCGGAACTGCCCGCCCCGGGGCTGCGGCAGCTTGGTACAATAGATTCCCATACCCTCAACCTTCACCCGTGCGCCATGAATCAACTCGAACAGCTCAAGCAATTCACCACCGTCGTTGCCGACACCGGCGATTTTCAGTCGATCAAGGCGTACGCCCCGCGCGATGCCACCACCAATCCTTCGCTGATCCTGAAAGCGGTGCAAAAGGCCGAATACCGGCCCCTGCTCGAGCAGGCCGTGCGCGACCATCCTTCGCTGTCGACCACGGACGTCATCGACCACCTGCTGGTGGCCTTCGGCATTGAAATCCTCAAGCTGGTGCCAGGCCGCGTGTCCACCGAAATCGATGCCCGCCTGTCGTTCGACACCGAAGCCAACGTCGCCAAGGGCCGCGAACTGATCGCCCTGTACGAAGCGGCCGGCTACGGACGCGACCGCGTGCTCATCAAGATCGCCTCGACCTGGGAAGGCATCCGCGCCGCTGAAATCCTCGAGCGCGAAGGCATCCACTGCAACCTGACGCTGCTGTTCGCCCTGCCCCAGGCGATCGCCTGCGCCGAAGCGAAAGTCCAGCTCATTTCGCCCTTCGTCGGCCGCATCTACGACTGGCACAAAAAATCGACGGGCATCGACTACACGGGCGCGGAAGACCCGGGCGTGCAATCGGTCAAGCGCATTTACCAGTACTACCGCAAGTTCGGCTACCGCACCGAGGTGATGGGCGCGAGCTTTCGCAATACCTCGCAGATCCTCGAACTGGCCGGCTGCGATCTGCTCACCATCGCGCCTGACCTGCTGCAAAAATTGGCCGACAGCAATGGGCCCGTGGTCCGCAAGCTGGGCGGTGACGCGCCAGGGGCGACCATCGACAAGGTGTCGATCGACGAAAAAACCTTCCGCTTCATGATGAACGAAGACCCCATGGCGACCGAAAAACTGGCCGAAGGCATCCGCGCCTTCTGCGCCGATTCGGGCAAGCTCAAGCAGATGATCACCGCCCTGCGTTAATCCTTAGCCCGCCAGCGGCGCCGCCCGGGGTGGCGCCCGCAGGCAGGCCAGATGGGTGTCGACAATGTCGCCGCCCAGCTTGACCAGGTCGAAAGCCTGCTGATCGAGCAGCCAGGCGCGCAGCAAGCCGTCGAGAATGGCCCACAGTCCCAGCGCCACCGCCACCGGATCGACCCCTTCGCGCACTTCACCGGCGACAATGCCGTCGCGGATTGCCTTCTCCGTGCGCGCCATCCACAGTTCCTGGTTTTGCTTGCGGCGCTCGCGCACCGTGTTCATTTCGTCGATGAATTCCATCTTGAGGGTGGCGATTTCAAACACCCGGCGCGCCTGCGGGTTCTGCACCGTGATGCGAAATACGGCGATGATGTGCTCGCGCAAGGCGTCCAGCGGCGCCAGCGGATGATTGTCTTCCAGTAACTGGCGGGCCGCCTCGAGCGGCGTCTTGACGCGCTCCATCATGGCGTTGAACATCGCCCCCTTGTCCAGAAAATGCCAGTAGATTGCGCCGCGCGTCACGCCCGCCGCCGTTGCGATATGCTGCAAGGTGGTACCCGCCACGCCTTGCCGTACAAATAACTGCTCTGCCGCATCCAGGATACTGTCACGGGTCGCCAATGCGTCTTCCTTGGTCCTGCGTACCATCATTTGCTCCAAATACCCAAACTGGCTGGGCCAAACATTAAACATACACTCGTGATAGTATAGCCGCAAAATCGATAAAAGCCAGCGGCACTACCCCGACGACTCTGCGGGAGCGCCGCATTTTCAAAGGATGCCCCCGCAATGCGCACTGCCACCTCTTTCCCTTTGTCCAAGACCCGGCTGACCGCCGTCAGCCTTGCCGTTCTGCTCGCGTTGGCCGCCTGCGGCAAGAAAGACGATCCGGCTGCCGCTGGCGCCGCTGGCGCCGCTGGCGCTGCCCGGCCGCCCGCGCAGGTGGGCGTGATCACCACCAGGTTCGAGCCGGTCGCCCTGCAGACGGAGTTGCCGGCCCGCGTGGAGCCCGTGCGCGTGGCCCAGGTACGGGCCCGCGTCAATGGCGTGGTGCTCAAGCGCCTGTTTACGGAGGGCAGCGAAGTCAAGGCCGGCCAGGTGCTCTACCAGATCGATGCCGCGCCCTATGAAGCGGCGCTGGCCAGCGCCCGCGCCAACCTGGTCAAGTCGCAGGCGGTACTGAACCAGGCCGCCGCCCAGGCCGAGCGCTACAAGCCGCTGGTCGAAGCGAACGCCGTGAGCAAGCAGGAATACGTCAACGTCGTCGCCACCCAGAAAACCGCGGAAGCGGACGTCGCCGCCCAGAAGGCGGCCGTGCAGACGGCCCAGCTCACCACCGGTTACGCCAGCGTGACGGCGCCCATCGCGGGCCGCATCGGCCGCGCCCTGGTCACCGAAGGCGCCCTCGTCAGCGCCAGCGAAGCGACCCAGCTGGCCGTCATCCAGCAAACCAGCACGGTCTACCTGAACATCACCCAATCGGCGACCGAACTGCAAAAGCTGCGCCGCGCCGCGGGCGCCGGTGCGGCCGGCAGCATTGCCGTCACCGTCATCCTCGACGACGGCACGGAGCTGGGCCGCAAGGGCAAGCTGCTGTTCTCCGACGTCACCGTTGACCCGACCTCGGGCCAGGTGGCCCTGCGCGCCGAAGTGCCCAACCCCGACAACGCCCTGCTGCCAGGCCAGTACGTGCGCGCCCGCCTGTCGCAGGCATCGCTGCCGGCAGCCATGCTGGTGCCCCAGCAGGCTGTCACGCGCGGCAACAATGGCGACACCGTCATCGTCGTCGGCGCCGACAACAAGCCAGCGCCCCGCCCCGTCAAGATCGGTTCCCAGCAAGGGGCCAACTGGGTGGTGCTCGAGGGCCTGAAAGAAGGCGAAAAAGTCGTCGTCGACGGCTTCCAGAAAATGATGGTGCCGGGCGCGCCCGTCACGCCGGTGCCATGGAGCCCGGCAGCAGCAGCACCCGCCGCCGCCCCCGCCGCCGCCGCCGCTTCGGCGCCAGCCACGGCTGCCAAATAACCCACACAGGATTCCTTCATGGCTCGCTTTTTTATTGATCGCCCCGTTTTTGCGTGGGTGATCGCCTTGTTCATCATGGTGATGGGCGCCGTTTCCATCACCCAGCTGCCGATCGCGCAGTACCCCAGCGTGGCGCCGCCGTCGATCGTCGTCACCACCGCCTACCCGGGCGCCTCGGCCCAGACCCTGGAAGACTCAGTCATCAGCGTCATCGAACGGGAAATGAACGGGTCGCCCGGCCTGATCTACATGGAGTCGATCAGCCAGGCCAACGGCACCGGCACCATCACGCTCTCGTTCGAGACGGGCACCAATCCCGACCTGGCCCAGGTCGACGTGCAAAACCGCCTGGGCCGGGCCACCCCGCGCCTGCCGCAGGCGGTGGTGCAGCAAGGTGTGCGGGTCGATAAATCGCGCTCGAACTTCCTGCTGTTTACCATCTTGTCCTCGGACGACCCGAAATGGGACCCGATCGCGCTGGGCGACTACGCCTCGCGCACGGTGCTGCCGGAAATCCAGCGCATCAAGGGCGTCGGCCAGGCCCAGCTGTTCGGTACGGAAAAAGCCATGCGCATCTGGATCGATCCGGCCAAGCTGGTCGGCTTCAACCTGTCGACGGCGGACGTCAACAACGCCATCCGCCAGCAAAACGCCCAGGTCGCCTCAGGCACCATCGGCGACCTGCCCCTGCAAGTCGGTCAGACCATTTCCGCCACCGTGGTCGTCACTGGCCAGCTGAGCAATGTCGAACAGTTCGGTAACATCGTCCTGCGCGCCAACGCCGACGGCTCCACCGTGCGCCTGAAAGACGTCGCCCGCATCGAGCTGGGCGGCCAGAGCTACGGCACCTCGGCCCGCCTGAACGGCAAACCATCGACCGGCATCGGGGTGCAGTTGTCGCCCTCCGGTAACGCCCTTGAGACGGCCAAGCTGGTGCGTGCACGCATGAAGGAATTGTCGAAATACTTCCCGCCTGGCATGAAGTACTCGGTGCCCTTCGACAGCTCGGCGTTTATCGACATCTCCATCAAGCAAGTGGTGGAAACCCTGATCGAAGCGGTGCTGCTGGTGTTCGTGGTGATGTACCTGTTTCTGCAAAATTTCCGCTACACCATCATTCCCACCATCGTGGTGCCGGTCGCCCTGCTCGGCTCGCTGGCCACCCTGCTGGCGCTGGGCTTTTCCATCAACGTGCTCACCATGTTCGGCATGGTGCTGGTGATCGGTATCGTCGTCGATGACGCCATCGTGGTGGTGGAAAACGTCGAACGCATCATGAGCGAAGAAGGCTTGCCGCCGCTGGAAGCGACGCGCAAGGCGATGGGCCAGATTTCCGGCGCCATCATCGGCGTCACCGTCGTGCTCATGTCGGTGTTCGTGCCGCTGGCCTTCTTCGCCGGCGCGGTCGGCAATATTTACCGCCAGTTCTCGGCCGTGATGGTGTCGTCGATCTTCTTCTCCGCCTTCATGGCGCTGTCGCTCACGCCGGCCCTGTGCGCCCACTTCCTCAAGCCCGTCGAAAAGGGCCACACCCACGTCAAGAAAGGCTTCTTTGGCTGGTTCAACCGGGGCTTTACCAAAACTGCCAAGGGCTATGAAGGCTGGGTCGCCAAGACCTTGCGCCATACGGGCCGCGCGCTGGTGGTGTTTGCCGTCGTCATCGGCGTGGTCGGCCTGATCTTCACCCGCCTGCCATCGTCGTTCCTGCCCAACGAAGACCAGGGTTACATCATCGCCAACGTGCAGTTGCCGGCCGGCGCCACCCTCGAACGCACCTCGGCAGTGATGAAGGATGCCGAAGCATTCATCCTCAAGCAGCCGGAAGTGGCCAGCATGGTCAGCGTGCTGGGCTTTAATTTTTCCGGCCAGGGCCAGAACGTCGCGCTCGCCTTCATTCCCCTGAAAGACTGGAAAGAGCGCGGCGCCGGCCATGGCGCCGCCGACATCGCCGGCCGCATCACGGGCGCCCTGTCGAGCCAGCGCGATTCCTTCGTGTTCGCCCTGTCGCCGCCGCCGATTCCCGAACTGGGCACGGGCACGGGCTTCTCGTTCCGCCTGCAAGACCGCGGCGGCAACGGCCCCGCCGCCCTGCTGGCGGCGCGCAACCAGATGCTGGGCATGGCGGCGAAAAACCCCGTGCTGGCGGGCGTGCGTCCGGAAGGCCTGGAAGCGGCGCCCCAGGTCCAGCTCGACATCGACCGCGACAAGGCCAATGCGCTGGGCGTGACCTTCGATGCCATCAACACGGCCATCTCGACGTCGCTCGGTTCGTCCTACATCAACGATTTCCCGAACAACGGGCGCTTGCAGCGCGTCGTGGTGCAGGCCGAAGCGGCCTCGCGCATGCAGCCGGAAGACCTGTTGCGCCTGAACGCGGTCAACGCCAAGGGCCAGCAAGTGCCGCTGTCGGCCTTTGCCACCACCCGCTGGATCACCGGCCCCATGCAGACGGTGCGCTACAACGGCTACTCGACGATGCGCATTTCCGGCGACGCGGCCAAGGGCTACTCGACGGGCCAGGCGCTCGAAGAGATGGAGAAAATGGCGGGCCAGTTGCCGCCCGGCTTCGGTTTCGAGTGGACCGGCCAGTCGCGCGAGGAAAAACTGTCCGGTTCGACCGTCTTCGTGCTGCTCGGCTTCGCCCTGCTCGCCGTGTTCCTGTCGCTGGCCGCCCTGTATGAAAGCTGGTCGATTCCCGTCGCCGTGCTGCTGGTCGTGCCGTTCGGCGTGCTCGGTGCGCTGATGGCGGCCACCGCACGCGGCCTGCCCAACGATGTGTACTTCAAGGTCGGCCTGATCACCATCATCGGCCTGGGCGCCAAAAACGCCGTGCTGATCATCGAGTTCGCCAAGGAACTGCAGGAAAAAGGCATGTCGGCCGTCGATGCCGCGATTGCCGCCTGCCACCTGCGGTTCCGGCCGATCCTGATGACCTCGCTGGCCTTCATCCTCGGCGTGCTACCGCTGGTGATCGCTTCCGGCGCCGGCGCCGCCAGCCAACGCGCCATCGGTACCGGCGTGATGGGCGGCATGATCACGGCCACCGCGCTGGGCGTGTTCTTCGTGCCCGTGTTTTTCGTGCTGATACGCAAATTATTTGGCGGAAAGGACCACCCCCAGCCGGCCACGCCGCAGGTGGCGGGCCCGGCCACCGTTACAGAGGAAAAAGTATGATTATGAACAATATTTCTCCACTGGCATTTCGGCTGGCGCCGCTGGCGCTGGTGCTGGCGCTGACCGGCTGCACGTCACTGGCGCCGCACTACCAGCGCCCGGCCGCGCCAGTGGCGGCCGCCTTCCCTGACGCCCCCGTCAGCGCCGCCACCGCGCAGGCCGCCTCTAGCATCGCCTGGCAGAGTTACTTTGCCGACGCCCGCCTGAAGCAGTTGATCGACCTGGCGCTGGTGAACAACCGCGACCTGCGCGTGGCGATTTTGAACATCGAACAGGCGCGCGCGGCCTACCAGATCCGCCGCGCCGACACCTTGCCCACGCTGAACCTGGCCGCCACCGGCAGCCGCAGCCCGGGCGCCAACGACAGCATCGTCAGCGCCTACCAGGTGGGCCTGGGCGTGTCGGCCTTCGAGCTGGACCTGTTCGGCCGCGTGCGCAATTTGAGCGACGCGGCGCTGGCGCAGTTCCTGGCCACGGACGAGGCGCGCAAGAGTACCCAGATCAGCCTGATTTCGTCGGTGGCCAATACCTACCTGTCGCTGCTGGCCGACGAGGAATTGCTCGAGCTGACGCGCCAGACCCTGGCCGGCCGCGAAGAATCGCTGCGCCTGATCCAATTAAAATTCGACAACGGCATCGTGTCGAAACTCGACCTGCAGCAGGGTGTCTCGCTGGTCGAGACGGCCAGAGTGGTGCTGGCGCAGCAGTTGCGCCAGCGCGCCCAGGATGCCAACCTGCTGGTCCAACTGGTGGGACAGCCGCTGCCGGCCACCCTGCCCGCCACGCGCACGCTGGCGCAGACGGCGCTGGGCGACTTGCCCGCCGGCCTGCCATCGGACTTGCTGGCGGCACGGCCGGACATCCGCGCCGCCGAGCAGCAGCTGATCGCCGCCAACGCCAACATCGGCGCCGCCCGCGCCAATTTCTTCCCCCGCATCTCGCTCACGGCCAGCGCCGGCAGCGCCAGCGGTGAACTCTCTGGCCTGTTCAAGGGCGGCTCGTTCGGCTGGACCTTCGCCCCGCAGGCGCTGCTGCCGATCTTCGACTACGGCCGCAACCAGGCCAACCTGGCCAGCGCCCGCGTCGGCAACGACATCGCGGTGGCCAACTACGAGAAGGCCATCCAGGTGGCGTTCCGCGAAGTGTCGGACGGCCTGGCCGGCCAGGCAACGTATGCCGAACAGCTGCGTGCCCAGCGCCGCGTGGCCGAGGCCGAAGCGGACCGCTTCAACCTGTCGGACCTGCGCTACAAATCGGGCGCCAGCTCCTACCTGGAACTGCTCGACGCCCAGCGCGCCCTGTTCGACGCCCAGCGCTCGGCCATCTCGGCCAACCTGCTGCGCCTGCAGAACCAGGTCACCCTGTACCGCGTACTGGGCGGCGGTTGGAGCACGGCGCAAGCGCCCACCGCGCAGCGCTGATCGCGCGCGCGCAGTGTCCCAAAACGGAGCCTTGGTGCTCCGTTTTTTTTGGCAGCGCCAGCGCTCTCTTTCCTCGAAACAACAAAAAAAGTGATTACTAATCGCTTAGCTGGGCCAAGAAGGGGATAATAGTTTCCCATAAGTATTTTTTAAACTATTCCAGGGCAATCCTCATGTTATTTCATCTTCGAATCGGCGCCCGCTTGGCGCTCGCGTTCGGCATCATCCTGTTCCTTTCGATTATTTCCACGACTTATGCCTTGGTGGCCGCGCGGGCGGGCGCCGACGCCACGCGCCACCTGACGGCGATGCCGCTGGCGAAGGAACGGCTGGTGTCCGACTGGCATACCTACACTGCGTCTGCAATTGCGCGCACCGCACTGATCGCCAGCAGCAGCGACGACACGCTCTCTGCAAAGTTCGCCAAGCAGATTGCCGACAGCGTCACCCGCAGCACCGAATTGCTCAAGCAGGTCGAAGCCTTGCTGGTCGACGAAGAGGAAAAGAACATGATGAGCGCAATCGTCGCCGACCGTGCCGTCTACCAGGCCGCCAAGGTGAAAGTGATGGACGCCAGAAAAGCCGGCGACATCGACACCGGCGTGCGCCTGTTCGAGGAGGCCTTCATGCCCGCGGCCGAACGCTACGCGTCCAAGCAGAAGGCCTTCCTGGCCCTGCAGCGCAAGAACATCGATGCCACCGCGGCCGCGCTCGACGTCGCCAGCGCGCGCGCCTTCAACCTGCTGCTGCTGCTGGGCGCGCTGGTGCTCGGCGCCGGCACTACCATGGCCTGGCTGATCACGCGCAGCATCACCGCGCCCCTGCGCGCTGCCGTCGGCGTGGCCGAAACGGTGGCGGCGGGCGATCTGACGAGCGCCTTCGACAGCGCCGCGCACGACGAAATCGGCGACCTCATGCGCGCTCTCGAGCGCATGAATGGCGCCCTGTTCAAGGTCGTCTCGCAAGTCCAGAGCGGCACCGCGACGATCGCCACGGCGTCAAGCCAGATCGCCGCCGGCAATTTCGACCTGTCGGCCCGCACCGAGCAGCAGGCCGGTTCGCTCGAAGAGACGGCGGCATCGATGGAGGAACTGACCTCGACGGTGCGGCAGAACGCCGACAATGCCCAGCAGGCCAACGCGCTGGTGCTGGCGGCCTCGCAGGTGGCCGCACGGGGCGGCGCCATCGTCGGCCGCGTGGTCGATACCATGGGCTCGATCGACGCCTCCTCGCGCAAGATCGTCGACATCATCGGCGTCATCGACGGCATCGCCTTCCAGACCAATATCCTGGCCTTGAATGCCGCCGTCGAAGCGGCGCGCGCGGGCGAACAGGGGCGCGGCTTTGCCGTGGTGGCCTCGGAAGTGCGCAACCTGGCGCAGCGCTCGGCGGGCGCGGCCCGGGAAATCAAGGCCCTCATCGACGACTCGGTCAGCCAGGTCAACAGCGGCACGCAACTGGTGCGGGAAGCCGGTGCGACCATGCAGGACGTGGTCGACAGCGTGGCCCGGGTCAACACCGTGGTCAGCGAGATTACGCTGGCCAGCCAGGAACAGCGCACCGGCATCGACCAGGTCAACCAGGCGATCATCGAGATGGACCGGGTGACGCAGCAGAATGCGGCGCTGGTGGAGGAAGCGGCGGCCGCCGCGGCCAGCATGCAGGAACAGGCGGGATTGCTGACCGAGGTGGCGGCGGCGTTCCGGCTGTCGGCGCACGCGCCGGCCCGGCGCCTGCAACTGGCCTGAGTCCTGGCTGCCGCTCAACTCTCGAGGAACATCTGCTGCAAGTCGTTCAAGAAGCGCAGCCCCAGTTCGGTGGGACGGATGATCTGGTGGTCGCGGTAAATCAGCCCCTTCGCCTCGGCCGCGTTAAGCGGCGCCTCGATGGCGTTGAGGCCCATGCCCGTGCGCTCGCCGAACAGGTTCGGTGAAAACCCTTCGGTCAGGCGCATGGTGTTGAGGGCGAACTCGAAGCCCATGTCGGCGCGCCCGATCTCGAATTGCTCCTGGACGGGATTGCCCGCCTGCGCCGCCTTCATGTACGACTCCGGCTGCTTGAAGCGGGCCTGGCGGATGATCCGGTGCGGGAACGACAGCTTCGAATGGGCGCCGGCGCCGATGCCCAGGTAGTCGCCGAACTGCCAGTAATTGAGGTTGTGGCGGGCGCGCCGGCCCGGCAGCGCAAACGCCGACACCTCGTAGTGCTGGTAGCCGTTCGCCGCCATGGTGGCGGCGATCATGTCCTGCATGTCGGCGCTGGCGTCGTCGTCGGGCAGTACCGGCGGGTACTTGGCGAACACCGTGTTCGGCTCCATCGTCAGGTGGTACAGCGACAGATGGGGCGGCGCGTACGACAGCGCGGTGGCCAGGTCGAGCTCGGCCTGCTGCAAGGTCTGGGTGGGCAGCGCGTACATCAGGTCGAGATTGAAATTGTCGAAATGGGTGCGGGCGATCTCCACCGCCCGTCTCGCCTCGCCGTCGTCGTGGATCCGTCCCAGCGCCTTCAAATGGTCGGCGTTGAAACTCTGGATGCCAATCGACAGGCGGTTGACGCCGCTGGCCCGGTAGGCCTTGAATTTTTCCACTTCGAAGGTGCCGGGATTGGCTTCCATGGTGATCTCGGCGTCGATCTCCAGCGGCAGCAGGGTGCGCACCATCGACAGCAGGCGGTCCAGGCCCGCCGCCGACAGCAGGCTGGGGGTGCCGCCGCCGATGAACACGGTATAGATTTTTCGGCCCCAGATCAGCGGCAGCGACTGTTCCAGGTCGAGCCGCACGGCGTCCAGGTAAGCCTGCTCGGGCAGTTCCCCCTTCGCCTCGTGCGAGTTGAAATCGCAGTAAGGGCACTTGCGCACGCACCAGGGAAAGTGGATGTACAGCGCCAGCGGCGGCAGCGCGCTCAGTTGCAGGGCGCCCGGCTGCAGGTATTGCAGGGCGCTGGCGGCGGGCGAGCGGCTCTCGGCGAGGGCGGCGTCGAAGGCCGGCTCGGCGGCGGCCGGCCTGGTGCCGACCAGCTTGATGGGAATCATGCCAGCGTCGCCGACAGCTTGGCCACCAGCGCGCGCAGCGCCTGGCCCCGGTGCGAGACGGCGTTCTTTTCGACGGCGCTCAGTTCGGCCGCCGTCTTGCCCAGCGCCGGCAGCCAGAAATGGGGGTCGTAGCCAAAACCGTTGTCGCCGCGCGCGAGCGGGCGGATCTCGCCGGCCCAGACACCATCGGCGATCACCGGTTGCGGGTCGTCGGCATGGCGCACATACACCAGCACACAATAATAGTAGGCCGATTTGTCGGCGTGCGCGGCCAGGTCGGCCAGCACGCGCTCGCTGTTGCGCTGGTCCGATTTCGGCTCGCCCGCATAGCGCGCCGAGCGTACGCCGGGGGCGCCGCCGAGCGCGTTGACGCACACGCCGGAGTCGTCGGCCAGACAGGGCAGGCCCGTCAGGCGCGCCGCGTGGCGCGCCTTGGTCAGCGCGTTTTCCACGAAGGTGGCGAACGGCTCGTCCGCCTCGGGCACGCCGAACGCTTCCTGCGGATGCAGTTCGAAGCCCAGCGGGGCGAGGATCTGGCCGAATTCGCGCAGTTTGCCGGCATTATTGGAGGCGAGGACGAGACGTTGGGTCATGGCGTAAAGGGCCGCGGGCGGCGCCGTAAGTAGGGGGAAGAAGCGGCATTTTACCCCCACTGCCCGCTCCGCGCTGCGCCGCGCCGATGACTACGCGATGCCCAGCGCCGTCTTTTGCAGGCCAATCAGCGCCGCCACCCCGCCCTCGGCCAGGTCGAGCAGGCGGTTCATGCCGGCGCGGTCGAAGGCGGCGCCCTCGGCGGTGCCCTGCACTTCGATGAAATGGCCGGCGTCGGTCATCACCACGTTCATGTCGGTGTCGCAGCCGGAGTCCTCGATGTAGTCGAGGTCGAGCAGCGCCACGCCGCCCACCACGCCCACCGAGATGGCGGCGACGAAGCTTTTCAGGGGAATCGCGTCGATGGCGCCGCGCGCGTGCAGCCTGGCGAAGGCGTCGTAGGCGGCCACCATGGCGCCGGTGATCGAGGCGCAGCGGGTGCCGCCGTCGGCCTGGATGACGTCGCAGTCGAGGTGCAGGGTGCGCTCGCCGAAACCTTGCAGGTCGAACGCGGCGCGCAGCGAGCGGCCGATCAGGCGCTGGATTTCCTGGGTGCGGCCGGACTGCTTGCCGCGCGCCGCTTCGCGGTCCATGCGGGTGTGGGTCGAGCGGGGCAGCATGCCGTATTCGGCCGTCAGCCAGCCCTGTCCCTTGCCCTTCAAGAAGCCCGGCACTTTCTCTTCGATGCTGGCGGTGCAGATCACCTTGGTGTCGCCGCACTCGATGAGCACCGATCCTTCGGCGTGGCGGGTGAAATTACGGGTGAGCAGAATCGGGCGCAGCTGGTCGACGGCGCGCCCGCTGGGGCGTTGAACATTGGTCATGGATATCCTGGTAAGTAGCTGATGAATTGGGGATGAAAAGTAAACGGTTTATTTCAATATCTGGTTGGAGCGTTCGATCGCCCCGCGAATTTCGGCAATCGCCTTTTCGATCTCGTCGTCGTTGAAGGCGTCGATCTCGTTGGCCGCATCGCCAGATGCCGCCGGCTCGGCGGCCGCGCCGATGGTGGTACTGACGAGGTTATCGGGCAGCATTTCGGTGGAGATGACGGTCACGCCGGGCGCGCTCGACTCTTCCAGGCTGCCCTGCCACATGATGGCCAGGGCGGTGGTGTTGTCGCCGCCCGGGCCGGCCACGCTGACGGCCGTCTCGACCAGTTCCGGAATCGCCCGCACGATGGTCTGGGTGGCCAGCCGGTGGGTGATGTCGGCGTCGGACACGCTGCCCCACAGGCCGTCCGAGCACAGCAGCACGACGTCGCCCGGCAGCAGGCGCGCCTGGCGCCCCACCTCGATCCGGGGCAGACTGGCAGCGCCGATGCAGTTATAGAGCTTGTTGCGGTCGGGGTGGGTGGCGCGCTCGGACGGCGCGGCCAGGCCCCGCTCGATCAGGTGTTCGATGTGCGAATGGTCGCGCGTGCGTCCCAGGATCTGGCCGCGGCGCATCCAGTACAGGCGCGAGTCGCCGCAATGGGCCCAGATGGCCGTGTTGTGCTGGATCAGGCAGGCCACCACCGTGGTGCGCGGGGTTTCCGGCAGCGCGTGCACTGTGCGGTAGCGGTGGATCGCGTGGTGCCCCGCCAGGAACGCCTCTTCGAGGAAGCGCTCGGGCTTTTTGACATACGGCGTGGCCTGCTGCTGGAACAGCGTCGACATGGTCTGCAGCATGATGGTGGCGGCGACTTCGCCGCGCACGTGGCCGCCCATGCCGTCGGCCAGCACCAGCAGCAAGGCTTCGCGGGTGAAGCTGTAGCCCATGCGGTCCTGGTTGACCTTGCGTCCGCCGATCTGGCTCTGTTGGTAGACTGAAAATTGCATGCGGTCCTCCGGGTTCAGGGTTGGTCGGCGCTGTCGCCGGCTTTGCGGCCCAAGCCCGTGACCTTGTCCACCAGCGCGCGCAACTGCCCGGCCAGGCCGGGCGCGCGCGCGACCTGCGCCGGCGCGGCCATGGGCGCCTGCAGCAGCTTTTGCACGGCGAACACGCTTTGCGGGCGCAGCAAGGGATCCAGCGACAGGCAGGCGCGCACCATGGCGAGCAATTCGTCCGAATACAGCCCGACCAGCTTGTCGCACTGCGCGCCCATCTTGTCGTCGAGTTTGCGCTGGTCGGCCGGCTGCGGCGGCGCCCCGGCCATGCAGGCAAACAGCGAGGCGCCGATGCTGTAAATATCGGACCACGGCCCCAGCGCCGCCGCCCTCGAGTACAGGTCCGGCGGCGCGAAGCCGGGCGTGTACATGGGAGTGAGCTTGGGCACGTCGGCGTTGATGGTCTGGCGGGCGGCGCCGAAATCGAGCAGCAGGGGGCTGCCGTCGGTGCGCAGATAGATATTGGCCGGTTTTATATCGAGATGGAGCAGTTTATTGGCGTGCACTTCGCGCAGGCCGCTGCAGGCGCTGGCGAACACCTGCCGAATGAAGGCTTCGCCCAGCCGGCTGCCACGGGCGTTGAAGCGGGCGATATGTTCCTGCAAAGAATGACCCGATTCGTAGGCCATCACCATGTAGACGGTGTCGTTGGCGCGAAAAAAATTGAGCACCCGCACCACGTTCGGGTGGGCGATCAGGGCCAGCGCCCGCCCCTCCTCGAAAAAGCACTTGAGGCCGATGCGAAACACGGGCAAATTGGCCTTGGCGATGACGGGAATGAGTTCACCGGGCTGGCGCAGCGCCAGGGCGCTGGGCAGGTATTCCTTGATGGCGACGGCGTTGCCATCGTGGTCATACGCGAGGTAAACAATACTGAACCCACCGGACGCAATTTTCTTTACAATGCGATATCCAGCAATTTCCAGTCCATCGGGCAGCGGGGCGTTGTTTTGTGCGGCCATCTGGAGTGAGCATTCCTTGCGTAGCTGATCGACTGTGTCGACGACGATTGTGTGGATAAAACACCGCATTGTAAAGAAAAGATAAATTCCGGGGACTCCATTGAGCATTTCAAGCATGACAGGTTACGCGGTCGCGACCAGTGAAGGCGCCGCGGGCACATTGACGATCGAAATCAAGAGCGTCAATTCGCGTTTTCTCGACCTGCAGTTCCGCATCAACGATGAGTTACGCGCGCTCGAACCGGACTTGCGCGCCGCCATCATGGCCGCCATCACCCGCGGCAAGGTCGAAGCGCGCCTGTCGTTCGGCCGCAAGGTGGCCGGCGCCTCGCAGGCGCTCAACCAGGCGCTGCTGGGCGACCTGGCGCGCATGCAGGCCGAAGTGGCCCGGCATTTTGTGTCGGCGCCCGTGATGACGGTGGCTGAACTGCTGCGCTGGCCCGGCGTCATCGAAGAAGCCACCGTCGGCCAGGAATCGCTGCAGGCCGACGTCGCCGCGCTCACGGCGCGCACGGTGGCCGCCTTTGTCGACAGCCGCCGCCGCGAAGGCGCCGCCTTGCAGGCGATGCTCGAAGCGCGCATCGACGCGATGGACGTCATCGTCAAGCGCATCAGCCCGCTGATTCCCCAGGTCATCGCCCAGTTCCAGCAAAAGGCCGTCGAGCGCATGCAGGACGCGCTCGGGCTGGCCGGCCACGGCACGCCATCGACGCTGACGCGCCAGGAAGCGTTCGAGCGGATCCGCCAGGAAGTGACCTTGTATGGCATCCGCATCGACGTCTCGGAAGAACTGTCGCGCCTGTCGGCCCACCTCAATGAAACGCGCCACATCCTGAAAAAAGGCGGCCAGGTGGGCAAGCGGCTCGACTTCATGATGCAAGAACTCAATCGCGAAGCCAACACCCTGGGCGCCAAGGCGTCCGTGAAAGAGCTGGCCGACGCCTCGATGGAACTCAAGCTGCTCATCGAGCAGATGCGCGAACAGGTGCAAAACCTGGAATAACAACCGGCGCCGCGCGCGCCGACGGGCAGGTCCCCGCGTGCGGTGCCTGCCCGGCCCTACCGAATCCAAGGACCCTCCCATGCACACTCCCACTTCTTTCGCCGGCAGCCTGTTCATCGTCGCCGCGCCGTCCGGCGCCGGCAAGTCGACCCTGGTCAACGCCCTGCTCAAGCAGGAGCCGGCCATCGAACTGTCCATTTCCACCACCACGCGCCAGCCGCGCCCCGGTGAAATCGATGGCCGCGAATACCATTTCACCACGGCCGACGATTTCGTCGCCCGTGCCGACGCCGGCGAGTTTCTCGAATGGGCCGAGGTGCACGGCAACTACTACGGCACCTCGCGCCTGCTGGTCGAGCAGGAAATGCGGGCCGGCACCGACGTGCTGCTCGAGATCGACTGGCAGGGCGCGCGCCAGGTGCGCAAGCAGTTTCCGTCGGCGGTGGGAATCTTCATCGTGCCGCCGTCGATCGCCGCGCTCGAGGAGCGCCTGCACAAGCGGGGACAGGACGAACCGCACGTGATCACCAAGCGCCTGCTGGCCGCTGGCGGCGAGATCGCTCACGCCCCGGACTTCGACTATGTTATTATCAATGAAGAGTTCAACGTCGCCTTGTCCGAAATGAGCGCGATTGTCAAAGCGACACGAGCGCGGTTTCCCCAGCAAGCCGCACGCAACGCCGCCCTGTTTGCCCAACTGGGCATCCACGCGTCGCAGCCGTAAGCGCATCCGCCCCGCCCGGCACCACCCTCACACACCCTGGAGTAATCATGGCACGCATTACCATTGAAGATTGTTTGAAAAGCATCCCTAACCGCTTTCAGCTGACCCTGGCCGCGACCTACCGCGCCCGCCAGTTGCTGCAAGGCCACACCCCGAAGGTCGATGCCAAGGACAAGCCCACCGTCGTCGCCCTGCGTGAAATCGCCGCTGGCAAAGTCGGCATTGAAATGCTGAAAAAAGTTCCAATGTAATTACCGGCATATCCGGTAATTCTCCTGAGATGTGTCAACTCGCCATTCTGGTATTCTGCTATTTCACAGCGGCTGATTGACTACAGTATGACTCTGCACACACCGGTAGCGACCCCTCCAGGCACGCCCATCCCGCCGGCGCCCGCGCCAACTTCGCGCTCGGCGCGCGCGGCGGCCAGGCAGGAAGTGCCCGCCACGCCCCCCCCGGTGGTGGCCTCGGTCACCCACCTGATCACCCGCCTGTCCGAGTACCTGACCCCGTCCGAGCTGAAAAAAGTCAAGGAAGCCTACCGCTTCTCCGACGAAATGCACCTGGGCCAGGTGCGCAAATCGGGCGAGCCGTACATCATCCACCCCATCGCCGTCGCCGAAATCTGCGCCGAATGGAAGCTCGACGCCCAGGCCATCATGGCCGCCTTCCTGCACGACGTCATGGAAGACCAGGACGTCAAGAAGGAAGAGCTGATCGAGCGCTTCGGCGCGCCCGTGGCGAACCTGGTCGACGGCCTGTCGAAGCTGGAAAAAATCGAGTTCCAGAGCCTGATCGAAGCGCAGGCGGAAAACTTCCGCAAGATGCTGCTGGCGATGGCGTCCGATGTGCGCGTCATTCTCATCAAGCTGGCCGACCGCCTGCACAATATGCGCACGCTCGACCACATGGCGCCGGCCAAGAAGCGCCGCATTGCCGCCGAGACGATGGAAGTGTACGTGCCCATCGCGCACCGCCTGGGCCTGAACAATATTTACCGCGAATTGCAGGATCTGTCGTTCTCGCACCTGCACCCGATGCGCTACCAGGTGCTGGGCAAGGCGGTCAAGGCGGCGCGTGGCAACCGCCGCGAAGTGGTCAAGAAAATCCTCGAATCGGTCAAGTCGACCCTGGCCGGCGCCAGCCTGCCGGCCGAAGTGTATGGCCGCGAAAAGACTCTGTACGGCATCTACCGCAAGATGCGCAACAAAAAACTGTCGTTCTCGCAAGTGCTCGACGTCTACGGCTTTCGCGTCGTCGTCGACGACTTCGCCCAGTGTTACGTGGCGCTGGGCACCCTGCACGGGCTGTACAAGCCGATGCCGGGCAAGTTCAAGGATTACATTGCCATCCGCAAGCTCAATGGCTACCAGTCGCTGCACACGACCCTGATCGGCCCCTACGGCACCCCCGTCGAATTCCAGATCCGCACCCAGGAAATGCATCGCACCGCCGAGTCCGGCGTGGCCTCGCACTGGCTCTACAAGAATGACGAATCGAACCTGTCGGACTTGCAGCAGCGTACCCACAGCTGGCTGCAGTCGCTGCTCGACATCCAGCAGCAGACGGGCGACTCGGCCGAATTCCTCGAACACGTCAAGGTCGACCTGTTTCCCGACTCGGTGTACGTGTTCACGCCGAAATCGAAAATCATCGCCCTGCCGCGGGGCGCCACGGCGCTCGATTTCGCCTATTCGATCCACACCGGCATTGGCGATCACACGGTGGCCGTCAAGATCAACAACGAGGCGCAGCACCTGCGCACGGAATTGCGCAACGGCGACATCGTGGAAATCGTCACGGACGCGACATCGCGGCCCAGCCCCACCTGGCTGTCGTTCGTGCGTACCGGCAAGGCACGCTCGGCAATCCGCCATCACCTGCGCACGGTAAACCTGAATGAATCCGTCGATCTGGGGCAGGAACTGCTGGCCCAGGCCCTGCGCGCGCTCAACGTCAACCCCGATCTGCCGGCGGCGACGATCGAAAAACTGCTCAACGAATCATCGGCCCGTTCCATGGACGAGCTGTACGCGGAAATCGGCATCGGCAAGCGCATGGCCGCGCTGGTGGCGCGCCACATCTTCGGCCTGGTCGACGATGACTCGGGCGCCCTGCCCTCGAGCCATCCCTTGACGCCGGGCGAACTCGACCCCGTTACCATCTACGGCAGCGAAGGCGTGTCGGTGCAACTGGCGCCGTGCTGCCTGCCGATTCCCGGTGACCAGATCACCGGGCAATTGCGGCGCGACCAGGGCCTGGTCGTGCACACGAGCGACTGCTCGTCGGCCAAGCGCCTGCGCCTGAAAGAGCCGGAGCGCTGGATCGCCGTGCAATGGGGCGCCGAGTTGAACCGCCGTTTCGATTGCCGTATTCGCTTGTTGATCAACAACGAAAAAGGCATCCTGGCCCGCGTCGCAGCCGACATCGGCGAGGCCGACGCCAACATCACCTACGTCGGCATGGACGAGGACGCGGAACACGTCATGACGCAGCTGCGCTTTACCATTCAGGTCAAGGACCGGGTCCACCTCGCGCACCTGATCCGCAACCTGCGCCAGGTGGCCGGCGTGAACCGGGTCGAGCGCGAACGGGCCTGAGCGGCCCCTCGCGCAAGCGGGCTGGGCCACGCAGGCCCGCCCGCCAATCCTTCACAATCTTAACGTCGAGCAACCCCACCGTGGCCACGGCACATGCGTGCCACCCGCCGCGCGCCATCGCGGCAGCGCACCAGCTTCTGGCGCGCCCGTACCGGGGGGTGGGCGCGGTGCTGGCGCTCGCCATCATGGCGCACCGCGGGCGGATTGTTCGGGCGCGCGCTGCCGGAATCGAAATACACCTGGGCCTGGGCGGCGCCGATGCTGCCGAGGACGAGCGCGACGGCGCAGAGGAATTTTTTCATGGGCGTGTCTACCGTTGTCTATAAACGGGCATTGTCGCACCCTCGCACGCAAGCAGCCATTTCTCTATGGCAATCTCGCTTGCGCCTCCACGACGGCGGGGACCGTGCCGCCCAGTGCCAGGACGCGGGCAAACGCCGCGCATGCACCATCGCAGGCGTCGGCCAGCTCGGCGTCGGTGCGCACCTGCGCGCGCAGCGCTGCCATGACGGCGCGCCAACGGGGGCCGGGGCCGTCGGCAGGCGGCTTCAGGTAGGCCAGCGGATGGGGCGCGAGGCGCTCGGCCAGGCGCTGATAGAGCACCGCCCCACCGAGTTGCGAGCCCTCCACCACGTAGGCAACGCCCCAGCGATAGGCGGGGCTGGCATGGGCCGGCCAGGCGGCGTGCAGGTCCGGCGGGGGCGCCGGCTCCCCCGCCGCCGCCAGGTCGGCGATGATGCCAGCGAGCCGGTCCAGCGGCGGTGGCGCCCCCGGCCCTTGCGGGCCGTCGCTGAACTGGCCCAGCCAGGCGTTGATGGGGCCCAGCCAGCGCGCCAGCATGCGCAGGTGGGCGACGTAGGCGGCCAGGCCCGCATCAGGCTGCGCCAGCGGCAATCCGCTATCGAGGATGGCGTGCTGGGCACTGGTGGCGTGGCGCAGGGCGGCGATGAGATCGGCAGGATTCATGGAACGACGCAAGGACAGCAAAGTGGCCCATCTTACCAGCGCCGGCGCCAGCGCTTATTTCAGCCATTTCAACAGGGCGATCAGCCAGCGCAAAAAATCATCGAAGCCATTCACTTGCACCGCCAGACTTGCCAAAAAGTTCATCATTGCCATTCTCCTCGTTGCGATAGGGCTGGCCATGTTATCTGCCTGTTATCGAAGGGGCTTGATACAGGCCGATGCTGGTGCAAATACGCCACGATTGTGACAATTGAATAGTTTCCACACGGAAAAATATCCATATACTTGCAGCACCCGACACCGTCAACCGAGAACACCATGGATGCAACCGTGCTATTGATCATCGTCGCCACGCTGGTCGTGGCCTTCCTGCTTCCCTTGCTGGGCAAGCGCGGTGGCGGTGCGGCGCCCGCCTTCAAGGCGCGCCCGTTCATGAGCGCCAACGAGGCCGAGTTTCTTGCCCGCCTCGAGTCGGCCGTGCCGGAATACCGTTTTCACGCCCAGGTGGCGATGGGTGCCCTGCTCGATCCGCTGGTCGCGCGCCAAGGCAACAACCGCGCCTGGTGGAAGGCGCGCAATATGTTCAATCAGAAAATTATCGATTACGTGGCGCAGCGCCGCTACAATGGCCAGATCGTCGCCATCATTGAACTCGACGATCGCACCCATGACAGCGTCAGGGATGCGCGGCGCGATGCCATGCTGCAGCAGGCCGGCTACCGGACGGTACGCTGGCAGTCGAAAACCAAGCCGAACCGCGCTGAAATTCTCGCCACCCTGGTCGTGCCGCCGGCGCCGCCGGGCGGGGCCAGGGCCGCCTTGCCTGTGCTCAAAACGCCCGGCACCAGCGTGCGCGGCGAACTGTGGGGCAAGTCGACGGGCAGCGCCAGCAAACCTTAGCCAGCGATGTTACGCCGGCGGCGGGGCCGGGTAGCGCACTTCGAGGATTTCCAGTTCGTCCGCGCCGAGCGGCGTTTGCAGGGTGACCAGGTCGCCTTCGCGGGCCTTGGTCAGCGCCCGCGCCACCGGCGAGACCCAGCTGATCTTGCCCTTCAAGGGATCGAGTTCGTCGATGCCGACGATGGTGACGGTGTGCTGCTCGCCCGCGCCGTTCTGGTACAGCACGGTGGCGCCGAAATAAATCTGGTCGTTGCCGTGCTGGGCCGACGGGTCCACCACTTCGGCGGCGTCCATGCGCTTGGTGAGGAAGCGGATGCGGCCATCGATCTGGCGCAAGCGGCGCTTGCCGTAAATATAGTCGCCATTTTCCGAGCGGTCGCCGTTCGAGGCGGCCCAGTGCACCACCTTGACCACCTCGGGGCGGTCGACGTCGATCAACTGCAGCAGCTCATCCTTGATGCGCTGGTAGCCGGCCGGGGTGATGTAGTTCTTGGCGCCGGCGGGGATCGCGCGCGCCAGCAGCAGCGCTTCCTCGTCGTCGTCGTCGGACTCTTTGACGAATGCTTTGTTCATGGCCCTATTGTACCGGCGTACCGGCCTGCGTGGCGGTCCACCCGCCCCGAATCGCAGCGCCCGTCGACACTTTTGCCGTATCATCGCCCCATGCCGTCGTCCCCGCCTCCCCGTCCCCGCGTGCGCTCGCGCAAGCTGCGCAACCGCCTGCTCTCGCCGCTGGTGGTGGCCGGCGCCCTGCTGCTGCTGCTCGAAGAGTGGTGCTGGGACCTGGGCCTGGCGCTGGTGCGGACGGTGTCGGCGTGGCCGCCGTTCAAGCTGATTGACGCGCGCATCGCCACGCTCTCGCCCTACCCCGCACTGTGCCTGTTCGTGCTGCCCGCTGCGTTGCTGCTGCCCGTCAAATTGCTGGCGCTGTTCGCCATCGGCGCCGGCTATCCCGTCACCGGGGTGGCCGTGTTCGTCGCCGCCAAGCTGGGCGGCGCCGCGCTGGTGGCGCGCGTGTATTTCCTGACCCGCCCGGCCCTGCTGACGCTGCCCTGGTTCGCTCGCTGGCATGCGCGCTTCCTGGCCGTGCGCGACGACTGGCTGGCGCGCCTGCGCGCCACCGGCTTTTACCGGCGCGCCGCGCTCACGTCGGAACAACTACGCCAGGCCCTGCGTCGCCGCTGGCTGCGGCTGCGGCGGCGCAGCCGCCATGGCGCGCGCGCGGCCACCCGCCCGGCCCGCATCCTGCGCCGCTTCCAGGCGATTTTCCGCGCCCGCCGGCGTTCCTGAAACCCATCACGATGACTGCCCACTTGCCTACCGACTATGAAGCCCGTTTCAACGCCGTGGTGCGCCACATGCCCGGCCTGGTCTACCAGTTCGTCGTCGAGGCGGACGGCGCGGTGCGCTTTCCCTACCTGAGCGAAGGCTGCGAAGCGCTGCTGGGCGTGCCGGCGGCCGTGCTGGAGGCGGAGCCGCGCCGCTTTCTCGCCCTGATCCTGCCGCAGGATCGCCCCGCCTACCTCGAATCGATGCAGGCCTCGGCGGCAGCGCTGACGCCCTGGAACTGGGAAGGCCGCATCTGGATCGACGCCTTCAAGGACGTCAAGTGGATCAACCTGCGTTCGACCCCGCGCGCGCTGGCCGCGCCCGCCGGCGCGGTGCAGTGGGAAGGCATCATGACCAATATCAGCGCCGGCAAGCAGGCCCAGCGCGAAGTGAGCGACTCGCGCGCCGCCCTGGCCGAGCTGACCGCCCACATCGAAGCGGTCAAGGAACAGGAACGCACCCGCATCGCCCGCGAAATCCACGACGACCTGGGCGGCAACCTCACCGCCATCAAGATGGCCATTGCCATGCTGGCGCGCCGGCTGCCGCCCGACCAGCCGCAACTGCTCGACAAGACCAATTATGTCGACAGCCTGGTCGACCGCACCATCGAGGCGGTGCACCGCATCTCGCTCGACCTGCGCCCGCCCATGCTCGACTTCGGCATCGTCGCCGCGTTCGAATGGCAAGTGAAGGAATTTGAAAAGCAGGTCGGCATCGCCTGCCATTTCGCCACCAACGAGACCGACATCGCCCTCTCGCCCGATCACGCCATCGCCCTGTTCCGGATTTTCCAGGAAGCGCTAACCAATATCGCCAAGCATGCCGGCGCCAGCCGCGTCGATATCGCGCTCGCGCGCGACGGCGATGCGCTGTCGCTGCGGATCACCGACAATGGCGGCGGCATCGCCGCGGCCGACCGCCGCAAGCCCGGTTCCTTCGGCCTGCGCAGCATGAGCGAGCGGGCGCGCGCGCTGGGGGGCACAATGACCTTGTCGCGCGCGCCCGGAGGTGGCACCATGGTGGCCATCAAGATCGAGCTGAGCCCGCCTGCCCCATGACCGAAAAAGCCACCATCCGCGTCTTCATCGCCGACGACCACGCCATCGTGCGCGAAGGCCTCAAGCAGATCCTGGCAGAGTCGCGCGACATCATCGTGGCCGGCGAAGCGGAAAACGGTCACGACGCCATCAAGCTGTTTCGCAAGGCCAAGTGCCACGTCATGCTGCTCGACATCTCCATGCCCGACCGCAGCGGCATCGAAGTGCTCAAGCAAGTCAAGAAAGAGCAGCCCGACATGGTCGTGCTGATGCTGTCGATGCACCGCGAGGACCAGTACGCGATCCGCTCGCTCAAGGCGGGCGCGGCGGGCTATCTGACCAAGCAGAGCGCCCCGCGCGAACTGGTCGACGCCATCCGCCTGGTGGCCGCCGGCCAGAAGTACGTCAGCGCGGCGCTGGCGCAGGAACTGGCCTCGCAACTGGGCGAAGACCACGCCGGCGCGCCCCATGAAACCCTGTCCGACCGCGAATACCAGACCCTGACCATGATCGCCTCGGGCAAGACGGTGACGGCAATTGCCGAGGAGCTCAAATTGTCGGTGAAAACCATCAGCGAATACCGCGCCCGGCTGCTGCTGAAAATGAAGCTGAAAAACAGCGCCGAACTGACCCACTACGCCATCAAAAACCAGTTGATTGAATAATCTTTCATTATTATTCGATAGATGAAAGGAAATTTCACTTCCTCGCGTGCCGGCGTGGAAGCTGTGCCATAAAGTAAGTGACTCTCACCATTTTTATTTGCACCATGTAACTATTCGAACTGCATTACCATACAGGGATTGCTCTCTGTTAACGCGCCCGCCGCTCTCCTACCGACCCCATGTCCCAGCCTCCTGCCAAACCTCCCGCTCCCGGCCAGAATCCAGCCGATTTCGCCCGCGAAGCCTTCCGCCGCCTGGCCACCCGCCGCATTGCGCCGACCCCGGACAATTACCGCGAAATCTACAACGAGGTGGCGGGCGTGCCGACCGTGCCGGCGGCCGCCGCGGCGCCCGACAGCGGGGCAGCCGAACGCGTGCTGGCCGAATTTGCCGGCAAGCTGGCCGAGACGCCGGGCGAGATGGCCGATCTGGGCCGCCGCTTCACGCGCGCCTTGACCAACCGCGACTGGGACACCTGTGCCCGCAACCTGGCGCAACTGGTGGAAAAGCCGTACCGCCGCGCCGGCGCCGGCAACATCGCGCTGACGGTGCCGGCCGAAGGGGCCGAATCGAAGCAATTGCGCGAACTGCTCAGCCGCACGTTGGGCTTTGCCGTCGCCTCTCTGCTCAGCGGCAATCCCGCCCTGGTCGCCGAAGCGGAGGCGCTGGGCGCGGCCGTCAAGACGGGCCATTCGGACGAAGCCTTGGGCGAGATCGGCGCGCGCCTCAAACAATTGTGTTACCAGATCGAAATCAAAAGTGGCGACGTGGGCGAGCAGCAAGAGTTGCTGCTGCGCCTGTTCAAGCTGCTGCTGGAAAACGTCAGCGGCCTGCTCGACGACGACAGCTGGCTGCGCGGCCAGATCGACGCCGTGCAGGACCTGATCAGCGGACCGATGGACCAGCGCGCGCTGGAAGACGCCACCCGCAGCCTCAAGGACGTCATCTATAAACAGGGCAAGCTCAAACACAGCCTGTCGGATGTCAAGGTGACGGTCAAGAACATGATGATGACCTTCATTGACCGCCTGGGCAGCGTGGCCGCCTCGACCGGCGACTTCCACGAAAAAATCGGCGGCTTCACCGAGCGCATCAGCAGCGCCGCCAATATTACCGACCTCAACGACGTGGTCGCCGAAGTGCTGCGCGAAACCCGGCTGGTGCAGGCCGAGGCGCTCAAGTCACGCGACCGCATGCTCGAGGCGCGCCAGGAAGTGCAGGACGCCGAGAACAAGATCACCCAACTGGAGGCGGAATTGCGCCACATGAGCGAACTGGTGCGCGAAGACCAGTTGACGGGCAGCCTCAACCGTCGCGGCCTGGACGACGTGTTCGACCGCGAAACGGCGCGCGCCGACCGCCGCGGCACGCCCCTGTGCGTGGCCCTGCTCGACCTAGACGACTTCAAACGCCTCAACGACACCCACGGCCACCAGGCCGGCGACAGCGCCCTGCGCCACCTGGTCAAGATCGTCAAGGACGAGCTGCGTTCGATGGATGCGATCGCCCGCTTCGGCGGCGAGGAGTTTGTCATCCTGCTGCCCGAGACCACGCTCGACGCGGCCTCGCAGACGATGACGCGGGTGCAGCGCGAACTGACCAAGCATTTCTTCCTGCACGAGAACGACAAGTTGCTCATCACCTTTTCGGCCGGGGTGGCGCTGCGCGTCGCCAATGAAACCCAGGAAGCGCTGATCGGCCGCGCCGACAAGGCCATGTATGCGGCCAAGAAGGCGGGCAAGAACCGCGTCGTCATCGCCGATTAACCGCGGCCGCCCCCCGCCCGGGGTGGCGGCCAATTGTCATAATCATTTATCAAGCAAACGCGCCGTCCTGGCGCCGTTTCATCAAAAAAATAAAATTATTTTCACCCTCAAGTTCGGTCGGGCGCGGTCGTTTAAGCGCGCCCAAACGGCGAACTGAAGGGCAAGGCAATGATTTTATTATCAAATTTTGCTCTAAAGAATCAGAAGCACACTCCGTTACCTGATTCAACCACGGTGTGATTGTCCCGGAAAAGCGGGGCACACCAAGGACAGCAGCGGCACGTCGCCCACCCCGTACTACCAGTTTTGGAGAATTACCATGGCATCGATGATCAACACCAACATTTCCTCGCTCAACGCACAGCGCAACCTGACCTCGTCGCAATCGGGTCTGGCCACGTCGTTGCAGCGTCTGTCGACCGGCCTGCGTATCAACAGCGCCAAAGACGACGCGGCAGGTATGTCGATCTCCAGCCGCATGACCTCGCAGATCAGCGGCATGAACGTGGCAGCACGTAACGCCAATGACGGCATCTCGCTGGCGCAAACCGCTGAAGGCGGCTTGAACTCGGCAAGTGATCTGTTGCAGCGTATGCGTGACCTGGCCGTGCAGTCGGCCAACGGCTCGAACTCGGACACCGACCGCGCGTCGATCCAGTCGGAAGTCGGCCAGCTCAAGGACGAGATCGACCGCGTCGCCAAATCGACCAGCTTCAACGGTCTGAACCTGCTTGACGGTTCGTTCACCGCCCAAAGCTTCCAGGTGGGCGCCAACGCCACCTCGAGCGACCGCATCCAGATCGACAAGATCGCCAACCTGCAAACGACCGCACTGGGCACGGGCCTGTCCGGTTCGACCACCCTGACCTCCGGTTCCGTCTCCGGTGGCCTGATCGCCGGCGACCTGACCCTGAACGGCGCACAAGTCGGTGGTTCGACCGCCGGTGGCCAGGCTGGCCAGACCTCGAGCTCGGCTTACGCCGTGGCCCAGGCCATCAACGCTGCCGCCGGCCAGTCCGGTGTCACCGCCACCGCCAACGCCACCGTTGCCAACGCCATCAAGACCACCGGCGCCGTGCCTACCGCCGCTGCCGCTTTGGCTGCCAACACCTTCAGCATCAACGGTGTGGCCGTCGGCGAAATCGCCGCCGGTGTCGCCGCAGTCCTGACCGCCAACCCGCCAACGGCCGGTGGCCCGACCGCGCTGATCGCCCAGGGCGCCAACGCGGCCGAAGCAATCAACAAGATCTCGGACAAAACCGGCGTGCGCGCTACGGTTGATGACACCGGCAAGGTCCAGCTGCAGTCGCTCAATGGCAAGGACATCACCGTCAAGATGGTCGATCCTGCCGCCGGCGCAACGCCGATTGCCAACGTGCTGGCCAATGCCGGTGTTGTCGCTACCACCGCAGGCAGCGTCACCACCACCACCGGCGCATCGGTGGGCGCCCAGACCGCTGGTTCGTTCAAGATCAACGGTGTGGACATCGGCGCCATCGCAACCGGCACCACCGCGCAGGGCCAGGGCGCGAATGCGGCCGCGGCCATCAACCTGGTCAGTGGCAAAACGGGCGTCACCGCGACGGCCAATTCGATCACCGGCGCCGTGTCGCTGACCGCAGCGGACGGCCGCGACATCAACGTACAGGATGGCACTGGCACCTCCGCCAACTCGGCAGGCATCACCGCCGGCGTGTTTTCCAGTACCGTTACCCTGTCGAGCTCGAACCCCAACGGTATCGTGGTGGGCGGCGCCAACGACAAGAACGCCGGCCTGAAGGCATTCGAAGGCTTGAAATCGGCCGACACCAAGTCGACCAACTCGGTCAGCTCGGTCGACGTCAGCACCGCCTCCGGCGCGCAGGCAGCATTGAGCACCATCGATGCCGCCCTCAGCTCGGTCAACTCGTCGAAAGCTGCTCTGGGTGCTTACCAGAACCGTTTCAGCGCCGTTGTGTCGAACTTGCAAGCCACGTCGGAAAACTTGTCGGCTTCCCGTAGCCGGATTCAAGACGCCGACTTCGCTTCGGAAACTGCCAGCCTGACCCGCGGCCAGATTCTGCAGCAGGCAGGTACCGCGATGCTGGCCCAGGCCAACTCGCTGCCAAACGGCGTGCTGTCGCTGCTGCGCGGTTAATTCCCCGCCCGGCATGATGTAGCCAGCGACCCTGTCGGTTCAAGCCGGCAGGGTCTTTTTGCCATTCGAAGGCAAGCCTTCTTGGGAGTTTTTCATGGATATCCGTTCCGTTTCCAGTTCGCCGGCGCCCTCGCCGGTCGAGCGCGACCCGAACGCCGTGCGCGCCGCCGCCGCGGCAGCCGCCGGCAAACTCGCCGCCAGTACCGCGCCAGCGCCCGTCGCAGCCGCTGCCGCCACCCGCGCACCCGAAGTGCGCGCCGCCGGCGCCCCCGACCCGCTCGACGAAGCCGTCGGCAATATCAACAAGTCCCTGCAGGCCGCTGGCCAGGGCGTCGAGTTTTCCATCGACGACGACAGCAAGCGCCTGGTGGTCAAGGTGATCGACCAGGAAACGCGCGAAGTGCTGCGCCAGATGCCGTCGGTGGAAGCGCTGGAAATTGCCAAGGCGCTCGACCGCGCCAAGGGCATGTTGATCAAGCAAGAGGCCTGAGTCCTCCTGCGACAAGGTAGCAAGCACTGCGTTTGAATCTGCCCCGCGCAGACCTGGAATATGCAGTGTGCATCACGCGCGGCCGGCAATGCCTGGTCCGCCCCAGTGGCATCGAATGGGAAATAGCGCCTGTTTGCCCCTCTTTCGGGCAATTTGACGGCCCCCCTGCCACGGTATAGTGCCTGCAAGTTGGAGAAAACATCATGGCAACAATCAGTTCATCAGGAGTCGGTTCCGGTCTGCCCGTCGAAAGTCTGGTCAGCCAGTTGATGGCGGTCGAGCGTATGCCGATCAACGCCATCGACAAGAAGCAAGCCGTATTGACGGAAAAGCTGACCGCCTTCGGCACCATGAAAAGCGCACTGGCGACCTTGCAGACGGCCGCCCGCGCCCTCGCCACGCCGGCGCTGATTGCGCCCATCAAGACCACGGTGGCCGATCCGACCGTGCTCAGCGCCACCGCCACCGGCGGCACCGCCACCGGCAACTACGCCATCGAAGTGCAAAGCCTGGCCCAGCAGCAAAAACTCAAGACCAGCGTCTCGTATGGCGCCACCACCGACGTCGTCGGCACCGGCACCATTACCTTCGATTTCAGCAGCTACACCGCGGTCGCTGGCAGCGATCCTGCCGAGTTCAGCTTCGACACGGCCAATGTGCATGGCGCCACCACGATTACCATCGATGAGGACCACAAGACGCTGGCCGGCGTCAGGGACGCCATCAACGCCGCCAACGCGGGCGTGACCGCCAGCATCATCAACAATGGTGAGGGCAATTTCCTGTCGTTCGCCTCCACCAGCACGGGCGCCAAGAATGCCATGCGCATCGTGGCCGACCCGGCGCTGGCCGCGTTTGCCTACGACGGCAGCGCCAGCAGCGAAATGACGCAGTCGGTGTCGGCCAAGGATGCCGTCATCTTCGTCGACAACGTCAAGATCACCAAGGCGTCCAACACCATCACCGACGCCATCGACGGCGTCACCCTGACCCTGACCAAGCCGACCGCGAGCGGGGTCACCACCACGCTGTCGCTGGCGCGCGATACCAGCACCGTCAAGACGAATATCGAGGCGTTTGTCAAAGCCTACAACGACGCCTCGAAATCGATGGTCGACCTGACCGCCTACGACACCACCACCGGCAAGGGCGCCGTGCTCAATGGCGACGGCACCGTGCGCACCATCCAGACCCAGTTGCGCGCGCTGATGGGCAGCGCCATCCCCGGCGCCGCCGCCGGTGGCGCCACCCTGCCCGATATCGGCATCACCACCCAGCGCGACGGCACCATTTCCATCGATTCGACCAAGCTCGACAAGGCATTGGCCGACCCGACCAAGAATTTCACCTCCCTGTTCGCCACCAACGACGGCAACCGCGGCTTCGGTGCCCAGATGGACGTGACCCTGGGCCGCATCCTCAGCCCGGTGGGCACGCTGCCCTCGCACACCAACAGTTTTAACAGCAGCATCAAGGACCTGGAAAAGCAGCGCACCACCCTCACCGCCCGCCTGGCCGATGTGGAAAAGCGCTACCGTGCCCAGTTCAGCGCGCTCGACTCGGCGATGGCCAGCATGACCACCACCAGTACTTACTTGACCCAGCAGCTCGCCGCCATCGCCGCGTAAGCCTGATGGCCAGCAAATTGATTAACAGAGGATAACAACATGTTCGGATCGCAGCGCAGTGGGGCCAATGCATACGCCAAAGTGGGAGTCGAGACGGGCGTGCTGGCCGCCAGCCCCCATAAACTGATCGCCATGCTGTTCGAGGGCGCCCTGGTGGCGCTGTCGACCGCCCTGCTGCACATGAAAACCGGCAACATCGCCGGCAAGGGCCAGGCGGTGTCGAAAGCCATCCGCATCATCGACGAAGGCTTGCGCGCCAGCCTCGACCAGGCCGCCGGCGGCGGCATCGCCGTCAGCCTCGACGCCTTGTACGAGTACATGAGCAACCGCCTGTTGATGGGCAACCTGAAAAACGATCCGGCCATGCTGGAGGAAGTACAGCGCCTGCTGATCGAACTGAAACAGGCGTGGGACGGCATCGACCCGGCCGCCGCCGCCATCGGCCAGATGGCCAATGCCGCGCTCGGTCAAATGGCGGCGCCGTCGGCCACCACCAGCGCGGCCGTGAATGGCTACGGCGCCGCCGTCCCGCGCACCACCAGCACGATCAAGGCATAAGGCAATCGACCATGATGACGACGCAACAAGTACTGAGCACCTACGAAGCCATGCAGAGCCTGACCGCGCAGATGGTCGACGCCGCCAGCGCCAGCGAGTGGGACTTGCTGGCCGATCTAGAGCGCCGCTGCGCCGCCCACGTGCACGCGCTGAAAACCCAGGCCGACGCCGTGCCGCTCAGCGGCGAGCAGCGGGTGGCAAAAATCCAGATCATCCGCCAGTTGCTCGATGACGACCGCAAGATCCGCGACCTGACCATGCCGTGGATGGCCCAGCTGTCGGCGATGATCGGCAGCACCCGCTCGCAAAACCGCCTGGTCAATACCTACGGCGCGGTGTAAGGCCGACCGGCCATGTTGCCACGCATCGATGCCAGCATCGGTCCCGTCACCCCCGCCCGCCCCCTGCAGGCGGCCGAGGCGATCGGCGACCCGCGCCAGGTCCTGTTTGAACGCTCGCTGCAAACCCTGGTGGGCAAATCGCTGCCCGGCCAGATCATGTCCCGGCTCACCGACGGCAGCTTTGTCGTCAAGGTCAACGGCACCCCGGCGCGCATGATGCTGCCGGCCGGTTCCCAGCCCGGCGCCGAGGTGCCCCTGACGCTGGTCTCGCTCACGCCCCGTCCGACCTTCCAGATTGCCGCCTTTGGCGCTGGCGGCGCGGCCATGATGTCGGAAGCCGATGCGGGCGTGCTGGCGCCGCCGCGCGGCGACGCGCCCGCCGAGGGCGAAGCGGCGCCGGCGGCGGGCGCCGGCAAGGGCGCCGCCACCGGTGCGCAAGGGGCGGTCTTGCGCGGCAACGCCGCCATGGTCGCGGCCGAACAACTGCCGGCGCTGCAGGCGGACAGCCGCCAGGCGGTGCTCAGTCCCAGCGCCCGCGTCATCACCAATGTGCTGGCCACCGCCATGGCCATGCCCAATCCACCGACCGCCGTGCACAGCGCCGCGCCGATCCTGGCGCGCGCGCCGGTCGAGGCGCAGACGGCGGCGCTGGCGGGCGAATTGAAACACACGATCGACAGCAGCGGCCTGTTCTACGAATCGCACCTGCGCCAGTGGAGCGAGGGCAAGCGGCCCCTGTCCGACCTGGCGCGCGAGCCGCAGATGCAAAAGGCGCTCGAACAGGCGCCCGCCCGGGCCGGCGCCGGCGCCGCCATCGACGGCCCCACCGCCCAGTTCATCAACCTGCAGTTGTCGAGCCACGAGCAGTCGCGCGTGGCCTGGCAGGGTGAACTGTTTCCGGGCCAGCCGATGCAGTGGGAAATCAGCAAGGACGCGCCCGAGGCGCGCGGCCAGGGCGGCCAGCAGGCGCCCACCGCCTGGCGCAGCGCGGTGCGCTTTCGCTTTGCCCACCTGGGCGAAGTGAACGCCCAGCTGGTGCTGGTGGGCGACCAGTTGCACCTGCAGGTGCGCGCCGCCAGCGTTGACGCCGGCGCCGCCCTGCAGGCGCACGCGCCGCGCCTGGCCGGCGCCCTCGAGGCGGCCGGCGCGCCCCTGTCCTCGCTCAATATCGCCGCCGATGCCTGAGCCGTCGCAACGCTTGCAGAGCGCCGTCGCACTGGCCTACCAGGATGGCGACGGCGCGCCCAAGGTCGTCGCCAAGGGCAAGGGCCTGGTGGCCGGCCAGATCATCGAGCGCGCCCGCGACGCGGGCGTGTTCGTGCACGAATCGAAGGAACTGGTGGCCTTGCTGATGGACGTCGACCTCGATGGCCAGATCCCGCCGGCCTTGTACCGGGCGATTGCGGAACTGCTGGCCTGGCTATATCATGTTGACGCGGCGACCGGACGGGGCGAGCCCTTGCCGGCCCCGCCTGCCGCGTCCGCCCCAACCGATTGAACGATTTTTTCCGAACTGGCCCCGATGGACGACTTGAACGATTTTGGTTTGGAAAACTGGCACGACTTCGAAGTCGGCTCACGCCGCGAAGTGGTGGCCATCCTGCGCGCCATCGCCGATAAAAACCAGCTCGTGCGCATGCTGGTGCAGGGCGAAAACGACGTGTGCGTCACCTCGATCCTGCACGTCGACGCCGACGCCGGCACGCTGGTGCTGGACCGCTCGATCAACGCCGAGCAGAACGCGCGCATCGTCCAGGCCCGCCGCATCTCCTTTGAAACCTCGCTCGACAAGATCCGCATCCTGTTCGCCAGCGAGAGCGTGCGCGAGACCATCCACGTCGACGGCGCCGCCCTCGTGCTCGACCTGCCGGCCACCATGATCCGCCTGCAACGGCGCGAGTTTTACCGCATGAGTACGCCCGTGAGCACGCCGCTGCGGGTGACCATCCCCATTCCCTACGAGCTCGGCGGCGGCAACGCCGTGCTGCCGCTGTCGGACATCAGCTGCGGCGGCGTGTGCGTGTTCGACAACAAGTTCGTGCTCGGCAACACCATCGGCAAGAACTACGAGAACTGCCGCATCGAATTGCCGGACATCGGCATGGTCGCCACCACCTTGCAGGTCAGAAACTCGATCGACATGACCCTGCTCAACAACAAGGCCAACCGTCGCCTGGGCTGCCAGTTCCTCGACATGTCGCGCGCCAGCGCCGCCGCCGTGCAGCGCTACATCACCCGGCTCGAACGCGAGCGCAACGCCCGCATTGCCGGCCTGAGCTGAACAAGGCGTCGCCCCCGCAGGCGGCACGATTCTTGCGAGTAAAACCCGCATGAAGCCGTCCGCCGCCCCTCCCCTGCGCATCGTCGTGGCCACCACCGTGGCCGATCCGCACCAATATGATGCAGCCGCACTGGCCGAGCAGTCGCGGCGCGCCAATGCATTGCGCATCGGCCTGCTCGAAGCGGGCTACGACCTGGTGGCGTCGCTGCCGGCGGACATGTACCTGCCCGAGCGCATCGCCCAGTTGCAACCGGACCTGATCATCATCGACGCCGATTCCGATGCCCGCGACGTGCTCGAGCACGTTGTCGTCAGCAGCCAGCACGGCCGCCGTCCCATCGTGCTGTTCACCGACGACGCCGCGCCCGCCTCGATGGCGGCGGCGATGGCGGCCGGGGTGTCGGCCTACATCGTCGCCGGCCTGCAGGCCGAGCGCCTCGAGCCCGTCTTGAATGTCGCCCTGGCCCGCTTCCGGCAGGAAGAGATCATGCGCGGCGAACTGGCCGATGCCCGCCACCAGCTGGCCGAGCGCAAGACGGTCGAACGGGCCAAGGGCCTGTTGATGAAGCACCACGGCATCAGCGAAGAGGCGGCGTACCAGCGCCTGCGCAGCATGGCGATGAACAAGAAAATGAAGCTGGCCGAGCTGGCGCAGCGGATCCTCGACGTCGAGGACCTGCTGGGATAGCCGCCCGCCGTCCTTGACTTGCCTTATTGTGAACGATACTCTATCTGGGTGCCCCGCAGCCGGTCCACTTCGCTCCGTGCGCTGGGTTCATACCGGCAGCCAATTTGCGCACACTGTATTTTCTTCCGCGCCGCCGCGCCTGCTGCCGATGAGCCAGTCATCGAGCGCACCCGAAGCCGCCCTTGTCGACAGCTTGCTGGCCCTGTTCGCCCAGGGTCGCCTCAACGAGGCGGGAGTTCTGGCACGCCAGCTCATCGCCACCTGCCCCCACTGGGGCTTCGGCTTCAAGGCGCTGGCCATCACCTTGCAGGTGCAGGGCGATGTGAACGCCGCACTCGCCGCCACGCTGGAGGCGGCACGCCTGCTGCCCGACGACGCCGAGGTGCACAACAACCTGGGCCTGGTGCTATCGAGCCTCAATCGCAGCGTGGAAGCCGAAGCCGCCCTGCGGCGCGCGCTGGCGCTCTCGAGCGACTACGCCGAAGCGCACAACAACCTGGCCATCGCCCTGCTCGAACAGGACCGGCCCGCAGCGGCCACCGCCAGCCTGCGGCGCGCGCTCGAACTCAAGCCCGACTACGTCAAGGCGCGCAACAAGCTGGGCCTGGCGCTGCAGGCCCAGGGCCGCATGGGCGAGGCGGTGCTGGCCTACCGGGCCAGCCTGGCCCTGCATCCCCTGTACGCCGAGGCGCACAGCAACCTGCTGCTGTGCCTGAGCCAGCTGGAGAGCGTCGATGCGGCGGCGCTGACGGCCGAACAGCAGCGTTACGCCGACTGCTTCGAGGCGCCCTTGCGCCCCCATTGGCCGGCCCACCCCAACGGCCGCGACCCCGAGCGGGTGTTGCGCATCGGCGTGGTGTCGGGCGATTTGCGCGAGCACCCGGTGGCCGCGCTGGTCGAGCCGGTGCTGGCCGCGCTGGCCAGCAGCGCGCGCCTGACCCTGCACGCCTACAGCAACCACGCGGTGCACGACCAGGTCAGCGCCCGCCTGCGGCAGCACTTTGCCGGCTGGACGCCGGTCGTCGGCTGGGACGACGCCGCTGTCGCCGCCCGCATCGCCGCTGACGCCATCGATGTGCTGATCGACCTGTCCGGCCACACCGCGCACAACCGCCTGCCGGTATTTGCCCGCAAGCCGGCGCCGGTCCAGGCGAGCTCGATCGGCTACCCTGGCAGCACGGGGCTGGCGGCAATCGATTACTACCTGACCGACCCGTACATGCTGCCGCCCGGCCAGTTCGACCAGCAGTTCAGCGAAGCGCTGGTGCACCTGCCGCTGGCGAGGCCGCGCGCGCCAGCGGCGCTGGCGCCGCCGGTGAACCGCCTGCCGGCCATCGACAACGGCTACCTCACTTTCGGCAGCTTCAACCGCCCCGGCAAATTGAGCCGCACCGTCGTCGCCCTGTGGTCGCAATTGCTGCGCGCCCTGCCGACGGCGCGCATGCTGATCGGCGCCATGCCGGCCGACCTGTCCCACGACGAACTGGCGTCGCTGTTCGCCTTGAACGGCGTGGCCCGCCAGCGCCTCGACTTTGTTCCGCGCACCGACATGGCCGCCTACCTGGCCCTGCACCGGCGCGTCGACGTGTGCCTCGACAGCTTCCCCTGCACGGGCGGCACCACCACCCTGCACGCCTTGTACATGGGCGTGCCGACCCTGACGCTGGCAGGTGCCAGCGCCGCCGGGCACCAGGGTGTTGGCATCCTGCGCCACCTTGGCCTGCCCCGTTTCGTCGCCGCCGACGGCGGCGAATTCGTCGCCATCGGCGCCGCCCTGGCGCACGACCTCGATGCCCTTGCCGCGATCCGCGCCAGCCTGCGCGGGCGCTTCGCCGGCGCCCCTGGCGACGCTGTCGACGGCGGCCCGCACGGCGTCGAACTGGCGCTGCGCGCGATGTGGCGGCGCTGGTGCGAAGGCCTGCCGCCGGCGCCCCTGCGGATCGGTCCGGCCACTTGACCCTGTCTGCGCTTTCCACTATGGTGGGGGGATCATCGCAGCGGCCATCCCACGATCGAATGCTGCGCCGGCAAGTCGCCCGCGGGCGAGTCCGACGGGCTGCGCGCAGGCAGGACCGAGATGCAATCAAAGGAACGTATGCAAGTGAAGGCTGATTCGATCGCGCAAGCACAGACGGGCGAGGTCGACGCCCTGCTGCACCGGGCGCAGGGCCTGGGCGCGGCGGGCGACGTCGAGCAGGCCGCCGCCTACCTGGCGGTGCTGCAGGTGCAAGCGACGCACGCGCTGGCCAACCATCAACTGGGCCTGCTCGAACTGCGACTGGGCCGCGCCGGCGCGCTGGTGCGACTGGCGACGGCCCTGAAGGCGGCGCCCGAACAGGAACAATTCTGGCGCAGTTACATCGACGCACTGATCGACGCTACCGAATTCGACGGCGCCCGCCACGTGCTCGCACTGGGCCGCCAGCGGGGCCTGGGCGGCGCCGCCGTCGATGCCCTTGAGGCCCGCCTGGGGCCGGTCGGGGCGGACGACAGCGCCGCCGTGATGGCGCTGCTGGCCCAGGGCCATCACGACCAGGCGTTCGCGCAAGCGCAGGCGCTGGCGGCGCGCTTTCCCACCGACCCGTTTGGCTGGAAGATTCAGGCGGCGGTGCAGCGCATGCGCGGCGCCCCCGAGGCGGCGCTGCAGGCGATGCAGCGGGGCGTGCTCATTGCCCCTGCCGACGCCGAGGCGCACGCCAACCTGGGCACCCTGCTCAACGAATTGCAGCGCTTCGACGAAGCCGGGCGCGCGCTGCGGCGCGCGCTCGACCTGGGCGCCGATGACGCCGACACCTGGAACAGCCTGGGCGCGGCCTTGCAAGGCCAACCGGCGGCCGCCGAAGCGGCATTCCGGCGCGCGCTGGCGCGCAAGGCCGACTTTCCCGATGCGCTCAATAATCTGGCGGAATGCCTGCAAAGCCAGGGCCGGCTGGCCGAGGCGCTGCCGCACTACCAGAGCGCGCTGCGCTTGCGGCCGGACTTCCACGTCGTCCACAGCAATCTGCTGTTCTGCCTGAGCCAGATGGACGACATCGCCGCGCCGGCCCTGTTTGAGGCGCATCGGGCCTTCGGCGAGGCCGTCGAGGCGCCGCTGCGCGGCACACTGCGTGGCCACGCCAACTCGCGCGACGCGGGACGGACCATCCGCATCGGCTTCGTCACGGGCGACTTTCGCAACCATGCGCTGGCCTCGTTCATCGAGCCGCTGCTGGCGCGCCTGGCCACCCGCACCGGTCTGGCAATGACGGCCTACTACAATCACACGGTCCACGACAGCGTCACCGCGCGCCTTCGCGCCCATATGCGCGGCTGGCGCGACATCCACGGCCAGGACGATGCACAAGTCGCCGAGCGCATCCGCGCCGACGGCATCGACATCCTGATCGACCTGGCCGGCCACACCGCCTTCAACCGCCTGCCGCTGTTCGCCCTCAAGCCGGCGCCCATCCAGGTAAGCATGATCGGCTATCCCGCCACCACCGGCTTGACGGCCATGGATTACTACATCACCGACCCGTTCATGCTGCCGCCCGGTCAGTTCGACCACCAGTTCATCGAGAAACTGGTGCACCTGCCCGTCTCGGCGCCGTTCCTTCCATCAGCGCTGGCGCCGCCGGTGAACCGCCTGCCTGCCCTCGACAATGGCTACCTCACGTTTGGCAGCTTCAACCGCCCCAGCAAACTGAGCCGGCCAGTGGTGGCGCTGTGGGCGGCCGTGCTGCGCGCGCTGCCGAGTTCGCGCATGCTGCTGGCGGCCATGCCCGCCGGCGGCAGCGAGGAACTGGTCGCGCAGTTCGCCCTGAACGGGGTGGCGCGCGAGCGCCTCGATTTTCATCCGCGCGCCGACATGGCCTCTTACCTCGCGCTCCATCACCTGGTCGATGTCTGCCTCGATACCTTTCCGTATTCCGGCGGCACCACCACGCTGCACGCGCTGTACATGGGGGTGCCGACGGTGACACTGCTCGGCGCCACCGCCGCCGGGCGCCAGGGCGCCAGTATCATGCGCCATAGCGGACTGCCGGAATTCATCGCCGGCGACGCCGCCGAATTCGTCGCCATCGGCACCGCCCAGGCGCGCGACCTGGACGCGCTCGCTCTCACGCGCGCCGGTTTGCGCGAGCGCTTCGGCGAACCGACGCCCGACACGATGGAAGCCGTCGCGCTGGCCACTGAACTGGCGCTACGCGCCATGTGGGAGCGCTGGTGCGCGCAGCAGCCACCCGCCCCTTTGCAGATCAGTCTGCCGCAGCCATCATGAGCGACGCCACGCCCCCCATCTACGTCACCCAGCCGCTGCTGCCGCCGCTGGCCGAGCTGATGCCCTACCTGGAGCAGATCTGGGCCAACAAGTACGTCACCAACGGCGGCCCGTTTCACCAGCAACTCGAAGCGGCGCTGTGCGAGTACCTGGGCGTCGGGCATATTTCGCTGTTTGCCAACGGCACCATTGCCCTGATGACGGCGCTTCAATCGCTGGGCGTGAAGGGGGAGGTCATCACCACCCCGTATTCCTTCGTCGCCACCGCCCACGCCATGATGTGGAACGGGATCAGGCCGGTATTTGCCGACATCGACCCGGCCACCTTCAACCTCGACCCGGCGCGCATCGAAGCGGCCATCACGCCCGAGACCACCGCCATCATGCCGGTCCATTGCTACGGCCGCCCGTGCGACACGCAGGCAATCGACGCCATCGCCCGCCGCCACGATCTGAAAGTGATTTACGACGCCGCCCACGCCTTCGCCGTGCGCCAGGACGGCGCCAGCATCCTGCGCCACGGCGACCTGGCGGTGCTCAGTTTTCATGGCACCAAGGTGTTTCATACCTTCGAAGGCGGCGCCATCGTCAGCCCGGATGCGGCCACCAAGCGCCACATCGACAACCTGAAAAACTTCGGCATCGTCGATGAAGTGACCGTCGTTGCGCCCGGCATCAACGGCAAGATGAGCGAGTTCAATGCCGCCTTCGGCCTGCTGCAGCTGACGCATATCGACGCCGCGCTGGCGCGCCGCCGCCAGATCGACGAGCACTACCGGTGCGCGCTCGCAGGCGTGGCCGGCATCACCTGCCTGCCGCACGACGGCAGTGTCACGCCCAACGGCGCCTATTTCCCCATCCTGGTCGGCCCCGCTTATGGCCTCGACCGCGACGCCCTGCACCACAAACTGCGCGACGCCGGCATCGTCGCACGCCGCTATTTTTACCCCCTGATCAGCGACTTTCCCATGTACCGGCCGATGGCGTCGGCAGACCCTGCCAACCTGCCGCACGCCACGCGCGCGGCAGCGCAGGTGATCTGCCTGCCCATTTACCCGGACCTGGAATCCGGCCAGATCGAGCGCATCGTCGCACTGATCGCCGGACAGTGAAGCCGCTTCAATAAAAATACAAGCAGGTATCCCAGCGGTCTTCCGTATGATGGCGCAGGCCAATGCGGTAATCGGGCGCGATGGTGTCGATCCAGGCCGGGATGTCGAGCAGGTCGGTCGAGCGGTGGTAAGCCGACACCAGCAGCTTCGGCCGCGCGGCGCGGATGGTGCGTTCGGCGCCTTTCAATGCCGGCAATTCAAAACCCTCGATGTCCATCTTGATGATGGTGGGCGCATCGTCAACGATGTCGTCGATGCGCTCGACGGCCACGTAATCGGCCTCAGGACAGGCGTCGGCGCGGGTAGGCGGCAACACCGAACCACCGTGGTGGCCGAGATGCTCGAACGGCGCGCGCGCTCTCTCCTCCCCAACCGCGACGGCGTGCAGCGACATCTTGGCGGCGTGCGCGGTGTCGGCATATTTGCGGATGAAACCCTGCAGCGTGGCCACGTTGATGCGGTCCGGCTCGATCATCCACGAGCGCGCAAAGCTGCCCTCGGTGGCGTGCATCAGCGCAGTGGTCGATTCGCCGATGGAGGCGCCGCAATCGACCATTTTCTCGCCACTGTCGAAGGCGAACAGGCCGGAGCGCACGTACAGGGTCGAGTACGGCCGGGCGACGTTGAGAAACCACTCGGGGTTGCCGCTAAGGTGAAACGTCAGCACTGAATAGAGCGTCTCGACGGAATACGGATCGGCCATGCGCGCGGCCAGCTGCTGGTATTGGGCGGTGCGGCTGGCGATCACGCCGCCCCAGTCGTGTACCCGATGATCGAGCACCTCATTGAGGTCGCAAGCGCGGACGATCTGCTCGAAGTTCGCCAGCGCGATGCCGCGGTCGCGGCACAGTCCATCGAAAAAGCGCCGCGAATAATCGAAGCGGCAGGCATTCACGCCGATCAGGTCGGGGTCCTGCCGCGCCATCTCCAGGAAACGGTCGGACGAGATGTAGTCCAGTCCGTGAAACTGCTGGCCGCGGTGGGCGCGAAAGTCGTCGACCACGAACAGCACCCGCGCTTTTTCGCGCAGGGCATGAATCAGGTTGCCGCCAAAATCGCTGCGCCCGAGCAGCACGATCGGCGCATCGGCGCCGCGCCGGGCAAGGATGTCGCGCACGCGCGCCGGCACGGCGAACAGGGGATCCTGGCGGTACAGCTCGACCGCCGCCAGAAAAGCCTGTTCGGGTTCGAACGCGCCGAGCCCGAGGCGGGAGGTGATGGTATCTGACTGGAACGATGGCATGCAGTTGACTCTTTCGCAATGATGTAGACGAAACCGATGGGTGCCCTACTGCCCCACCACCACGATGGGCCGGGCGTGGCTGGCGTGGATGAAGGTGCGGGCGCCGATATCGGCGGTGTAGATGCCCGGCTTGTCGACGATGGAGAACTTGCCGACCTTGACACCATGGCCGATGACCACACCGAGACCGATGGCGGCATGGGCGGCGACCGCGGCGCCGCGGCCGATCTGCGCGCCGTCGTCGATGAACGCCGAGGTGCCGATGACGGCGCCACTGCCGATGATGGCGGCGGCGCCGATCACGCTGTTATAGCCGATGCGGCAGCCCGGCCCGATCACCGCGCCCGCGCCCACCTGGCAGTTTTCGCTGACCGAGGCGGTGGCGGCGACGATGGCGCCGCGGCAGACCAGTGGCGGCATGGCGATACCGAGCGACTTGACCTGCGCCATCAGCTCGAGGCGGCGCATGTTGAGCTGCGCGGCGCCATATACGACGAAGGCGCTGTCGCCCTCGCCGGCACCGGCCAGGGCGGCGGCGATGACGCTGGCGGCATCGTTGCCGTCCACGGCCACCTCGACGATGTCCAGTCCGGGCGCGTTTTCGCGCCAGGCGGCGGCCACCCACGCCAGTTCCGGCATGGCGCCGATGACGAACTTCGACGGTGAGGTTTTACAGTGCAAAGCGCCCCTCCATCAGGTCGAGGTACCAGTGTTCGATGCCGGCGTTGATGAATTCGTAGTCGCCCAGGTGGGCCGGGCGGGCGCCCGGATGCAGGGTGCGCTGGATATCTTCCAGCACGCCGATGTCTTCGCGCAGGATGCGCTCGAGGCCCATCATGGTCGCGTGCAGCACCGCCAGCGAACCGGAAAAACGTTTTTTCTTTTTCGCCAGCACGGCGTGCACGATCAGGTCGGTGCGGCCCGGCCCCACCGGCACGTGCTGTTCGATGATGAAGGAATGGCCGCCCGTGGGCGAGGCGATGTGCAGGTTGGGAAAGGCCAGCCAGTTGTAGTACCAGTCCTGGTCGCGGTAGCGCTCGACGTTGTCGAACCAGTCCTGGTGGACGAAGGGGTCGATCGCGGTATCGCGCCCGCCGCCGCTGAAACTGCGCAGCAGCGCGCGCGCGCGCGCCGCGTCCGGCGCCGGCCCGGCCTGCTGCACCTTCAAGGCGGCCAGCGCTGCCTCGTTGATCAGGGGTTCAAATTTCACTTCCTTGTACAGCGAGCGCGCGTGCAGGAATTTCGGGTGCACGCTGTCGCGCAGGTTTTCGTAGGCCAGCTTCCAGTTGAACTTGCCCTCGTAGGTGGTCATCATCACTTCGCCGTCGTAGGCCAGCGACGATTGCGCCATGCTCGCCAGCAAGGCCGTGCCGAACTGCTGCTTGATCGGCATCGGCTCGGCCGACAGGTTGATGAACACCAGGTTGCCCACGCATTCGAGGGCGAAGCGGCGCAAGTGCATGCAGGCGCGCTCCTCGGGCCGATAGCGGTACAGGGTGTCCTCGAACGGGATCTTGGCCGGCGCGCCGTCGCTGCCGAAAGCCCAGCCGTGGTAATAACACACCAGCGGGCGTACCCCCTGAGGCTCGATCTGGATGGGGTTTTGCCGGTGCAGGCAGACGTTCTCGAACGCGCGCAGTTCGCCGTGAAAATTCTGCACCACGATCGGGATGCCGCACAGGGTGCGCGTGATGAACGCGTTGTGCTGCTCGAGCATCATCTTCAGGCCGATGAACTGCCATAAAGGCTTGAACAGCAGGTCGCGCTCGCGCTCGAACCATTGCTGGTCGATATACGCCGCGGCAGGCATTTTCGATTGCATCTATTTAAACCTGAAAATTTTGGCCGGATTGCCCAGCACCGTCACGCCAGCCGGCACGTTGGCCATGACGACGCTGCCGGCGCCGACCACCGCGCCGGCGCCGATCTTCACTCTCGGCAGGATGGTCGAATGGGGATGGATGGTGACGTTCTCGCCGATCTGCGCGCCGCCGCCCACAAACACGAACGCGCCGATGGTGGTGTACGAGCCAACCGTCACTTCGTAGCCGATCACCGACGTCGACTGCACGATGACGAAGTCGCCAAAACGCGTATCGACGCCGCAGCGCACCTGCGGCTCGAAAAAGCAGCCCACTCCCATCTCGATGCCGTCCGCGCTGAACAGGCCGGTGCACAAGTTCATGAAGGGCGCGCCCTGCGCCAGTATCGGTGCGGCGTACAGGCGCCGCTGCAGCGGGTCGCCCAGCGCGCAGATGAAGCTCTCGCCGGCACGCGCCTGGTAGCTCATCGGGTCGCCCAGGATCGGCAGTGTGCATCTGGCCGCCAGCGCCGGCCGGTTGTCGAGGTAGCCGGTGACCCGCCACAGCACGCCGCTGGCAGGGTCGCCGTGGCTGGTATTGACCAGCGAGCGGCCGAAACCGCCGGCGCTGATGACGATGACGTCGTGCGGCGCCGCCGCGGCGGTCTCGTTCACGTCCATGGGATGCCACCGTCGAGATGCAGGGAGATACCGCTCACCTTGCGGCTGGCGTCGCACAACAGGTAGATGGCGGCGTAGGCCACGTCTTCCGGTTGGCCCAGCCCGAGCGGGTAGGCCTTGCCCTTCTCTTCCAGGAAGGCGCGGTCGCCGTTGACCAGCGGTGTGTCGATCAGTCCAGGGGCGAGCGCATTGACGCGCATGGCGCGCGGCGCGGTTTCCAGCGCCAGCACCCGCATCAGGCCTTCGATGGCGCCTTTGGAGGACGAATACGCGCCCACGCCGACGGTGCCGGTGTGCGCCGCGATCGACGACAGAAACACGATCGAGGCGCCGTTGCGCAGCGATTTGGCCGCCAGCAGCTTTTGCGTCAGCATGGCCGGCGCCATGAAATTGGTGCCGATGACCTGGTCGAGAAAGCTCTGACGCATCATGCGCATGGGCGTCAGTCCCTGGATGCCGGCCGCGTGGACCACGCCGTCGATGGCACCGGCCCTGGCCACCAGCGCCGCCATCTGCCCGGCGTCGGCCAGGTCGGCGCACATCGAGATGTGTTCACCCTCGCCCATGGCCGCCATGGTGTCGGCCAGTCGCTGCACATCGCGCGCGCTGGCAATGACGGTGGCGCCGGCACGCGCACACTCGATGGCGATGGCGCGGCCAATACCGCTCGACGCCCCGGTGACGAGGATGCGCTTGTCTCTCAAGTGAAATGGATGATCGGTCAATCTGGCTCCCTTAACGTACGTGCAGCGAAATGCCGCCGTCGATGGTCAGGGTGGTGCGCGAAATACGACGGCTGGCAGGCACCAGCAGGAAAGCGATGGCGCCGGCCACTTCGTCCGCGCTCACCGTACCCAGCGGCGTCAACACCAGCTTGCTCTCGATGCTCACGCCACTTTGCAGCGATGCCAGCATGGGCGTATCGACGTAGCCGGGCGAGACGCAGTTGGCGCGGATACCCTGTCTGGCGTGCTCGATGGCGATGGTGCGCGCCACCGCGGTGAGCGCCGCCTTGGCCGCCGAATACATCGCCGTCGCGTGCGGCGCCAGGCGCTCGGCGATCGCCGTCACGTAGACGAGAGAGCCGCCGGCGCCGATCTTCTTCTTCGCCAGCAGCGCTTGCGAGAGCATGGTGGGGGCAACGAAGTTCACCGCGAACATGGCGTCCATGTGTTTTTGCGAGACCATGCGAAACGGCACCAGTGTGGCCGAGCCGGCACAGAACACGGCCCCGTCGAGCACCGGCGCGGCGTCGATGAGCGCATCGCGGGCGGCAGGGTCGGTCAGGTCGCCGACGATGGCGCGGTGGCCGCTGCCGGCCAACGCTGCCACCACCGCATCGAGCCGTCCGGCGTCGCGCCCGCAGGCGAGCACCTGGGCGCCCATGCGCGCGCACAGCGCCGCGGTGGCCGCGCCAATGCCGGACGAGGCGCCGGTTACCAGTACCTGTTTGCCTTCGAGGGAAAAGGGCGAGTTCGTTGGGGCGGCGCTCAAGACTCGATCATCTCCGGGAATACCGCATGGTCGATGTCGACCAGGCAGGTGCCCCATGACAGGCCGACGCCGAAGCCGCACAGCAACAGGCGCTTCGACTGGCCGTCGAGTTGTTCGCGGATGCGCGCCGTCATCGTCACGGGAATCGAGGCGCCGCTGGTGTTGCCGAAGTCGCGCAACGACGACGGCACCTTCTCCGGCACCACGCCCAGCTTCTTGCGGATGGTTTCGTTGATCATGCGGTTGGCCTGGTGGAACACGAAATAATCGACGTCCTCGAGGGGACAGTCGGCAAACTCGAGCAGCTTTCTCACGGCCGGCGGCACCACCTGGGTGGAAAAACTCAGCACGGCCGGGCCGTCCAGCTCCAGCTCGGCCGTGCTGCGCCACTGGCCGTCCTCGTCCCTGTATGGCACCGCATGCTGCAAACCGTAAGGCTCGCGATGGCCGCCAGCGGGCAGCATGATGGCGCGGTGGCCGCTGCCGTCACTATTGAGGTCGAAAAACATGGGTGGCGCCGTCGGATCGTATTCGAGCGCGGTGGCGCTGGCAGCGTCCGAGAACAGCGGGTCGACCACGGCGGCGGCGCGGTCGCCGATCAGCAGCAGTGCCTTTTTGACGCCGCCGCCGGCGATCATCGCGGCCAGCACGTGCAGGCCGAAGGCATAACCGGAGCAGCCCAGGTTGATGTCGAAGGCGATGGTCGAATGCTTGAGCTTGAGACGGTCCTGCATGATGATCGCCGTCGATGGAATCAGGTAGTCGGGCGACTGGCTGACGATGATCAGGGCGTCGATCTCGTCGCGTTGCCAGTCCAGTTCGGCGATCAGCTTTTCGGCGGCGTCGAAGGCCAGGTCGGAGAAGGTCTGCCAGGGCGAGCAGATGCGCCGCTCCTCGATGCCGATATTGCGCACCAGGCGCTCACGGGCGCTGCGCATGTGCGGCGGGCAGTCGCGCATATTCGATACCACACGGTGGGGCACGCAGGTCGTCATGCCGGCGTAACGCACGTTATGAAGTTTGACCTGCGCCATGCTCAGCCGATCAGTTCATAAATGTTGCGCAGGTATTTGCATGCCACCAGGTCGGCGCCGGTGATGGCCTTGTTGTATTCCATGTCGAACATGATGATCACACCCAGCGCCGCCAGCGAATCCCATTCGGCCAGCGCCTTCAGGTCGGTGTCAGCGTTGAGCTCGACGGCCTCCTGGAAATCAACTGCATTGCTAAATTTTTCTACAAATTGCTCAAGAGTGTCCATCAGCCGCCTTAACAGATTGATCGGTGCAACGCGCTGACCGGGCCGCAGCGTCCTTACCCGGCCGATCGCATTACTTTCTAGCCACATCATAGTGCAAATCGGTGGCGCCTGAAATGGCGATCAGACACATATTTAGGCGCCTCCTCACCGCCCACGTGACCATTCCAGCAGTTGGCAACGGCGCCAGCACAAGGCCGCGCACGGGGCAACGCCTCTTTTTCGGGCGCGCACGCACCGCTTTGAGGCGCCGCCAGCGACCGCCCCGGGCAAGCCCATCTGGCACGTTTCCTGCATTATCCCTCCCGTGGGTCAACGGCGATCCACCCGAACATCGCAATGCGCAGCACCCGTCCAACGAAGGACAAGCACGGACAACGGCGTCCGCCCAACCAGGTGATCCTCACCCGGTTGCGCGGACGCCTTTTTTTTCACGCTGTTTTATTCGACCAACCGGGACCGATCATGGCCAACAAAGCCACCACCATCAAGCTGTTCTCCTTTGCCACGCCGCCGATGCGCGCCTTCCACCTGACCTGGATGGCTTTCTTCGTCTGCTTTTTCGCCTGGTTCGCCTGCGCCCCGCTGATGCCCGTGATCAAGGGCGAGTTTCACCTGTCGCTGGCGCAGATCGCCAACATCAATATCGCCGCCGTCGCCATCACCATCCTGGTGCGCCTGCTGGTGGGCCCCATGTGCGACCGCTACGGACCGCGCCTGACCTACACCGCCCTGCTGGCCGTGGGCGCCATTCCCGTGCTGGGCGTGGCGCTGGCGCAAAGCTACGAGAGCTTCCTGATTTTCCGCCTCGGCATCGGCGCCGTCGGCGCCAGCTTCGTCATCACCCAGTACCACACCTCGGTGATGTTCGCCCCCAAGGTCGTCGGCACCGCCAACGCGGCCGCCGCCGGCTGGGGCAATGCCGGAGGCGGCGCCGCCCAGGCGGTGATGCCGCTGCTGATGACGGCCATCGTCATGGCCGGCGCCAGCGCCACGCTGGGCTGGCGCCTGGCGCTGATGGTGCCGGGCGTGATGATGCTGATCATGGCCGTGCTCTACTACAAGTTCACCCAGGACTGCCCGCAAGGGAACTACGCCGATCTGCGCCGCGCCGGCATCGCCATCGAGGGCAACAAGAAGGGCGGCTGGGCCAGTTTCAAGGCGGCCGCCGCCAACCACCGCGTGTGGCTGCTGTTCGTCACCTACGGCGCCTGCTTCGGCATCGAGATTTTCATTCATAACATCGCCGCCGTGTACTACGTCGACCACTTTGGCCTGTCGATCGGCGCGGCCGGCATGGCCGCCGGCAGCTTCGGCCTGCTGGCGCTGTTCGCGCGCGCGCTGGGCGGTTACCTGTCCGACAAAAGCGCCGCCCGCGGCAGCCTCAATTCCCGCGTCACCGTGCTGTTCGTGATGATGATCGGCGAAGGCATCGGCCTGCTGTGGTTCGCCAACGCCGGCAGCGCCGCCATCGCCATCGTCGCCATGCTGGTGTTCGGCCTGTTCACCCACATGGCCTGCGGCGCCACCTACGCGCTGGTGCCCTTCATCGACAGCCGCGCGCTGGGCGGCGTGGCCGGCATCATCGGCGCCGGCGGCAACGTGGGCGCGGTGCTGGCGGGCTTTCTGATGAAAGGCACCGGCAGCATCGGCCAGACCCTGTCAATTCTGTCGGGTCTGGTCATCATCTCCGCCCTGTGCGCACTGGCCGCCCGCTTTGGCGCCAGCCACACCACGCAACTGGCCGCCGCGGCCTGAAGGAAGCAGCATGAAAATCATCGTCATCGGCCACGGCATGGTGGGCCATAAATTTCTCGAGTCGCTCGCGCTGGCCTCGCACCCGCAGCTGGACGTGACGGTGCTGTGCGAAGAGCCGCGCGCCGCCTACGACCGGGTGCACCTGTCGGAATTTTTTGCCGGCAAAACCGCCGACGAACTGTCGCTGGTGGCGCCCGGCTTTTTTGAGCAGGGCAATGTGCTGCTGCAGCTGAACACGCGCGCCGTCGCCATCGACCGGGTCAACAAGACCGTCACGGTCGCTTCCGGCGCGGTGCTCGGCTATGACAAGCTGGTGCTGGCCACCGGCTCGTATCCCTTCGTGCCGCCGCTGCCCGGAAAAGAGCGCAAGGACTGCTTTGTCTACCGCACCATCGAAGACCTCGAAGCGATGCGCGAATGCGGCGCCCGTTCGCGCAGCGGGGTGGTGATAGGCGGCGGCCTGCTGGGACTCGAATGCGCCAAGGCCCTGGTCGACCTGGGCCTGGCCACCCACGTCGTCGAATTCGCCCCGCGCCTGATGGCGGTGCAGATCGACGACAGCGGCGCGCGCGTGCTGCGCCGGCGCATCGAGGAACTGGGCGTGACGGTGCACACCCAAAAGAACACGCTCGAGATCGTCGATGGCGAGGACGGCACCCACCGCATGCGCTTTGCCGACGGCAGCTACCTCGATGCCGACATGATCGTCTTCTCGGCCGGCATCCGCCCGCGCGACGAACTGGCGCGCGCGCTCGGCCTGACCATCGGCGCGCGCGGCGGCGTCGCCATCGACGATCACTGCCTGACGTCCGATGCCGACATCTATGCCATCGGCGAATGCGCGGCCTGGAACGACCAGCTGTTCGGTCTGGTGGCGCCCGGCTACGACATGGCGCGCACGGCCGCGCGCCACCTCACGGGCCAGGCTGGCAGCTTTGCCGGCGCCGACATGAGCACCAAGCTCAAGCTGATGGGCGTGGACGTGGCCAGCATCGGCGACCCGCACGCCACCAGCGCCGGCGCACGCAGCTACCAGTTCACCGACGAGCGCAGGCAGGTCTACAAGAAGATCGTCGTCTCCGGCTGCGGCAAGTACCTGCTGGGCGCCGTGCTGGTGGGCGACGCCACCGAATACGGCACCCTGCTGCAGATGATGTTGAATCAAATCGAACTGCCGGCCTCGCCCGAGTTCCTGATCCTGCCCGTCGCCGATGGCGCCGCCCGCCCCGCCATCGGCGTCGACGCCCTGCCCGACACGGCCCAGCTGTGCTCGTGCAACGACGTCTCCAAGGGCGCCGTCTGCGCCGCCGTGCGCGATGGCGCGGTCACCATCGGCGCCCTCAAAAGCTGCACCGGCGCCGGCACCAGCTGCGGCGGCTGCGTGGCGCTGGTCACCCAGGTGATGAAGGCGGAGATGAAAAAGCAGGGCCTGGCCGTCAACAACCACCTGTGCGAGCATTTCCACTATTCGCGCCAGGAGCTGCTGCACCTGGTACGCATCGGCAACATCCGCACCTTCCCCGCCCTGCTGGCGCGCCACGGCAATGGCCGCGGCTGCGATATCTGCAAGCCGGCCGCGGCCAGCATCTTCGCCTCGACCTACAACGACTTCGTGCTCACGCCCGTGCACGCGGCGCTGCAGGACACCAACGACTACTACCTGGGCAATATCCAGAAGGACGGCAGCTATTCGGTGGTGCCGCGCATGCCGGGCGGCGAAGTGACGGCCGACGGCCTGATCGCGGTCGGCATGGTCGCCAAAAAATTCGGCCTCTACACGAAAATCACGGGCGGCGCCCGGGTCGACCTGTTCGGCGCCCGCGTCGACCAGTTGCCGCTGATCTGGCAGGAGCTGATCGACGCCGGCTTCGAGTCCGGCCACGCGTACGGCAAGTCGCTGCGCACCGTCAAATCCTGCGTCGGCTCGACCTGGTGCCGCTTCGGCGTGGGCGACAGCATGGGTTTCGGCATCGCGCTCGAGAACCGCTACAAGGGCTTGCGGGCGCCCCATAAAATCAAGTTCGGCGTCTCCGGCTGCACCCGCGAATGCGCCGAGGCGCAGGGCAAGGACATCGGCCTGATCGCCACCGAAAAAGGCTGGAACCTGTACGTGTGCGGCAATGGCGGCATGAAGCCGCGCCACGCCGAACTGTTCGCCGTGGATCTCGACGAAGCGGCCGTGGTGCGCTACGTCGACCGCCTGCTGATGTTCTACGTGCGCACCGCCGACCGCCTGCAGCGCACCAGCGTCTGGCGCGACAACCTCGAAGGCGGCCTGGCCTACCTCAAGCAGGTGGTGATCGACGACAGCCTGGGGCTGGGCGCCGAGCTCGAAGCGGACATGCAGCGCGTCGTCGACACCTACGCCTGCGAGTGGAAAGCGGCCATCGACGACCCGGAAACGCGCAAGCGCTTCCGCCACTTCGTCAACAGCGACACGCCCGACGCCAACATCGTGTTCCTGTCGGAGCGGGGCCAGATCCGCCCGGCCAGCTTCGAAGAAAAGCAGCGCACCGTGATCCCCATCGCCACTTCGGCCTGACCCCTGATGACCCTTCAAGGAAACCCCATGCAGCGCGACCTTCCCCCCGCCCCGCTCACCGCCGTCTGCGCCCTCGACGACATCCTGCCCGACAGCGGCGTGTGCGCGCTGGTCGACGGCCAGCAGGTGGCGGTGTTTCGCGTCGCCGGCGACGACGCCGTCTACGCCATCGGCAACTACGACGCCAATTCGAACGCCGCCGTGCTCTCGCGCGGCCTGGTCGGCAACCTGGGCGAGCGCCTGGTGGTCGCCTCGCCCATCTACAAGCAGCATTTCGACCTGCGCACGGGGCACTGCCTGGAAGCGCCCCAGCACTCGGTGCCGGCGTGGCGCGCCCGCGTGATCGACGGCATCGTGTGGGTCGGCCAGTGAGCCTGGCAGCGCCGCCGCGCCAGGCGCTGGTGGTGGTCGGCAACGGCATGGCCGGCATGCGCACCGTCGAAGAGCTGCTCAAACTGGCGCCCGAACTGTACGACATCACCGTGTTCGGCGCCGAGCCGCACACCAATTACAACCGCATCCTGCTCTCGCCCGTGCTGGCGGGCGAGCAGGATCGCAGCGAGATCGTGATACATACCAGGAGCTGGTACGAGCAAAACCGTATCACTTTATACACGGGCGACCCGGTCGTGCACATCGACCGCAAGCGCCGCCTGGTGCGCTCGCAAGCGGGCCGCGAAGTCTGGTACGACCGCCTGCTGCTGGCCACCGGCTCGACCCCCTTCATCATTCCCGTGCCCGGCCACACGCTGGCCGGCGTGATCGGCTTTCGCGACATCGGCGACGTCGACGCCATGCTCGCCGCCAGCGCACGGGGCGGCCACGCGGTGGTCATTGGCGGCGGCCTGCTGGGCCTGGAAGCGGCCAACGGCCTGCACCGGCGCGGCATGCACGTCACCGTGGTCCACGCCAGCGACGCCCTGATGAACCAGCAGCTCGACAAGCCGGCCGCGCGCCTGTTGCAACAGGCATTAGAACAGCGCGGCATAGTCTTTCGCATGGATGCCCAGACCACGGCGATCATCGGCCAGGACGCGGTGCGCGCCGTCTGCTTGCGCGACGGCGCCGCGCTGCCGGCCGACCTGGTGGTGATGACGGCCGGGGTGCGCCCGAACATCGCCCTGGCCAGGGGCGCCGGCATCCATTGCGAGCGCGCCATCGTCGTCGACGATACCTTGCAAACGTACGATCCACGCATCTACGCCGTCGGCGAATGCGTGCAGCACCGCAGCGCCACCTTCGGCCTGGTGGCGCCCCTGTGGGAGCAGGCCAGGGTCGCCGGCGCCCACCTGGCCGGTCACGGCCACCGCCGCTACGTGCAGACGGCCACGCCGACCAAGCTGAAAGTGACGGGCATCGACCTGTACTCGGTGGGCGATTTCATTGGCGGCGCCGCCAGCGAGGACCTGGTGCTGCGCGACCCGCGCCGCGGCATCTACAAGCGCCTGGTGCTCGAGGGCGACCGCCTCACCGGCGCGGTGCTGTACGGCGACGTCGCCGATGGCCCGTGGTATTTTGATTTGATCCAGAACCGCAGCAGCATCGCCGCGATCCGCCAGCACCTGCTGTTCGGTGAGGCGCTCTGCAAGAACGCAGCCTGAGGAGGCCCGCCATGCATCCCACCCCGCTCCCCCGCGCCATCCACACCACCTGTCCCTACTGCGGGGTCGGCTGCGGCGTCAAGGCCACGCCGGCGCCGGACGGCACGGTTGCCGTCGCCGGCGATGAAGGCCACAGCGCCAACCGCGGCCGCCTGTGCGTAAAGGGCGCGGCGCTGGGCGAGACGGTGGACCTCGCTGGCCGCCTGCTGCAGCCGATGGTGCGCGAAGACGGCGTGCTGCGCCGGGTCGGCTGGGACGACGCGCTGGCGCGGGTGGCGGACGGCTTTCGCCGGATTATCGACCAGCACGGCCCCGACGCGGTGGCCCTGTACGTCTCCGGCCAGCTGCTGACGGAGGATTATTACGTCGCCAACAAGCTCATGAAGGGTTATATCGGCAGCGCCAACATCGACACCAATTCGCGCCTGTGCATGTCCTCGAGCGTGGCCGGCCACAAGCGCGCCTTCGGCGAGGACATCGTGCCCGGCTGCTACGCCGACCTGGAGCTGGCCGACATGGTGGTGCTGGCCGGCTCGAACGCCGCCTGGTGCCACCCGGTCCTGTTCCAGCGCATCGCCCGCATCAAGGAGGCGCGACCCGACTTCAAGCTGGTGGTGATCGATCCGCGCCGCACCGCCAGTTGCGAAGGGGCCGATCTGCACCTGGCCATCAAGCCGGGCACCGATGTGTGGCTGTTCAACGGCCTGCTGGCCTACCTGGCCGCCGAGGGCGCCGCCGACAGCGCGTATGTCGAGGCGCATACCGACGGCCTGCACGGCGCGCTCGACGCGGCCCGGCCGTGCGACCCGCACAGCGTGGCGCGCGCCTGCCGCATCGACGTCGACAAGGTGCTGACTTTTTATCGTTGGTTTGCCGCCACCGCCAACACCGTCACCGCCTATTCGCAGGGCGTCAACCAGTCCTCGTCCGGCACCGACAAGGTCAACGCCATCATCAACTGCCACCTGCTCACGGGCCGCATCGGCAAGCCCGGCATGGGGCCGTTTTCCCTCACCGGCCAGCCCAATGCAATGGGCGGGCGCGAAGTGGGCGGGCTGGCCAACATGCTGGCGGCCCACATGGAGCTCGACAACCCCGCCCACCGCGCCATCGTGCAGGGTTTCTGGGGGTCGCCGGCGATCGCCGACAAACCGGGCCTGAAGGCGGTCGACCTGTTTCGCGACATCGAGGCGGGCAAGGTCAAGGCCGTGTGGATCATCGCCACCAATCCGCTCGTCAGCCTGCCCGACGCCAACCAGGTGCAGCGCGCCATGGAGCGATGCGAGCTGGTGGTGGTATCGGACATCGTCGCCGGCACCGACACCAATGCCTTTGCCGATGTGCTGCTGCCGGCGCTGGGCTGGGGCGAGAAGGACGGCACCGTCACCAATTCGGAGCGCACCATCTCGCGTCAGCGTGCCTTCCTGGCGCCGCCGGGCGAAGCGCGCGCCGACTGGCAGGTGCTGTGCCAGGTGGCCCAGCGCATGGGCTACGACGGCTTCGATTTCGACGCTCCCGCGGCGATTTTTCAGGAACATGCGCGCCTGTCGGTGGTCGCCAACGAGGGCGCAACGGCGCGCCTGTTCAATTTGCGCGGGGTCGACCAGCTCGACGCCGCGCAGTACGACGCGCTGTTACCGGCGCAGTGGCCGGCGGGACAGGCGCGCCTGTTCGGCGACGGCGTGTTCGCCCACCCCGGCGGCCGCGCCAGGTTCATCGCCACGGTGCCGCGTGGCCCCGCCAACGCCGTCGACGACGACTATCCGCTGGCCCTGAACACGGGGCGCGTGCGCGACCAGTGGCACACCATGACGCGCACCGGCAAGGCGGCGCGGCTGGCCGGCCACACGGCCGAATCGTTCATCGACATGCACCCGCAAGACGCCTTGCTGGCGGGGGTGCGCGCGGGCGAACTGGCGCGCGTGTCGAGCCGCTGGGGCGCGATGGTGGCGCGCGTGCAGCACGGCGGCGGCATTGCCCGCGGCGACATCTTCATCCCCATCCACTGGAACGGCCAGACCGCCTCGGACGCCCGCGTGGGCACGGTGTGCAATCCCGCCGTCGATCCCGTCTCGGGCGAGCCTGAATTCAAGCACACGCCCGTCAGGGTCGAGCCCTTCGGCGTGTCGTGGCATGGCTTCGTGTTGAGTCGCACGGACATCGACCTGGCGCTGGCGGCGCACTGGACCAGGATACGCGGCGATGGGTTTGCGCGTTTCGAGCTGGCCGGACGGGGCACGATTGCCGACCATGCGGCGTGGGCCCGCCAGTTGCTGGGCGTGGACGGCGCCGACGCCGACTGGATCGACTACGCCGACCGCGCCGGCGGCATCTACCGGGGCGTGCATCTGATCGACGGCAGGATCGCCCAGTGCGTGTTCATCTCGCCGCGCCCGGACCTGCCCGCGCGCGCCTGGCTGGCGGGCCTGTTCGGCCAGGGCGAACTGTCGCCGCCCGAGCGCGCCGGGCTGCTCAGCGGCCAGGCCTTGACGCCGGGCGTCGACGCGGGGCCCACCGTGTGTTCGTGCTTCGGCGTGGGCCGCAACACCATTTGCGCGGCGATCGAGCACGAACAGCTGACGACGGTGGCGGCGGTGACGGCCTGCGTCAAGGCGGGCGGCAACTGCGGCTCGTGCGTGCCGGAGATCCGCCAGTTGTTGCAGCAGCGGGCGCTGGAGGGCCAGGTGGCCAGTTGAACAGCCCGAGCGCCCCTTACACCTGCATATTCATGATTTCGTGATACGCCGCCACCATCTTGTTTCTCACCTGCACCGTCGCCTGCATATTGATACTCGCCTTCTGCATCGAGATCATCACGTCCGACAAGTTCACCTTGTCGTCGCCGGCGGCAAACGCGTGGCCGAGTTCCTCGGCCTTGACCCGGCTGGCATTGACCGACTCGAGCGAGGATTTCAAGGCATCCGAAAAGCTGACCTTGGTGGCGCCGCCCGCCTCCGCCACCCCGGCAGGCGCGACCGGTCCGGCGGCCGGCCGGGTGGCCGCTGCCTTGAGTTGCTCCATCATTGCCTGGATGCGGCCGCTGTCGATGCCGCCGAGGGCGCCTATGCTCATCTTGCATGCTCCTTTGTTGCTAGACGTCACGAGAGTACAATGTGTACAAGCTGACTCAGGCTTACACAATAGCAGTGCCAGTGCGGCAATTTCTGACGAGCAGGACGCCAAACCACGCTCTGTTTGAGCGATTGATTTTTCGTTGGGGCAACCATAATGTCGGTCAAGCCCCACTCTCGTCACCCTGGCGTGGGAATCCTTCACCCCTTTGGGCGCCGCGCACACCTCTGGCGCGAACCCGCGGAATGCAATGACCATGGCAGCAGCAGCGGACACTCTGGATCTCACCACCGAACGGCCATCGTTCCTGCAGACCCCGTTCGGCCGCAATATCGCCATCGGTGTCGCTGCCGCCGTCGTGGTGGCGGTCATGGTGGCCGTGTGGATGTGGAGCCAGCAGCCGGAATACCGGGTCCTGTTCGCCAACTACAGCGACAAGGACGGCGGCGCCATCACCGCCTCGCTCGACCAGATGGCGGTCAAGTACAAGTTTTCCGAAGGCGGCAGCGCGATCCTGGTGCCCGCCAACCAGGTCCATGACGTGCGCCTGAAACTGGCCGCGCAAGGCCTGCCCAAGGGGGGCAACGTCGGCTTCGAGCTGATGGAAAACCAGAAGCTGGGCGTCTCGCAATTTCTCGAACAAGTCAATTACCAGCGCTCGCTCGAGGGCGAACTGGCGCGCTCGATCCAGTCGCTGGCGGCCGTGAGCGCCGCCCGCGTCCACCTGGCGCTGCCCAAGCCGCAGGTGTTCGTGCGCGACCAGCAAAAGCCCACCGCGTCGGTGCTGCTGAACCTGCAAACGGGCCGTACCATCGACGCCGCCCAGGTCAGCGCCATCGTCCACCTGGTCGCCTCGAGCGTGCCGGAACTGCCGCCGGCCAACGTCACCGTCGTCGACCAGGCCGGCAACCTGCTGTCAGACACCTCGAACAAGCCGGCCGGCGCCAAGGCCCTCGACCCGAACCAGCTCAAATACGTCACCCAGCTCCAGCAGAGTATCGTCAACCAGGTGCAGTCGCTGATCGAGCCGCTGGTCGGCAAGGGCAATGTGCGCGCCGAAGCGACCGCCGATATCGACTTCGCCCAGACCGACACCGCCGCCGAGAGCTTCAAGCCGAATTCGCCGCCGGAGCCGCAGGCGATCCGCAGCCAGCAGTCGTCGGAGGCGGGCGCGGGCGCCGGCGCCAATGCGGGCGGCGTGCCCGGTGCGCTGTCGAACCAGCCGCCCGGCGCGGCCACCGCCCCCATCACGGCCGCGCCCGGCGCGCCCGGCGCGGCGCCGGCGGCAGGTCCCACGCGCAAGGACAGCACCACCAACTTTGAAGTCGACAAGACGGTGCGCTATGAACAAAAACCGATGGGCGGCATCAAGCGCCTGTCGGTCGGGGTGGTGGTCAACTACCGCCGCCTGGTCGACGCCAAGACGGGCAAGGTCACCATCAAACCCCTGACGGCGGCCGAAGTGGCGCAGATCAACGACCTGGTGCGCGAAGCGATGGGCTTCAACAAGGAGCGCGGCGACACCATGAACGTCACCAACGCGCCGTTCGACGGCGTCGACAAGCCGGAAGAGCCGCAGCCCGTCACGCCGTGGTGGAAGGACAGCGCCAACATCGAGATGGCCAAGGAAGTGGGCAAGTTCCTGCTGGCCGCCGGCGTGATGCTGTTCCTGTGGTTCCGCTTCCTGGGGCCGCTGCTGCGCCCCCTGATGCGCAAGCTCGACGCCCTCACCGCCGACCCGGTGCCGCCCCCCGTGGCGGAAGAGGAAAAGACCGAAGAAGAACTCGCCAGCGAAGAGGTGCGCGAAGAACAGGAAGCGGCAGAGGCGGTGCAGGTCCAGAACGGCTACCGCGAAAATCTGGCGTTGGCGAAGAAGCTGGCGGTGGAAGACCCCCGCGTGGTCGCCAACGTCGTCAAAGCATGGGTAGGCGCAAATGAATGATAACGGTATCCAGAAGGCGGCCATTTTGATGCTGGCCATCGGCGAAGCGGAGGCGGCCGAAGTGATGAAGTTCCTCGGTCCGCGCGAAGTGTTGAAGCTGGGCGCGGCCATGGCCACCATGAAAAGCGTGCAGCACGAGCAGGTGGTGACGGTGCTCGAGTCCTTCGTCGAACAGACGGCGCTCAATTCGACGGTCGGCCTCGATTCGGACGAGTACATCCGCCAGGTGCTCACCAAGGCGCTGGGCGACGACAAGGCCTCGGTGCTGCTCTCGCGCATCCTGGGCGGCAAGGACGCCTCGGGCATCGAAAGCCTGAAGTGGATGGACGCCTCCTCGGTGTCGGAACTGATCCGCAACGAACACCCGCAGATCATCGCCACCATCCTGGTCCACCTCGAGCGCGACCAGGCCTGCGAGATCCTGGCCCACTTCACCGACCGCCTGCGCAACGACGTCGTGCTGCGCATCGCCACCCTCGACGGCGTGCAGCCGGCGGCGCTGCGCGAACTCAATGACGTGCTCACCAAGCTCTTGTCGGGCAACGAGAACATCAAGAAGTCGTCGCTGGGCGGGGTGCGCGCCGCCGCCGAGATCCTCAACTTCATGAGCGGCGAGCAGGAAGGTTCGGTGATGGACAACATCAAGAACTACGACAACGACATGGCGCAGAAGATCATGGACGAGATGTTCGTGTTCGATAACGTGATCGACATCGACGACCGCGGCATCCAGTTGCTGCTGCGCGAAGTGCAGTCGGAAATGCTGATCATTGCGCTCAAGGGCGCCTCGCAGGACCTGCGCGAGAAAATTTTCAAGAACATGTCCCAGCGCGCCGGCGAGATGATGCGCGAAGACCTCGAATCAAAGGGCCCGGTGCGCCTGTCCGAAGTCGAAGCGCAGCAGAAGCAGATCCTGCAGATCGTCCGCCGCCTGGCCGACGAGGGCCAGATCGTGTTGGGCGGAAAAGGCGAGGATTCGTTTGTCTGATTTTCCCAAACCCGGCACCCCCAAGGAGCAGCAGACGGCCTACCAGCGCTGGGAGATGAACTCGTTCGGCGACAACCGCGCCAGCACGCTGGCCGCGCGCACGCCGCCGCCGCCGCCGGAGCCCGTCAACATGGGGCCGACCGAAGAAGAACTGGCGCAGATCAGCGAAGACGCGCGCCTGCTGGGCGAGCAGGCGGGCCACGATGCCGGTTACGCCGCCGGTTACGCCGACGGCCTGGCGCTGGGGCGCGCCGAGGCGGCGGTCGAACTCGAACACCTGCAATCGATCGCCCACGAATTTTCCGGTGCGCTGGCCGCCGCCGACGAGACCATCGCCGCCGACATGCTCGAACTTGCCCTGCACCTGGCCAAGACCATGCTCAGAAGCGCGCTCGAGATCAAGCCGGAACTGGTGCTGGGCGTGGTGCGCCAGGCGATTGACTACCTGCCGGTGGTACAGCAGCCGGCCCTGCTCATTTTGCATCCGCTCGACGCCGACCTGGTCAAGGACAGCCTGGGCGAGGAACTCGACAAGGGCGGCTGGCGCCTGTCGCGCGATCCGACCATGCTGCGCGGCGGCTGCCGCATCGACACCGCCACCAACCAGATCGACGCCACCGTCGGCGCGCGCTGGGAGCGGCTCTCGAGCGCGCTGGGCAAAGACATCGACTGGCTGGCATGACGAGCGCGTCCAAAGTGCCCGCCCGCGGCGGCATGGACGCCACCTACGCCACCGGCTTGCCCGACATCGACGGCCACACGGCGCGCTGGAAAACCTTCCTGCGCGACTGCGATTCGCTGGTCGGCTTCGTCGAGCCGATGCAGGTGTCGGGCCGCGTCACCCGCGTCGCCGGACTGGTGATGGAGTGCGTGGGCCTGCGCCTGGCGGTGGGCAGCGCCTGCACCATCCCGATGCCCTCGGGCGTGCGCATCGAAGCCGAAGTGGTGGGCTTCGACGGCGAGCGCCTGTTCCTGATGCCGCAATCGGACGTCGAAGGCGTGGTACCGGGCGCGCGCGTGTTCCCCGTCGAGCCCTCGATTCCCCGCCCGGGCAGCGTGCTCCATCCACGCCGGCGGCCCAGCGACCGCGCGCGCCATCTGCCGGTTGGCATCAAGCTGCTGGGCCGCGTGGTCGACGGCGCCGGCCGCCCGCTCGACGGCCTGGGGCCGCTGGGCACCGATGAAATGGCGCCGATCAACGCGCGCCCCGTCAACCCGCTCGACCGCGCGCCCATCACCGACACCCTCGACGTCGGCGTACGGGCGATCAACGCCATGCTGACGGTGGGCCGGGGCCAGCGCCTGGGCCTGTTCGCCGGCACCGGCGTGGGCAAATCGGTGCTGCTGGGGATGATCGCCCGCTACACCACCGCCGACGTCATCGTCGTCGGCCTGATCGGCGAGCGGGGCCGCGAGGTGAAGGAATTCATCGAACAGATCCTGGGACCGGAGGGGCGCGCCCGGTCGGCCGTGGTGGCCGCGCCCGCCGACAGCCCGCCGCTGATGCGCTTGCAGGGCGCGGCGTATGCGACGGCCATCGCCGAGCATTTCCGCGACCAGGGCAAGAGCGTGCTGTTGATCATGGATTCGCTGACCCGCTACGCCATGGCGCAGCGCGAGATCGCGCTGGCGATCGGCGAGCCGCCCGCCACCAAGGGCTATCCACCGTCCGTATTCGCCAAGCTGCCGGTGCTGGTCGAACGGGCCGGCAATGGCATCGAGGGCGGCGGCTCGATCACCGCCTTTTATACCGTGCTCTCCGAGGGCGACGACCAGCAGGACCCGATCGCCGACGCCGCCCGCGGTATCCTGGACGGCCACATCGTGCTCGACCGCCACCTGGCCGAAGCGGGCCACTATCCCGCCATCGACATCGAACAGTCGATCAGCCGCGCCATGCATGGCATCACCTCGACCGCCCACCAGCAGGCGGCGCGCAAACTCAAGCAACTGTATTCGCGCTACGAACGCTCGCGCGACCTGATCAGCGTGGGCGCCTACGTGTCCGGCAGCGATCCCGTGCTCGACCAGGCGATCGCCCTGCACGACAAGATCGAGACCTTCCTGTGCCAGGAGATCCACGACAAGGAAGACATGTTGCAGAGCTTGGGCCAACTTACCACTCTGTTCGGCTGATCGGCTGTAAGGACGCCGCTCTATACTGTGCAACATGGCCAATCTCTCCGCACTGACAACCCTGATCGGCCTGGCCCAGCGTGACACCGACGCCGCCGCCAAGAAGCTGGGCGCCGAACTGGCGGCGGTCGACGAGGCGCAGCAGAAGTTGACGATGTTGCACGGCTACCGCGACGACTACGCCAGCAAACTCGAAGCGGCGCAAATGAACGGCATCACCCCGCTGGCGTACCACAATTTTGTCGCGTTCATGGGCAAGCTGGACAACGCCATCAACGGCCAGCACGAGGTGGTCAAGCAGGCGCAAGCGAAGAGCGTGATGGCAAAAACGACGTGGCAGGTGTGCGAGCGCAAACGCCTGTCCTACCGCACCCTGAGCGAGCGGGCCGCGGCCGAAACGCTGCGTGTCGAGAACAAGCGCGACCAGAAGCAGATGGACGAACACGCGGCCCGCCAGGCCTACTATAAAAGATGACTGGCGCTGCACTTAGTGCCTATCTCAGTAGAGGGGAGGAAGCGGATGGCGATGACTGGCAAGCGCGGGCCAGGCGCGAGGAGGCGGCATGGCTAGCCATGCAACGACGAGCAACGCCGCCCCCGCTTGCCAGGCGCGGCAGCAGCGACTCCAATCTACTGGGATAGGCACTTAGACCCAGGTTCTTACCGACGACTGACAGATCATGCAAAATTCGACACTCACCACGCTTGCCGCCCCCCCGACCACCAGCAACGGCGGCATCCCGCAGCGCCAGTCCGGCGCTGCGGCCGCCGACGGCACCCAGTTCGCCCAGGCGCTGTCGCGCCAGTTGCAGCAGCGCCAGCAGCAGGCGGCGGCCCAGCCGCCCTCTTCCAGCACCCCCGTCAAGACGAGCAACAGCGCGGCGGCAGTGCCGGCCGCGCCGGCGGCCAGTCCGGCGCCCGTCGCGCCCGTGCGCAGCGCGCCGTCAACGTCGGCGTCGACCACGGCCACGGCGGCGAATGCTGCCAGCGCGGCCGATGCAGACCGCGCGGCCGATCCATTGACCGCGGCGGATGCCGCCGCCACCGCCACCACGGCGCCCGCCGGCGGCAGCGCCAAGGCGGCCGATGCGCCCGGCGCCTCCGCCAGCGCCAGCGAGGACGACGCCGATCTCGGCGCGGCCAGTCCGATGGCCGCGCTGATTGCCATCGTCGCCAGTTTCAACCAGCCGGCAACGGCGCAGCCCTCGAGCCGGCCTGACGCCAAACGCGCCGACCCGCTGGCCGCCGCCGACACCACCGCTGCTGCCAGTGCGCTACCCGTGGCGACGCCGGTCGCCGTGCCGGCCGCGGTGCCGGTGCTGGCGGCCGCCGCCCCGGCTCCGGACGCCGCCGCACCCGCGAAGGCCGCCGACGTGGCCCAGGCACTGCCGCAGTTGTTCGAGCGCGCCCGGGCAGGCGCCGCTGCGTCGGCCGATGGCGACAACGCCGCCGATGCGGCCGTCGTCGGCGCCCCCCCCGGCAAAGCCGCGGACGCGCGCGCGGCGCTGGCCGGCGCGCCCGCCGGCGTCGCCGCACCGGCCGCCGGACTCGATGCCGCCCCCAAGGCGGGGTCGTTCGCCGGCACGCTGCAGACCAGCGTCGATGCCGTCAGCGCCCGCGTTCCCGAGCGCAGCGTCGATCCGCTCGCTGCGCGCGAGCCGGCGCCGGGCGCGCCCTTGTCGGCGCCGGTCCAGCAAGCCTCGCTGTCGATGGTGCAGGCGGCCGGCGCGCCGACCGACCGCCTGGCCGCCACCGTCGGCACCCCCGCGTGGGACAAGCAGGTGGGGCAGAAAATCATCTGGATGGCCGCGGGCCAGGAGCACAGCGCCACCTTGACGCTCAATCCGCCCGACATGGGACCGATGCAGGTGGTGCTCAGCGTGAGCAATGACCAGGCCCAGGTGACGTTCTCGGCGGCCCAGCCGGAAGTGCGGGAAGCGCTCGAGCAGGCGCTGCCACGCCTGCGCGAAATGATGAGCGAAAGCGGCTTGTCGTTGGGCAATGCCAGCGTCAACGATGGCTCGGCGCAGCAACGCCAGGGCGAGCAGGCCAGCGGCCAGGGCGCGCGCGCCCGCTTCGGTGGCGGTGGCGGTGGCGACGGCAAGGCCAGTGCGGCCGGTGCCGACGTGGCGCCGCGCGCGGGGCGCATCCTGGGCGGCGGCGGCGCGGTCGACACCTTTGCCTGAGCACGGGCGGCAGCGCGGCCCCGTCGAAGCGCTGCCACATTGCTGATTCGACGGACATAAGTTGTCAATCAATTAGCAAGCAGGCCGTGCAACCGTGACTGGCACTGAAGTTGCGCGCATTAAACGTCTCTTTTCAAGGCATGGCCCGCCTTATTTTTTCCCGATAATGACATAATACCGGCGTGAACTATTCCCGCCGCTGTTGGTACCTTGAAAGTGAAATGCATCTATGAAAGCTGACCCAAAAGCTGCGGCAGCCGCTGCGCCGGCAGGCGGATCGAAAAAGAAGATCATCATCATTGCCGCCGTGTTGCTGCTCGCCGGTGGCGGTGGCGCCGGCTGGTTCCTGATGAAGCCGAAAGCCGAGCATGCTACACCGGCGCACAAGACGGAAAAGGTCGAGCCGCCCGAATACCTGCAAGTCGAATCGTTTACGGTCAATCTGCAGCCGGAAGGCGAGCCGCAGTACTTGCAAATTGCCATGACCTTGCAGGTGCAGGGGCCCAAAGAGGCGGAATTGATCAAGGCAAACATGGCCAAGGTGCGCAATCGCATACTGCTGCTGTTGTCGGGCAAAAAGGCCTCGGAGATTTCCACCGTCGAGGGCAAGCAGCAACTGGCCAAGGAAATCGTCACCTCCATCAAGGAGCCGTTCACGCCCAAGGGCGATGATCAAAAAGTCGATGACGTGTTGTTTACCGCGTTCATTATCCAGTAGCCTTCACCGTTAGCAGCAGTTTTTACCGGATACACGATTCATGGCCGACAATTTCCTGTCACAGGAAGAAGTTGATGCCCTTCTCAAGGGGGTCAACGGCGATCAGGACGACGCTGCCGCGCCCGAAGAAACCTCGGGTGTCCGCACCTATAACCTGGCCACCCAGGAACGCATCGTGCGCGGCCGTATGCCGACGCTCGAGATCATCAACGAGCGCTTCGCCCGGCTGCTGCGGGTGGGCCTGTTCAACTTCCTGCGCCGCAGCGCGGAAGTGTCGGTCGGCTCGGTGCGCGTGTCGAAATACAGCGAATTCATCCGCAACCTGGTGGTGCCCACCAATCTGAACCTGATCCACATGAAGCCCCTGCGCGGCACCGCCCTGATGGTGTTCGATCCGGGCCTGGTGTTCCTGCTGGTGGACAATCTGTTCGGCGGCGATGGCCGCTTTCACACCCGTGTCGAGGGCCGCGACTTCACGCAAACGGAGCAGCGCATCATCTTGCGCATTCTCGATATCGTGTTCGAGGCCTACACGAAATCGTGGGAGCCCGTCTTCCCCGTCGAGTTCGAGTACATCCGCTCGGAAATGAACACCCAGTTTGCCAACATCGCCACACCCAACGAGGTGGTGGTGTCATCGACGTTTACGGTCGAGCTTGGCTCCGTGTCGGGCCAGATCCACTTCTGCATGCCGTACTCGATGATCGAACCGATCCGCGACGCGCTCACCTCCAGCCTGCAGGGCGAAGCGCTGGAAGTGGACAAGCGCTGGATCCGCCTGATGACGCAGCAGATCCAGGTGGCCGAGGTGGAAATGGTGGCCACGCTGGGCACCGGGCGCGCTTCCTTCGACGATATCCTGAACATGAAAGTGGGCGACATCATTCCCCTGAACGTGCCGGAACTGATCCAGGCCACCGTCGATGGCGTGCCGGTGATGGACTGTACCTACGGCGTGTTGAACGGGCAGTACGCGCTCAAGGTCGAAAAGCTGCTGGCCAACAGCGAATCATTGAAATAATCCCCCCATTGACCGCGCCAGCCTGGCGGCCGCTAGCAGCACCAGTTGCAACAGTTGCAGCAATATTGCAGAAACTCAGGAGAACACGATGTCCGACAATCAAGACGACCAAAGCATGGACGACGACTGGGGCGCGGCGATTGCCGAGCAGGCCAAGGCGGAAGCCGAAGCCTTGCAGAACCAGGCCGCCAGCGCGGCCGTGTTCAAGGATTTTTCCAGCAAGGGCACCCGTAGCGACACCCCCAACGACATCGATTTCATTCTCGATATCCCGGTCCAGCTGACGGTGGAACTGGGCCGCACCAAGATCGCCATCAAGAACCTGCTGCAACTGGCGCAGGGCTCCGTGGTCGAGCTCGACGGCCTGGCCGGCGAGCCGATGGATGTGCTCGTCAATGGCTGCCTGATCGCCCAGGGCGAGGTGGTGGTGGTCAACGACAAGTTCGGTATCCGCCTGACCGACATCATCACGCCCTCCGAGCGGATCAGAAAACTCAACAAATGATGGCATGCCGCGCTCGCCTCTTCGCCTGCGTGCTGGCCGCCTGCTTGCTGGGCGGCGCAGCCCAGGCGCGACAGGCGCCGGCGACTGCCACCGTCCCCACCAGCGCGGCGTCCGACCTGGCGAGCACGCCGGCGCCTGACCCGGCATCCGGTCCAGTGCCGGCATCTGGTCCAGTGCCGGTATCCGGTCCAGTGCCGGCCACCGGCGCCGTCCAGCCCTTCGCCGGCGCCGCCGCCGGCAGCCTGTTGCAAACCATTTTCGCCCTGTGCGTGGTGCTGGGCCTGCTGGCCCTGTTTGCCTGGGCCATGAAGCGCTACGGCCCCAGGGCGACGGGCGGCTCCGCCCATATTCGCATGGTGGGCGGCCTGAACCTGGGCGGACGCGAACGCATCATCGTCGTCGAAGTGGGCGATCAGTGGATCGTGGTGGGCGCCTCGCCCGGGCGGGTCAACGCACTGGCAACCATGCCGAAACAAGGCGACGGGCAAGCCGGTGCGGGCGCCGCACTGCATCCCCACCAGCCAGGTGCGCCGAGCTTTGCCGCATGGCTGAAACAGACGCTCGACCGACGCAATGGCGACGCAGGCAATGGATCTTAAAGTAATGGCAACTACGGCAATCGCATCGAAAAAAAACCTGTGGCTGGCCGCTGGCCTGGCCGCCCTGGCCGTCCCCGCGCTGGCGCTGGCCGCACCGGGCATCCCCGCCTTCACCAGCAGTCCCGCGCCAGGCGGCGGCACCGCCTACAGTTTGCCGGTGCAGACGCTGCTGTTGATGACGGCACTGACCTTCCTGCCGGCGGCGCTGCTGATGATGACCAGCTTTACCCGCATCATCATCGTCCTGTCCCTGCTGCGCCAGGCGCTGGGCACCCAGTCGGCGCCGCCAAACCAGGTGATGGTGGGACTGGCCCTGTTCCTGACCCTGTTCGTGATGGGGCCCACCTTCGACAAGATTTACACGGATGCCTACCTGCCCCTGCAAGAGAACAAGATCCAGATGATGGAAGCGATGCAGAAAGGCGTCGAGCCCCTGAAGAGCTTCATGACCAAGCAGACGCGCCAGGCGGACCTGGCCCTGTTCGTCAAGATTTCGCGTTCACCGGCGCTGCAAGGGCCGGAAGACATTCCGCTGCGCATACTCATTCCCGCCTTCGTCACCAGCGAGCTGAAAACGGCCTTTCAGATCGGCTTTGCGATTTTCATCCCCTTCCTGATCATCGACATGGTGGTGGCCTCGGTGCTGATGTCAATGGGCATGATGATGATGTCGCCGGCCGTGATCTCGCTGCCCTTCAAGCTGATGCTGTTCGTGCTGGTCGATGGCTGGCAGCTGATGCTGGGCTCCTTGTCGCAGAGTTTTTACTAGACCCCCACAGAAAGACGCCATGACTCCCGAATCCGTCATGACAATGGGCCGCAACGCCATGGAAGTGACGCTGATGGTCGCCGCGCCCATGCTGCTGGTGGCCCTGATCATCGGCCTGATCGTCAGCATTTTCCAGGCCGCCACCCAGATCAACGAAGCAACCCTGTCGTTCATCCCGAAACTGATCGGCATCTTCGTCGCCCTGATCGTCGCCGGCCCCTGGATGCTGGCCGTCATGCTCGACTACATGCGCCAGGTGTTCAACGGCATTCCCGGCCTGATCGGCTAGCTTGCGCGCCCGCTTCGTCTCCCCGTGATCACGCTCACCAGCGTCGAGCTGAACGCCTGGCTGGCAGCGTTGCTGTGGCCGCTCTCGCGCATCCTCGGCCTGATCGCCGCCTCGCCCCTGTTCGGCAACACGGCCGTGCCCGTGTCCGTCAAGGTGTCGCTGGGCGTTTTGCTGGCCGTCATCATGGCGCCGGCCATCGGCGCCTTCCCCGCCGTCGACCCCATGTCGATGCCCGGCATGCTGATCCTGGTGCAGGAAATGCTGATCGGCCTGGCGATGGGATTTACCATGCGCATCGTGTTTGCCGCCATTGAAATGGCCGGCGAGGTCAGCAGCCTGACCATGGGTCTGGGCTTTGCCAGTTTTTTCGACCCCAACACGGCCGGCCGCTCGTCCGCCGTCAGCCAGATGCTGACCCTGATCGCCACCATGGCCTTCCTGGCCATGAACGGCCACCTGGTCCTGCTCGAAGCGCTGGCGGAAAGTTTCATCACCATGCCCATCTCGGCCACGCCGATGTCGTCCGGCGCCCCGCTCGAACTGGCGCGCTGGGGTGGGCGAATTTTCACCACGGGTCTGCAGTTGTCGCTGCCGATCGTCGCCGCGCTGTTGCTCACCAACGTGGCGCTGGGCATCCTGACGCGGGCGGCGCCCCAACTGAACCTGTTCGGGGTGGGCTTTCCCGTCACCCTCACCGTGGGCTTCCTGATCATCGCCACCACCCTGCCCTACCTCAATATGCCGCTGCAGAACTGGTTCAACCAGGGCATCGAGGCGACCCGCTCGCTGGGACGCACTGCCACGGCGCGTACGCCAGCGCCACGGCCGCCGGCGCCGCTGCCACAGTAGCGCCGCGCCTGGCGGCGCCGATAAAAAGATTGTCATTTAGTGCAATACGGCATGTTATGCTAATGCTCACCAGCCTGTTACGCCACGCTGGGGGCACTGCCCAAGCGCAGTCTCGATCACATTTCTTTACCGGGAAATCATGGAACTGTCCACCTCCGCCAACACCGGCAACACCTCGCCCTTCGCCGCCCTGATTGCCATGTTCTACGAGCCCGGCAAGGCATTCGCCGCGCTGCGGCAGCGCCGCGCCGCCTGGTTGCCCCTGCTGTTGCTGATGCTGTGCTCGGCTGGCTTGTTGTTGTGGTACTTCAAAATCGTCGATGTGGACTGGCTGCTCGATCAAATGTTTGCCGGCATCAAGGATGCGGCGCAGCGGGAGAAATCGCGCGCCGTGATGAGCCGGCAAGTGCTGATGGTGTCCGGCATGGCGCAGGCGCTGGTCGGCCTGCCCGTCATGTTCGCCCTCGTCGGTGTGTACTTCATGTTTATCGGAAAAATCTACGCCAAGGAATTCACCTTCGGCGCCGGCTTTGCACTGGCGGCCTGGGCCTCGGTACCGGCGCTGCTGACACTGCCACTGGGCGCCATCCAGATCCTGCTCTCGTCCGGTGGCCAACTGGGCATCTACGAGCTCAACCCACTGTCGCTGAACACCCTGCTGTTCCACCGGCCGATGGGCGACCCGATGGCCTCGCTGCTGGAAAGCGTGAATGTGATCAGCATCTGGAGCGCCGTGTTGATGGTGATCGGCTTCCAGAGCTGGGCCCGGGTCGCGCGCGCGGTGGCGCTCAAGGTGGTGCTGATTCCCTACGTGATCATCTACGGCGCCTGGCTCGCATTTGCACTGAGCAAGGCAGCATGAAGCGCAAGTATCTCGTGGGGGCGGGCGTGCTGGTGCTGCTGTGCGTGCCGGTGCTCCTCAAGGTGACCCGCAGCGATCCCGCCCAGGCCGTCGACGTCGAGGCGATCGCTTACCACGACATCAAGTCGTCGATCCTCGCCTCCGGCCACCTGCTCTATGAAGAGCAGGTGCTGCTGTCGCCGGAAGTGATCGGCAAGGTCAGCACCATCTTCGTCAAGGAAGGCCAGCATGTGGCCAGGGGCGATTTGCTGATGCACCTGGACGACCAGAGCTACCGCGCCGAAGTGGCGCAGCAAGAGGCGGCGGTGCGGCAACAGCGCATCGCCATCGAGCAGCAACAACTGAACCTGGCGAACCAGCAAAACCAGTATCGCCGCAAGGTCGAACTGCACAAGATGAAGATGCTGGCCGATTCGGCCATCGACGACGCCCGGTATGCCGTCGAACTGGCCGGCATCGATCTGCGCAATGCCCGTTCGCGCCTGGAGCAGGTCGATGCCATCCTGAAGCAGGCCAGGGAGCGGCTGGCCAAGACGAATATCGCCGCGCCCATCGCCGGCACCATCACCGCCCTGAACATCAAGGTGGGCGAAACAGCGGTAGCGAGCCAGGTGGGCATCGCCGGGTCGAGCCTGCTGACGATTGCCAACACGGACACCATGATCACCGAAGTGAACGTCGATGAGGCCGACATCGCCCAGGTGGGCGTGGGCCAGGAGGTGGCCATCCATACCGCCGCCTATCCCGAGGTGGCGATCAAGGGAACCGTACTGGCCATTCCCCTCTCGCCCAAACAAAATGCCACGGCCCAGGGCCAGGGCAACACCTCGCTGGCGCGCAACTACAACATCAAGGTGAAACTGGCCGACAGCAAGGGCTTGATTTTGCGCCCGGGCATGACCTGCCGGGCCGAGATTTTTACCGCCAGCAGCGGTAAATCGCTGTCGCTGCCCCTGCAGGCGGTGCTGTCGAACAACGACGAGAACACCGAACTGGCGCCCAAAAAGGGCGACAAGAAGACCCGGATCGCCGTCAAGACGGAAAACTACGTGTTTGTGATCAAGGATGGCAAGGCCGACCGGCGCATCGTGACGCTGGGCCTGTCCGACGACAGCCAGCAGCAGATCCTCAGCGGCGTGGCGGCGGGCGATCCGGTGATCACGGGCCCGTATAAAACCCTGCGGCGCCTGAAACAGGGCGAGCGCATCAGCGTCGACGGGGCGGGCGCAGCGGCCAAGTCGAAGACATGAACGGGGACGACGCGCTGATCCGCCTGCAAGGGGTCGCCAAGCACTACCAGATGGGCGAGGAGACCATCTGCGCGCTCAACGGGATCGACCTGCGCATCATGCGCAACGACTATATTGCCTTCATCGGCGCCTCGGGCTCGGGCAAGTCGACCATGATGAATATCCTGGGCTGCCTCGACACGCCCACCCACGGCCAGTATTTTCTCAACGGGCGCGACGTGGCCGGCATGAGCGAGGCGGAACTGGCGCACACGCGCAACCTGGAAATCGGCTTCATCTTTCAGAGTTTTAACCTGCTCACCCGCGCCACGGCGCTGCAAAACGTCATGCAACCGCTGATCTACCGCGGCATGCGCCCGGCCGAACGGGCGCGCCGCGCGCGCGAGGCACTGGCGCGGGTCGGCCTGGAAAAACGCCAGGACCACTTGCCGAACCAGTTGTCGGGCGGCCAGCGCCAGCGCGTGGCCATCGCCCGGGCGCTGTGCAGCGAACCATCGATCCTGCTGGCCGACGAGCCCACCGGCAACCTCGATTCGAGCACCGCGGCCGACATCATGGCCCTGTTCGACACCCTGCACGGGGAAGGCCAGACCGTCATCGTGGTCACCCACGAAGCCGATATCGCCGCCCATTGCCGCCGTGCGGTACGCCTGCACGACGGCCGCGTCCAGAGCGACGTGCAGAACCCGCCCCGCCAGGGCCACGGGGAGCGGGCCGGTGTTTAGCATCCTGGAAAGTTTGCGGTCGGCCCTGCAGAGCATCCGCGCACACAGTTTCCGCAGCTTTCTGACTTCGCTGGGCATCATCATCGGCGTCGCCTCCGTGATTGCCGTGGTATCGATGGTGCAGGGCCTGTCGGCCTCGATCAGCAGCCAGTTCAAGGACATGGGCGCCAACGGCCTGTCGATCAAGTCCTATACCCCGTTCGAAGAAGCGCTGCAGGGCAAGCACAACGTGCTGGGCCTGAAGGACTATGAAACCATCATCGCCCATATCGACGACATCAGCCACGTTTCGCCCCAGTTCGGGCCGTTCGGCCAGTTTGGCACCACGGTGCGCCATGCGGGCCAGTCCGCCTTCACCCAGGTGCGCGCCGTCACCAGCGCCTATGAAAAGGCCAACCAGGTTTTTCCTGCCACGGGCCGCTTCATCAGCGGCAGCGACGATGTGTCGCGCCGGCGGGTGTGTTTTATCGGCGCCAAAGTGCTGGAAAACCTGAAGCTCAGTGGCAGCCCCATCGGCCAGTTCATCGAAGTGGGCGACGAATGGTTCAAGATTATCGGCGTGGGCGAGGAACGGGGCGAAACACTGGGCATGTCGCGCGACGACTATATCCTGATCCCGTTTTCGGTCGGCATGGCCATTGCCGGCAATGATTCCAGGCTGGACATCAATATCAGTTTTACCGTCAATGAAATCGAGCAACTCGAAATCGTGCAAGGACGCCTCAATTCCCTGCTACGCAACACGCACCGCCTGAAGCCAGGCCAAGCCAATGATTTCAAGGTCGAGACGTCCCAGGAAATGACGGAAACCTTCAATGCCATCATCGCCATGATGACCATGGTACTGGGCGGGATTGTCGGCGTGTCGTTGCTGGTGGGTGGCATCGGCATCATGAATATCATGCTCGTGTCGGTCACCGAACGCACGCGCGAAATTGGCATCTGCAAGGCGCTGGGCGCGCAGCGCCACCATATCTTGCTGCAATTTCTGCTTGAGGCGACCTTGCTGTCCGTGCTGGGCGGCCTGATTGGCCTGGTGCTGGGCTATGCGCTGGGCTTTGGCGCCTCCCGCATGATTCCCGATTTTCCGGACGCCGTGGTGCCGTGGTGGGCGGTGCTGATGGCCTTCGGCTTCTCGAGCATGGTCGGCATCGTGTTTGGCATCATGCCCGCTGCCAAGGCGGCGAATTTGAATCCGATCGATGCCCTGCGTTACGAGTAAGGTGCTGGGGGCGCGCAGCGACAGGCGATGACGACCTACCTGACTATCCCTCGACAGTGCTGATGCCTGGCGCCGATGTTTAATGGGGCAGCCCAGCGCTCCGCTTCGGATGGCGGGGATAGCCGACCGACTGCGCCAGGATAATCCGCTGCCCTTCGCGCAAGTGCATGGCGCCGGCGAGCGCGGGACGGTCGACCCAGGCACGCGCCACGGTGGCCAGGCCCTGGGCGGCGCAAAACAGGTAGACGTTCTGGCTGATGTAGCCCGTATCGAGCGCGGCATAGAATTTTTGCTCCCTTGTGGGCGCGTGGTCCATGCGGGCCAGGTCGGCGACATAAACCAGGTTGACGGGGGCCTGGGCGACGAAGTCTTGCCAGCCGGTGGCCCCGCGCAGGTCGTCGCTGCTTAACTTGCGCAAGGCATTGCCAGCGGCCTCGTACAAAAACAGGCCGTCCTCGCGGGCGACATAAACATCGATTTCCTGCCAGTTCTTGGCCGTGGGATTGGTGCGCAAGCCCGTGTCGTCGCGGTTGACCCCGCCAGCGGCCCACAGCAACTGTCCCAGCAGCGCGGTTGACAGCGGGGTGGGCGCAAACTCCCGTTCGCTGTGCCGTTGTGCAAGCACCTGCAACAGCGCCTGGCCCAGCGCAGTCATACCGCTGGCCGCCTCGTGGGGCGGCAGTTGGTGCAGGTCGGCATCGGCCGACAGGAGCGTGGGCGTGCTCATGGGGCACTGCCCGAAACGGCAGAACCGCCCGGCGCCGACGAGGCGGGCGTTTGCAGGGGCGCTTGCTGGCCGGCGGCCTGGCCATCGGCGCCGCCACGCTGCAGGCGGCGCAGCGCCAGCGAGGCGGCGAAGTCGCGCACGGCATCGACATGGCGGCCGGCCCGCACGTCCTGCTCGCGCAGGCACAGGGTGGCCAGCGGCTCGCGCTGACACAGGCCCGCCATGGCCTGCATGACGGACGCGCCGCCGCTGCCGCCCATGGTGCAAAACAGCGCCACGTCGCGAAAATACGGACGCTGCTGCAGGATGTACTGCCGGATCGGTGAACTCATGTGACCCGCCCACACGGGTGTCCCCAGCAACAGCAGCGGATAGGCGTCGGCACTGTGCCGCAAGGGCGCAATGGGCGCCGGTTGCCCGCTCAGGGCTTGCCACGCGGCGCGCAGATAGCCGGGCACGCCAGTGATGGGTTGCACCGCGCGCAAGGCTTCGAGCTCGGCGCCGCACACTTCGGCAATGGCCCGGGCCACGGTGGCCGTGACCCCGGAACGCGAGTAATAGACGATCAGGCAGGGATCCATGATGCCTCCAACTCCAGCGAACATCGATATGCGTTGGACCGGTGCCGACCTCCCAAGTTCTTGCGCGCGTTTGAGAAATATCAACTACTAATGATGCCTGGGACCACAGTGAAAGTGGCGCACCGCCATGAAAAAACCCGCCCGCCAGCCTGGACCGGGGGACGGGTGAGCGCGCCAGCGCTGGCGCGATCAGCTGATGTAATTAAACAGCGACAGCCCCGAGATGGACGTGAAGGTTTTTTGCGCCGCCTGCAGCGTCTGGGTCTGCTGCGAAAACATCGAGATGGCCGAGACGATGTCCAGGTCCTGCAGGCCCGACAAGGTGGCCGCATATTGCAGATCGATGTCGCTGCCGATCGAGTCGAGCGAATCGAGCTCTTTCATGCGCGAGCCCACCGACGAGCGCACCGCCAGCACATTGTCCAGGCCCAGCGCCAGGTTGCCGATGGCGTCCTGCAGGCCCTTGTCGAGCGTCGCCTTTTCCTTGTCGGTGGTGGCCGGCGCGCGCAGGGTGTCGATCAGCTTGCTGACGGTGGTAAACAGCGACTGGCGGTCGCTGGGCTTGACGGTGAACTGGTCGCCATCGCCCGGCGTGCCCTTGATGTCGAACTGCTGGCCGGCCACCGTGATCGCCTGGCCGGCAAGATAACTGGCGCCACTGACCATGGCGACAGGCGGCGCGGCCGACTGGTCGGTGATGGTGTAGGTGGTCGCGCCCGTGTTGGTGACGGCGAAATCGAGACTGTAGTTGCGGCCCGTGAGCGCGCTGGGGTTGACCACGCTGCCGCTACTGACCACGCCGGTGCCCGTGTTGCTGGGATTGGCGGCGGTGGCGAAGGTGCCGTTGGCGGTGGCGATGCCGGTAAACACCGAGCTGCCCGCGTCGTTGATGGCCAGCTTGCGCGCGCCGGCCACCTGCAGCTGCACTTCGCCCTGGTCGCCGTTGTAGTCGACCGCCGCGCCATTCTTGACGAACGGCGGGGTCGATGAGCGAAAGCCCGAAAACACGTAACCGCCATTGCCGTCGGAACTGTTGGCCAGCGCAATCAGGTCGTCCAGCCGACCCTGCAATTCGTTGGCGTAGGTGGTGCGGTCGGCGGCGGCATTGGTGCCACCGCCGGCGGCCACGGCGATGCCCTGAACGTCCTGGATCAGCGATTGCACGCCCGACAGCACCACCTCTTCCTGCGACAGCGACGAGCGGGCGTTGGCGCGGTTGGTGGCGAACTGGCTGTTGATCGACTGCGACTGCGTCACTTCGAGCGCGCGCGCCGAGGCGATCGGGTCGTCCGACGGCGCCAGCAACTTCTTGTTGGTCGACAACTGCATTTGCGTGCGCGCCAGCTGGGTCTGCAGCGTGCCCAGTTGGGTGCTTGAGGCGGCGTACATCGAATTGGTGCTGATACGCATGATAATCCTTGGTTAGCGGCCGAGCGACAGCAAGGTGTCGAACAGGGAACTGGCGATCTGCATGACCTTGCCTGCCGCCTGGTAGGCCTGCTGGTACTTGAGCAGGTTGGCGGCTTCTTCGTCAAGATTGACGCCCGACACGCTTTGCTGAATCGCGGTGGCCTGGGCCAGCGACGTGGTGGCGGCAGCATTGCTCACCTGCACTTCGCGGGTCTTGTTGCCCACCGTGCTGACCAACTGGGCAAACGCGCCCTGCAGGGTGGCCGAGCCATTGTCGAGCAGGGTTTTAGATTGCAGCTGGCCCATTGCCAGCATGTTGCGGTTGTCGTTGCCGCCGATGGCCGTGCGCGCCACCGTGAAGCTGTCGCCGTCGATCGGGGTGCCGGACATGCTCATCGACACGCCATCGAAACTGTACGTGGCGCCGTCCACATAAGGAATGGTGTTGGTGCCGGCCGTGTAGGCGGTCGAACCGGCCGCCGTCTTGACCGTCACCACCTGGCCGGCGGCAAAACCGCTCAGTGAGTTGGTATTGACCTGGTAGCTCAGCGTCGAGGGCGCAAAGCTGGCCGCCGTGGTCAGGAAGGTCTTGTCGACGGTCGCTTCGCCCACCTTGACGCTGCCCTTGTTGCCGATGGTGGCGCCGGAAATAACGGGGGCGGCGGCGGCGATGGCGCCCACGTCGTGGGTGAGCAGCTTGAAGTTGGCGGCGCCGTTGGCGGTCGGGCGCACCGTGAAGCTGTCGCCCTGCGCCTGGATGCCGGAGATGCTGAAACTGAGGCCGTCGATGTCGACCGACTGCGGCCCCGGCTGTGTATATGCCGGCAGGTCGGTGCGCTGCTTGTCGGACAGCCGGGTCACCGTGAAGCGGCTGTTGACGCTGTCGTAGTCGACCGAATAGTCGCTGGTGGTGAGCTTGGAGACGTCGCTGACCGTCACCGCGACGGCCGTCGGCGACACCGGATCGGCAACCGGGTTGTCGTTGCTGAGCACCAGCGGCGTGGCGTCGGCGAACAGTTTGTCGCCCAGCTTGCCGCTGGCGGTCTGGCCCAGCGCCTGCTGGGCGTTGAAACTGGCGGCCAGGGTGATGGCCACCCGGCCCAGGGCGTTCTGGGCGCCGTCCAGGGTCGAACTGCGGAACTCGAGCAGGCCGCCCAGCTCGCCACCGGTGAGGGCGGCATCGGCCATCACCGTGGTGCGGTTGCCCGTCACATACGCCACCGCCATGCGCGAGGCATCGTCGGGGCTGGGAACGGCGGCCAGCTGGTACGCGCGCTCGCCCACCACCAGCGGCTGGCCGGAACCGATCGTCACGGTGACGGTGTTGCTGCTGCCGGGCGCGGAAGTGGCCTTGACGTGCTTGTTCAATTCGAGCAGCAACTGGTCGCGCGCGTCGATCAGGTCGTTCGGCGTGGCGCCGGTGCTCGACAGGGCGCCGATCTGCGAGTTCAGGGTGGCGATCTGGCCGGCGTAGGAATTGATCGAGGCGACATTGGCCGTGATCTGGGTGTTGACCCCGCTCTTGATATCGTCGAGCTGCGTGCTCATGCTCTGGAACCGCGTGGCCAGCGAATCGGCACTCGACAGGAAGGCCTGGCGCGAGGCGGTCGAGCCGGCGCTGGCGCTGACATCCTGCACCGACTTGAAGAAATCCTGCAAGGCGGGCGACAGGCCACTGGTGCTGTCGGCGAGCATGTTGTCAATCTGACTGGCCTGGCTGCCGTACGCCGTCAAGGCGCTGCTGGTGGCCTGGGCGCTGCGCACCTGGGCATTCAGGAAAGAATCGGAAAAGCGCTTGATGTCGGTCACCTGGGTGCCGCTGCCGACAAAGCCGTAGCCGACGTTCTGCCCGCCCAGGGAGCCCTGGATCACCGTCTGGCGGCTGTAGCCAGCCACGCCGGCGTTGGCAATGTTATGGCCAGTCGTGGCGAGGCCGGCCTGGGCGGCAAACAGCCCCGACTTGCCTATATTGAGAAGATCTCCAGCCATGATTGATTACTTTCCTTTGCCTGCGATACAGCTGGTAACGGCATGATCGGGCAAAACTTGACTTGTCGTTTCGATAATAAGCATTGTTGGCCGTCAACGGTGACCGCTCAGCCCAGCGAGTTTGCAATGATTTTGCCCAATTTTGCAGCATACAGGGGATCGGTGGCATACCCCGCTTTTTGCAGGCCCTGGGCGAACTTGGTGGCGTCGCCGGCGCTGGCGAGCACTTTTTCGTAACGGGGGTTATTCGCCAGCAGATTGGCGTAATCCTTGAAACTGTCGGCATACGACTCGTAGGCGCGGAATTTTTCCACCCGCGTCTGCGGCACGCCGTTGACGTATTCGGTGGTGACGGCGGTGGCCACCTTGCCGGTCCAGCCGGGGCCGGCCTTGATGCCGAACAGGTTGTGGCTGCTGCTGCCATCGGCGTTCTTGATCTCGCGCTTGCCCCAGCCCGACTCCAGCGCCGCCTGGCCGATCATGAACTTGGCGGGAATGCCGGTGGCCTTGCTGGCCGCTTCCGCATCGGCGCCCACCTTGTCCTGGAACGAGCGCACGTGCGGCGCCTGGACCCGGCCGGAGGCGCTGATGCCGGACGACAGGCCGGACGAGGCCGAGGGCACGCTCGCGCTGGCCCGCGCCGCCAGCGCACCGGGCGTACTCATCATCGCCTCCGCGCTGAGCGGCGCCGGCATGCCCGATTGCGTGGCCGCGCCCGGCTCGGCGCCGATCGCCAGTGCCTGGGCGTTTGCCGCTTGCGAGCTCAACTGTCGCACCAGCACATCGGCCAGGCCCATGCCCCGCTTGGCCAGGTTCTGGCTGGTCTGCTGGTCGAGCATGGCGGTAAACGTCTTGGTCTGCTGGCTGTCGAGCGCGCCGTCCTGGGGGGTGGCGTCGCGCATGCTTTTCATCATCATGTTGATGAACATCGCCTCGAACTGGGTCGCCGCCGCCTTCAGGGCGTCGGGCGAACCGGCCTTGGCCGCTTGCTTCAAACCGCCCAGGCCGGCGCTATCGAAGGCCAGGCGGGACGACAGATCGTTGGTGGCCGCTACCATGGTCGAACCCCCTTTAAATGATCTCGAGCTCGGCGCGCAGGGAGCCTGCCGCTTTCAGAGCTTGCAAGATCGACAGCAAATCCTGTGGCGAGGCGCCGATCGCGTTCATCGCCTTGACCACCTCGGCCAGCGAGGCGCCGCCCTTGACCAGCAAGACCTTGCCCGGATCCTTCTTGATTTCGATGGTGGGCGTCTGCACCACCACGGTCTGGCCCTTGGAGGCGGGATTGGGCTGGCTGACCTGGGCGTCCGGGGTGATGGTGATCGACAGGTTGCCATGCGAAATCGCGCACGCTTCCAGCGTCACGGCCTGGTTCATCACCACCGAACCGGTGCGGGCGTTCATGATGACCTTGGCATTGGCCGTGGCCGGGCTCACTTCCAGGCCTTCCAGGATGCCCAGGAAGGCCACCCGCTGGTCGGACGACGAGGGCGACCGGACGCGGATCACGCGGCCGTCCAGCGCGGTGGCGATACCCGGTCCGAAATGGTTGTTGATCGCTTCGACGACCCGGCTGGCGGTGAGGAAATCGGTGCTGTTGAGTTCCAGGCGGATCTGGTTGTCAGCGCCCAGGCTGTTCGCCACTGCGCGCTCGACGGTGGCGCCGCCGGAAATCTTGCCCACGGCGAGGTGGTTGACCTGCACTTGCGCGCCGCCGGCGGCCGCGCCCACGCCGCCCACCAGCACGTTGCCCTGGGCCATGGCGTAGACCTGGTTGTCGGCCCCTTGCAGGGGCGTCATCACCAGGGTGCCGCCGCGCAGGCTCTTGGCATTGCCGATCGACGACACGGTGATGTCGATGGTCTGGCCCGGCTGGGCAAACGCGGGCAGCGAAGCCGTCACCATCACGGCGGCGACGTTCTTGAGCTGCAGGCTGGTGCCGGCGGGCAGGTTGACGCCCTTCTGCTGGAGCATCGCCATGATCGACTGCACGGTGAACGGGGTCTGGGTGGTCTGGTCACCGGTGCCGTCGAGGCCGACCACGATGCCGTAGCCGGACAACTGATTCTGCCGCACACCGCCGATGCTGGTCAGGTCCTTCAGGCGTTCGGCCTGCGCCGCCGGCGCCAGCAGCAGGCCCAGCGCGAGTGCGCAGGCGGCCAGGGGAGCGTTCCATGTCATCGCGGCACCCATCAGAATGGCAACAAGGACTGGAAGAACCGCGAGGCCATCGCCGTCATTTCGGCGCGGTCGATCTGGCTGTTGGTGCGGTACTCGACGCGCGCATCGGCCACCACGGTGGACGAGACGGTATTGCCCATCTGGATGGTGTCGGGATTGATCATGCCGGAAAAACGGATGAACTCGACGCCCTTGTTCATCGCCACCTGTTTTTCGCCGGAGACGATCAGGTTACCGTTCGGCAGCACTTCCGTCACCGTCACGCCGATATTGCCCGTGAACGTGTTGCTGGCGCTCTGGTTGTCGCCATCGGCGAACTTGTTGGCGGTCGTCGCGGCGACGGTGGCGCCGAAGCGCCCCTGCAGCAGGCCGGGCACGCCGGCGCTGACGGAACCGGACTTGTTGCCCGAGCTGGCGCCGGCCTTGACGGCGGCGGTTTTTTCGACAATCGCGATGTTCAAAATATCGCCGATATGGCGCGCCTTGCGGTCTTCGAACATGGGTCGGAAGGTCGACGCCTGGTAGATGGCGCCGTTCGACGGCGGCGGCAGGTCGCCCGCCACGCCGCGCACGGGAGCGGCGCGGGCGGTGATGGTGGTGGGGGTGGTGGCGCAACCGGCCAGCAGTGCGACCAGGGCCAGCGGAAGGACAAGAAAGGTTTTCATAATTGGGACAATTTGGCCAGCATCTGATCGGACGTCGTGATCGCCTTGCTGTTGATTTCGTAAGCGCGCTGGGTCTGGATCATGTTGACCATTTCCTCGACCACGTTGACGTTGGAGGTTTCGACATAGCCCTGCATCAGCACGCCGGCGCCATTGGTGCCGGGGGTATTGGTGTTGGGGCTGCCGGAGGAACCCGTCTCGACGTACAGGTTTTCCCCTTTCGACTCCAGGCCCGCCGGGTTGACGAAGGTGGTCACCTGGATCGTGCCGATCTGGGTGGGCGCCGACGTGCCGGCGGTGGTGACGGAGACGGCGCCGTCGCGACCGACCGTGATCGAGAGCGCATTGGCGGGCACCGTGATGGCCGGCTGGATGACGAAACCGGACGAGGTGACGAGCTGGCCGTTGCTGTCGCTCTGGAAGGAGCCGTCGCGCGTGTAGGCGGCGGTACCGTCGGGCATGAGGACATTGAAAAAACCCGAGCCGTTGATCATCAGGTCTTTCGAATTGCCGCTGGACTGGGGATTGCCCTGGGTGTGGATGCGCTCGGTGGCGACCGTGCGCACGCCGGTACCGATCTGCATGCCCGATGGCAGCGCCGTCTGCTGCGACGATTGGGTGCCCGGCTGGCGGACATTTTGGTACAGCAAATCTTCGAACACGGCGCGCGAGCGCTTGAAGCCGTTGGTGCTGACGTTGGCCAGGTTATTGCTGATGACGTCCAGATTGGTCTGCTGTGCTTCCAGGCCCGTCTTGGCGATATAAAGGGAACGAATCATGCGCTTCTCCAGTAACGTGGCAGACGAAAGGCGCCATGCACACGATCACTATACGGCGCAGAGCGTTAACTCAAAGCAAGGATCTGAGTCGCTTTTGCGGCGTTATTCTCGGCGTTCTTCATCATGCTCATTTGCATCTCAAACGAACGTGCCAAAGAGATCATGCTGACCATCGAGTCGATGGGATTGACATTGCTGCCCTCGAGCATGGCGCCGGCCACCGACACGGTCGGATCGACCTCGGCCGGCTTGCCGTCTTTCAGGCGGAACAGGCCATCGTCGCCCCGCACCAGGTCGGCCTCGGCCGGATTGACCAGCTTCAGGCGCCCCAGCACGGTGGGGGTGCCCGGCTTGGTGCCCTTTTCGATGGTCGAGATGGTGCCGTCGCCGGCGATGGCGACGTTGACGTCCGGCGGCACCGAAATGGGCCCGCCGTCGCCCGCCACGGCATTCCCGCCCAGCCCCGTGAGCAGGCCGTTTTCATTCATGTTGAGGGCGCCGCTGCGGGTGTACGCTTCGCTGCCGTCGGCCATGGTGAGCGCAATGAACCCCTTGCCGCGGATGGCCACGTCGAGGTCGCGCCCGGTCGCCTGCAGGGGCCCGGCGGAAAAATCGGTGCCGCTGGTCGAATTGACCACGAAGGCCCGGGTCGGCAAGGTGCCACCCTCGACCTGCACGGCGCGAAACGCGTCGACCTGGGCCCGAAAGCCCGTGGTGCTGACGTTGGCCAGGTTGTGCGAGGCGGTGGCCTGCTGCTCGAGGATGTGCTTGGCGCCGCTGCCGGCGGTATAAATGAGACGGTCCATGATGATCCCTTGATTACGCGTTCGCCGCCAGCAACATGCCAGTCATTAACGCAGATTGACCAGCGTCTGCAGCACCGAGTCCTGGGTCTTGATGGTCTGCGCATTGGCCTGGTAGACCCGTTGCGCCGTGATCATGTTGACCAGTTCCGCCGTCAGGTCGACGTTGGAATTTTCCACCGCCGACGATTGCAGCACGCCCAGGCTGCCCGAGGTGGGCGTGCCGATCAGGGCGACGCCGGAATAACTGGTTTCAGCCCAGGCATTGTTGCCCAAAGGCGACAATCCATTGGGATTGGCGAAATTGGCCAGCACCACCTGCCCCAGCGCCTGCGACTGGCCGTTGCTGTACTGTCCCAGGATGATGCCGTCGGCGCTGGCCGAGAAGCGCTGCAGGTGGCCGGCCGTGTAGCCGTCCTGGATCGATTGCTTTTCGCTGGTGGCGGCGCCGTACTGGGTCGATCCCGTGTAGTTCAAGGTCAGCGGCAGCACGGCGGCGGCGCCGGTGGGCGGAAAAATCGTCAGGTTCACCGACAGCGGCGCGGTGGTCGACGACAAGGTGCCCTTGGCATCGAACAGCAGGGTGCCGACCTTGGTTGGCTGCAGGCTGACCGCGGCGGCGATATCCTTGTCGACGTCTTCCGGCGTGTTGCCCAACACATTGCCCGACAGCACGGCGGCGCTGGCGATGTTGGCCTGCTGGGCCGCGGTGGCGTTGCCGATGGCAGGATCGGCGGCGGCGGCGACCACCATGGCCGAGGCGGCGGCGGCGTAGGTGCTCAGGGCGGTGGCGATGGTGGTCGGATTGGCCGGCACGGCCTGCACGGCGGCGCGCCAGGCGTCGCGGGCGGTATTGACGGCGCTGAACGGGGCGGTGGTGCCCTGGGCGGCGGCGGCCACTCTCAAATTATTGATTTCCATGCCGTCATTGGCGATGTAGACGTCCCACTTGCCCGCATCGGTGCGCACATAGTACGAGCTCATCACGTGCGGATTGCCCAGCGAATCGTAGACATCGATGGGGATCTGCTTGTTGTAGGTGGCCGTGTCGTTGACGTCGAACGGCGACTTGGTGGGATTTTCCGCGCGCGAATCGAGGTTCAGCTCGGTCTTGACGGTGGTGGTGGCGACCGGCTTCAAGTCTGCCGTGCTGATCTGGATCGGCACCGGCGAGCCGGCCAGCAGGTTGCCGGTCGGGCCGGTCTGGTAGCCGGTCAGCTTGGCGCCCTGGGCATTGACCATATAGCCCTCTTTATCGAGCGAGAACTGGCCATTGCGCGAATACTGGGTGGCGCCGGCCACCGTGGTGCGGAAGAAGCCGGCACCATTGATGGCGATGTCGAGCGGGTTGTTGGACGATTCGATATTGCCTTGGGTGAACTGCTGGGCAATCTGCGAAACCTTGGTGCCGATCCCGGCCTGGTTGCCGCCGGCGCCATTGAGCGAATTGGCATACACGTCGGCAAACTGGGCCTGGGACCCCTTGAAGCCGACCGTGCTGGCATTGGCGATGTTGTTGCCGATGACGTCGAGCGATTTTGCAGCGCCGTTCAGACCGCTAAGACCTTGTTGAAAAGACATGGTGTGCTCCTGCTATAGATGAGGTAGATGGATTGCGAACGACTTACAAAATTTGCTTGATATCGGCCATCGAGACGATGCCCTTGGTCGGCAGGTTCAGTTTGACGCCGCTGGTGGCGTTCGAGGTGATGCTGGCGACGGTGTCGAGCGAGAGCGCCTTGGCGTCCTTGAGCAATTCGCCCTTGGCGGTTGCTTCGACGCGGATCAGGTAGCGGCCGTCTTTCAGGGCCGCCGTGGCGCCTTCGGGCATGCCGTCCCACAGCAGCGGATAGGTGCCGGCCGCCTTGGCGCCCAGATCAACGGTGTCGACGTCCTTGCCGGTGGTGGTGTCGGTGACGATCAGCTTGACGGAATCGGCGGCGGTGGCCAGGTCGACCCCCATCACGCCCTGGCTGGTGGCGAGGTCGACATAGGTGCCTTCGACCAGCACGCTGTGGCCAATCATATTACTTGCCTGCATCGCTTCCGACGACTGGTAGCTGCTCTTCAAGGACTCCAGCGTGGTGTTGAGCTTGTTCACGCCCGTCACCGTCGACAGCTGCGCCAGCTGGCTGGTCAGTTGCGCATTGTCGAGCGGATTCATGGGGTCCTGGTTTTTCAGCTGGGTCACCAGCAGGGTCATGAATTTATTCGTGTCCGCCTCCACGCTGCCATCGACCGTGGTGGTCTTCTTGGCGTTCATGGTGGCCATCAGGTCGCTGGATACGGCGTTGGTGTCGATCGTTGTCATAGGAGTTCAGTCAAAGGTTTACTGGCCGATGGTCAGGGTCTTGAGCAGCATGGTCTTGGCCGCGTTCATGGTTTCGACGTTGGTCTGGTAGGAGCGCGAGGCCGACAGCATGTTGACCATTTCGTCGACCACGTTCACGTTCGGCATCGACACATAGCCCTTGTCGTCGGCCATCGGGTGTTTCGGGTCGTACTGCTGCCTGAGCGGGCTGGGGTCTTCCACCACCTGCGCCACCTTGACGGCGGTGGACCCGCCCTCGATCGGCACCGCCTCGAACACCACCTGCTTGGCCCGGTAGGCCTTGCCGGACGCATCGGTGACGCTGTCGGCATTGGCCAGGTTGCTGGCGGTGGCGTTCAAGCGCTGGGCCTGGGCGCTCATGGCGGACCCGGACACATTAAAGATATTAAATAGCGACATGCTTACTGGCCTCCCTGGATGGCCGCCATCAGATTGCGGATCTGGTGGTTGAGCATGGTGATCCCTGCCTCGTAGCGCACGCCGTTGTCGGCGAACTGGTTGCGCTCGATGTCCATGTCGACCGTGTTGTTGTCGGCCGCGCCCTGGGCGTTCTGGCGGTACAGCAGCGGCGTGCCGTCCGCCAGGGCGTTGCCCCTCGCCACCGCCTGCAGGTGCTGGGGCGAACTGGTGGCCAGGCTGCCCGCGGCCGGCGTGGCTTTGTGCAAGGCACCCTGCAAGGCGCTGGCGAAGTCGATGTCGCGTGCCTTGTAATTGGGCGTGTCGGCATTGGCAATGTTCGAGGCGAGCACTTGCTGGCGCTGGGAGCGCAAGCTGAGGGCGGCTTCGTTGAACCGCAGATAATCGTCGAGTTTGCTAACCATGTCCGCTCCGGGTGGGTGCACTTGTGAGAACAGGATCGATAGTACGTAGACGCACGGCAACTCAATCGAAGGAAAAGGCGCGCCAAACGGGGGCTATTCGATGTTTCACCCAAGAATCATGAGGCCTAAGATGGCATCATTCCTCCAAGCCCTGCGGCTGATCCCGCTCCTGCCATGACCAAACCGCCCCTGTTACTCCTGCTCACCGCGCTGCTGCTGGCGACGCCGCTGTGCCATGCCCAGACCCCGGGCCACCAGGACCTGGCGGTCCTGAAAACCGTGGCTGAACAATTTCTGCTCAAGGAAGGCGCCGGCCTGCCGGGCCAGGTCACGGTCGAGCTGCGTCCGCTCGATTCGCGCATGCAACTGGCGCCCTGCCCTGCCCCGGAAGCCTTCCTGCAAGCGGGCGCCCGGGTGTGGGGAAATACCACGGTTGGCCTGCGTTGCAGTGCGCCGACGGCATGGAAAGTGTATATTCAGGCAAAGGTGTCGGTGCTGGGCGAGTATGTCGCCGCCGCCGTGCCGCTGGCGCAGGGCCAGCCCATCGAGCAATCGCAGCTCGTCATGCTCAAGGGCGACCTGGCGGCGCTGCCCACTGGCGTCGTCACCGACATGGGGCAGGCGATCGGCCGCACCAGCACGATGTCGCTGCCGTCAGGCGCGCCGTTGCGCCTGACAGGCTTGAAGTCGAAGCCGGTGGTGCAGCAGGGCCAGGCGGTGCGCGTGGTCTCGAGCGGCGCCGGTTTTAAGGTGTCGGCCGAAGGACGCGCGATCGGCACGGCAGGCGAAGGCCAGGTGGTGCAGGTGCGCACGGCGGCCGGCGCCGTCATCAGCGGAATTGCCCAACTCGGCGGCCTGGTCGAGGTGATGTTTTAGTCGCTACAGAAAGTCCGCTTGATGTGCGCTAAAGTTTCGGACTGCAACGCCGTTACCTAGTCATATCCCGGCGCTACTTGCGCCGGCCAGAGAGGAAGATGCTGTGAAAATTAACGACACCCCGAAAAGCACCCCAGCACTGCCGACCAGCACCACGGCTGCCGGCGCGCGCAATGCGGAGCGCGCGGCGGCCACGAGCCAGCCGCCGACCGATAGCGTGCGTCTGTCCTCGCAAGGCCAGGCGCTGGCCGGCACCAACGGCGCCAGCGCCGTGTTCGACAGCAAAAAAGTCGAGCGCATCAAGTTGGCCATCGCCGATGGCCAGTTTCAAGTCAACTCCGAGAAGGTGGCTGACGGCCTGCTGGAAACAGTCCGCGACCTGCTGCACTCTCGCAAACGCTAAACGCCCATGACCAGCCCACTTGCCACCTTGCTCGACGAACAACAGACGATCGGTTCCCTGATCGGCTTGATGCAACAGGAACAGCAGTTCCTCGTCAGCGCTGACAGCGATGGGCTCGATCAAATCACCCCGCAAAAATCCGCGCTGGTGCAGCAGGCGGCCGCCCTGGCCAGCCGGCGCCACCTGGCGCTGGGCAGCGTCGGCTTTGCCGCCAGCGAAACGGGCATGGCCGACTGGCTGCTCGAAGCGGGCGCCGAAGCGCGCGCCCAGTGGACCGACCTGCTCAACCGCACCCGCGCCGCCAAGGAACTCAACCGCGTCAACGGCATGCTGATCAACAAACAGCTGACCATGACCCAGGTGGCCCTGAACGCCATGCGCACCCCGACCGGCAGCACCGACGCGGGCTTCTATGGCGCCAACGGCCAGGCCACCGCGGGCGGGCCGTCACGGCGCTACGTGGTCGGTTAAAGCGGTGCGCGGCGTCGACTAAACCGGCCGCGCATCTGCAAGAGCGTATTGGTCAAAGCCCGGTTGGTCCAACAACGCCATTCGTGGGAAATTCATCGCGCCATTTTGCGACAATTGCCTCCGGATAGCTGCGATGAAAATGCGTCGGCCACGGATAGGCGGGACGTTCGGTGCCGTCTTTCAGTTTAATGACCGTAGTGGCACAAAGAAACTTGGCCGGCGCGCCTCCCACCACCGTGTGCGGCTCGACAGTTTTTCCGACAACGCTGCCAGCCGCCACCAGCGAATGTTCGCCTACTAACACACCTGGCAGGATCACCGACATCGTCGCAATCGCCGCGTAATCGCCGATGGTGCAGCCTACCGAGACATCGCTTGGTGGATGCGGATCATTGGTCAACACGACATACGGAAAGATCCACACAAAATTACCGACGACCGAATGCTTGCCAATGTGCACATTGCTGTGTGTACGCACGTAATCGCCAATCACGCAGTCACCTTGGATATCGGAAAGTGTACCAAGCTGAAAGTTGATGCCAGCTTGTGTACCTTCACGAATTGTTACACGATGCCCCGTTGTCAACCGCTCGCCAAACGTCGAACCTGCATAAAGGATGCTATGCGAACGAATCGTCGAATTGGCTCCAATGGTCAATGTCGGATTTTTGGCCAGCGCGGTGGGTAGCCCTATTTCACAGTGGCTGCCAATCGTCGTATTGTCACCGATACGCACATCATCATGGATGATAGTAAAAGGGCCGATTTCGACATTGTCGCCGATTACAGCATTCGCAGAAACGATGGCAGTTGCATGAATGTTCATGGGTTGGTCCTTGAATTTTGTAGGAACCCGATTCTACGCACTAATGTTGGAGCATTGGAAAGTCGGACAAAGTTATTTTCCAAAATGCCTGCTCACATCATTAACGCACGGGGTATGCAAACCAATCAGATACACGCCTCTGGCGCAAACTGTCGCCCAGTCTCACGCCACATCAGCGGACACCACTCGATGCAAATTTGACCAGGTATCTTACTGGCCTACGTGGGCGAACATGGCGGACGTCGGCTCAATTTGCGTGTGCTGCTCAAGCTTGTTCAAATCGGTCAGATAGCTGCTCGCCACGCTGATCTGGTAGGCATGGCGGCCATTGACGAAGCGGTAGGAATTGCTGATATCGAAAGTGGTCGTCAGCTTGCTGTGCGGCTTGATTGCCACGAAATCTTTCCTGGTCGGTGGCGGGCGCTTGACCATCATGCCGACGAAGTCGAGCGGATCGCCGTTCGAGCTGTCGCGCACCTCGAACAGCCGGCCTTCCGGCTCGCCTTCTTGCGTGAGCACGCGCGGCACGTACACCGCGCGCTCGCCCTGGTTGTTGATGGTGAGCGTGGCGAGCACCTGGCCGTCGCGCGATTCGACGGCGATCTTGCTGCTGACCACGGGGCTGACGCCATCGCGGGCGCCGGCCCCGCCACTCATGGTGGCAATGGCGAGGAGACCGGCCACGCCGGCGATGGTGACGCACAGTTTCGCGCGCTGTTGAAGGGGTTTGAACATCGACTGCTCCAGGCTGAGAATGGCCGCATTGTGCACTGCTCCCAGGGGCTTGGCAAAGTGGGTTTGCTCTAAATTACAAATGGGGTGGAACGACGGACCGGGTCAGCGCGGCGCGATTTCCGTGCTGGCATCGGGCACGGCCGACAGGATCGTCACCGCCACCCGCCGGTTGCGCGCACGGCCCTCGGCGGTGTCGTTGGTGGCCACGGGCACGTTCGAGCCATGTCCCACCACCGTCATGCGCTCGGCGGGCACGCCGGCATCGGCGAACAGGCGCACCACGGCGCCGGCGCGGGCGGCCGACAGTTCCCAGTTCGACGGGAACGCAGGCCGCCGGATCTGCTGGTTGTCGGTATGGCCCTCGACCTGCAGGGCATGCGGATCGTTGCGCAGAAACACCCCCAGTGCCGCCAGCGCCTCGCGCGAATCGGCCGTCAGGGTGGCGTCGCCGGAATCGAACAGCACGCTGGCATTGATCTCGACGCTGACGCCGCGGCTGTTTTGCGTCACCCGCACCTTGCCCTCCTTGACCAGCGGCGCCAGGGTCGAACTGAGGTCGCGCGCCAGGCTGGTCAAGCGCTCGCGCTCGCGCCGCATCGCTTCGGCACGCCGCTTGGCGACGATATTGGGCAAGGCGATCGGCGCGGCGATTTCGGCGCGCGGCGCGCCGGCATCGGGCCCCCCCTTGCCGCCAAAGGCGCTGCCCAGGGCGTCCGACAGGCTGCGGTACTTGCCTTCGTTGACCACCGAGACGGCGTACATGACGACAAAGAAGGCGAACAGCAAGGTGATGAAATCGGCGTAGGAAATCAGCCAGCGCTCGTGATTTTCGGCATCCTCGACGTATTTTTTGCGCGCCATGGCACCTTAGTCGCGCGAGAGCAGGCTGGCGACGCGCTCATCGATCACGCGCGAATGGTCGCCGCTGGCAAGATCGTAAAACACTTCGAGCAAGATTTCGTACTGGGCCACCGTCTCGGCGACGATGCACTTGAGTTTGTTACCTACGGGATAAAAAAACAGGTTGGCCAGGCCCACCCCGTACACCGTCGAGACGAAGGCGACGGCGATGCCGGCGCCCAGCCGTGACGGGTCCGACAGGTTCTCCATCACGTGAATGAGGCCCAGCACGGCGCCGATGATGCCGATGGTGGGCGAATAGCCGGCGGCGGACTCCCAGATGCGCGCGCCCTGGCGCTGGGAAAATTCGTAGGCGCTGATCTCTGTTTCCAGCAGGCCCCGCAGCTTGTCCGGGTGGATGCCGTCGATCATCAGGCGCAGGCCTTTTTTGACGAATTTGTCGCTCGTGCGTGTCATCTGCGGCTCCAGCGACAGCATGCCGTCGCGGCGCGCCATCTGGCTCCAGTTGACGATATCGCGGGCCAGTTTCTGGCGCTGGCTCGGCGGCGGCCGAAACACCCAGCGCAGCATCTTGAGGCCGCGCACGAAGGTGGGCGCTTCCGTCTGCAGCAGCACGGCGCCGGCGGTGCCGATGACGACGATGGCGAAGGCGGCCGGCTGCACCAGCGAGGCGAACTTGCCGCCGTCGATGGCGTGGCCGACGAACAGGCCGGCCAGCGCCAGCGCCAGCCCGATTACGCTGGCCCAGTCCATGCCTGCTCCCGGAGAGTTGCGCGCAGGCGGGCCACCGCCTGGGTGTGCAATTGCGACACACGTGATTCGGAGACCCCCATGACGGCGCCAATTTCCTTCAGATTCATTTCTTCTTCGTAGTACAAGCCCATCAGGATTTTTTCGCGCGGCGGCAGGCCGTCGATGGCATCGATGACGGCCTGGCGGAAGTCGGTGTCGAGCAAGGCGCGCAAGGGGTCGTCATCATCGACGGCGTAGCGGTCGAGAAAGCTGTCATTGCCCTCGTTGTCGTGGAAGTCTTCGTAGTACACCAACTGGTGGCCGCCGCCGTCGGCCAGCATGTCCTGGTAGTCGGCCAGCGACAGCTTGAGCAGCTTGGCCACTTCCGATTCGGTGGGAGGATGGCCCAGCTTCTGTTGCAGGCTGGCCATGGCCGCCTCGATCTTGCGCATGTTTTGCCGCATCGACCGGGGCAACCAGTCGCTGTTGCGCAATTCATCGAGCATGGCGCCGCGGATGCGCAGCACGGCGTAGGTCTCGAACTGGGCGCCGTGGGTTTCTTCGTAGCGCGAGATGGCATCGAGCAGGCCGATCATGCCGGCCTGCACCAGGTCGTCCACTTCCACACTGGGCGGCAACTTCGCCTTCATGTGATGGGCGAGCCGCTTCACCAACGGCATGTTATCCGTCAGTAACTGGTTCTTGTCGGCTTTCCCTTTGACGTTGTACATGTAAGCGACTGTTTTCTTAAGCGCCAAACCGGGTCTGTCCCCCTGTATGGCCGAGTGGTGGCATGCCTGCCCGCGCGAAGCGTCCGGCCAGCTGGCGGAACGCCACCGACGCGCCAGCCAGGGGGAAGGCATCGACGACGGCGCGGCCAAGGCGGGCGGCACGGTGCAGGTATTCGTCGGCCGGCACCGACCCCATCGAAGTCAGTTGCACGGCCAGGTAACGGCTTGCTGCAGAACACATATTATCGTATACAACCTTGGCCTCGGCTTCTGTCGCGCCGGTGACCAGCACGCCGAAGGGGCGGCGCCCCAATTGCTGCGACAATCGCTTGATCAAACTGTAGGCGGCGGTGATGGACGCCGCGCTGGTGCCGACCTGGACGACGATCTCGGCGCTGTCCATGATGGGCACGGGAAAACTGCCGTCGGCGCCAAATTCGCCGTCGACGATCACCATGCCGCTCTGCTTGACCAGCACATCGAAGCTTTTCGCCAGCCGGCGCGCATCGTCCAGGCCGCAACGCTCGGCGCTGTCGCGGCCCTTCATGCTGGTGACGGCAAAGCCCTGCGGCGCCTGGCGCACCACTTCATTGAGCGCGCACTCCTGGCGCGCCACCTGCAGCAGGCTGGCGCCGTGCGAGACGCCCAGGCGCTGCGCCACGCCGTATTCGGTGTGGCAGGCGTCAACGATGAGCACGTCGTTGCCGGCGCGCGCCAGCGAGGCGCCCAGGTTGACCAGCATGGCGCCCTTGTCGTCTTGCGGATGGGCTGACAGGAAAGTGACGATGCGGGGCTTCGGCCCCGCCAGCATGCGGCGCAGGCCCTCGGCCTGGTCGAAATCGAAATTAGCCATGTGACACCTCGCGCAGGCCGTGCTGCATGGTGCCGGCCTGGGCCATCAGCAGGGGCAGGTCGCTGTCCTCGAACTGGCTGGCGCCCGTGTCGCGGGTCAGGCGAAAGGCGCGGTCGATCAGCATGGCGCGGTCGGCCAGGTGCAGGTCTTCGGGCACGCGCTGGCCATTCGAGATGTAGAACAGGCGCAGTTTCTGGCGGATCACGACATCGAGCACATTGCCGATCGACGCCGCCTCATCCATCTTCGTCATGATGCAACCGGCCAGCCCGCTGCCCTGGTAGGCGCGTACGACTTCATTGAGGGTTTCATTGGTCGAGGTAGAGTTCAAGCACAGCAGGCGCTTCACATCGGCGCCCGTTTCGCTGAGCATGGCGACCTGTTCAGTCACCATCTGGTCGCGCTGCGACACGCCCACCGTGTCGATCAGCACCGTGTGCTTGTTGCGCAGTTCCTTCAGGGCGATGCGCAAGTCCGCTTCGTCCTTGACCGAGTGCACCATCACGCCGAGGATCTTGCCGTAGATGCGCAGTTGTTCGTGGCCGCCGATACGGTAGGCGTCGGTGGTAATGAGCGCCAGCTTTTCCGGGCCGTGGCGCATCACGCAACGGGCGGCGAGCTTGGCGGTGCTGGTGGTCTTGCCCACGCCGGTGGGGCCGACCAGGGCGAACACGCCCCCCTTGTCGAGCACTTCGTCTTCGTTGGTCATGCTGGTCAGATTGCGTTCGAGCACGGTCTTAATCCAGCGCATGCTGTCCTGGGCGTTTTTACCGGACGGCATTTTTTCGATGAGGTAACGGGCCAGGGTGGCGGAAAAGCCCGCCGCCAGCATGTCGCGCAGCACATTGGCCTTGGCCGGTTCGCGCTGGGCGGTGGTGCCCCAGGAAATCGCCGCCAACTGGGTTTCCATCAAGCCCCGCATGGCGCGCACTTCATGCATCACGGCCGACATCTCGGCGGCGGCGCTGTCCTTCGCATGGGCGATGGCGGACGACATCATCGCGCTGATCCGGGCCATGTCGATGCTGTCGGCCTGGGCCTGCGGCGGCGGCGCCGGTGCGCGCCGGTTGGCATAGCTGACAGGGGCGCCGTGGTCGAGGCTCGGTGCGGGCTGGTCCATCGCGCTGGCGTGGGACGGCGCGGAGATTGAAGCGACGTCGTCATTGGCCAGCGCCAGGATCTCGACGACGCCGTCGACCGGGCGGTTCGACAGGATCACGGCATCGGGTCCGAGCGCCTCGCGCACTTTGCGCAAGGCTTCACGCGAGGTGGCGGCGGTAAATTTTTTGACGTTCATCGAGCATGCTCCTGGGGAAAGCCGGCCGGTGCGCGCCCATGCGGCACCGACGTTTCTCACAGTGTCAATTATTGACGATGCTCTTAGGAAACCATCAGGGGAAAAGGCGGGTGATTCGGGCGCTATTCGTCGCGGCGGCAGCGCCCGCCAGACGCATCACCCCTGGCACAGCGCCAGCGCGGTCTGCCATTCGGGCACATGGACCCCCAGGTCGGCCAGGCGAGCGCAGGCCATCACGGAGTTATGCGGCCGCTTGGCCGGCACCGGATACTCCTCGGTACGGATGGCCGTCACGGTCGGCTTCTTCGCCACCGAGGCGTGCCCCACGATCTGCTCGGTAAAACCATGCCAGGAAGTACTGCCACCAGAGGTGAGGTGGTAGATCCCGCCCTGCCCGCTCGCCATGGCCGCCAGCAAGCCTTCACGGGCATCGAGGCGCGCCAGCAATAGCGCAGTGGTATCGGCAATCGTGCGGCTCCAGGTGGGGGAGCCGAACTGGTCACCCACGATCCGCAGTTCGTCCCGCTCGGCGGCCAGGCGCAGCACCGTGAGCAGAAAATTCTTGCCGCGCGTGCCATACACCCAGCTGGTGCGCAAGATCAGGTGCGGCACGCCGCCGGCGGCGATCGCCTGTTCGCCGGCCAGCTTGGTCGCGCCGTACACATTGATGGGACAGGTCGGATCGGTCTCGACATACGGGCCCGGCTTGCTGCCGTCGAACACGTAGTCGGTACTGTAGTGAACGATGCCGGCGCCCAGGCGCCGGGCTTCCTCGGCCATCACGGCCGGCGCTTCGCCGTTGATGCGCATCGCCAGTGCCGGCTCGCTCTCGGCCTTGTCGACTGCCGTGTAGGCGGCCGGATTGACGATCAGGGTGGGCTTGACGGCGCGGATCACGTCGCGCACCTGCTGCAGGTCACTCAAGTCCATCTGCGCGCGATCGACGGCGATCACTTCACCGAGGCCCTGCAGGCTGCGCTGCAATTCGTAACCGACCTGGCCGCTGGTGCCAGTGATGAGGATCTTCATGCAAACACCTCGGCATCGGCCAGCAGCTTGCCCAGCTTGTCCTTGCCCGACAGTTGCGGCGCCACATCCATCGGCCAGTCGATGCCGATGGCAGGATCGTTCCACAAGATGCTGCGCTCAAATTCGGGCGCCCAGTAATCGGTGGTTTTGTAGAGGAACTCGGCGTGATCGCTGATGGTCACGAAACCATGGGCAAACCCGGGCGGCACCCACAGTTGGCGCTTGTTGTCAGCGGATAATTCGACGCCGACCCACTGGCCGAAGGTGGGCGAGCTCTTGCGGATATCGACGGCGACGTCGAACACGGCGCCGGCCACCACCCGTACCAGTTTGCCCTGGGTTTGCTGCAGCTGATAATGCAGCCCACGCAATACGCCCTTGGCGGACTTGGAATGATTGTCCTGAACGAAAGGGGTATCGACGCCCGTCATTTCCCGGAACTTGCGCTCATTAAAACTTTCGTAAAAAAAACCACGCTCATCGCCGTACACGGTCGGTTCGAGAATGAGGAGGTCCGCAATACTGGTAGAAATAATCTGCATGATCAGTAAATTTGGTCATTCAAAAGGCGTAGCAGGTACTGGCCATAGCCGTTTTTCTTCAAGGGCTGAGCCAGCGCTTCCAGTTGCGTGGCATTGATATAGCCTTGCCGGTAAGCGATCTCTTCAGGGCATGCCACTTTCAAACCCTGGCGGTTTTCAATGGTGGCGATGAACTGGCCCGCCTCCAGCAGCGACTCATGGGTACCCGTGTCGAGCCAGGCCATGCCACGGCCCATCAATTCGACGGTCAGCTCGTTACGGTCGAGATAGACCCGGTTGACGTCGGTAATTTCCAGCTCGCCGCGCGGCGATGGCTTGATGTTGGCGGCGATGTCGCATACCTGATTGTCGTAGAAGTACAGCCCTGTCACCGCGTAGTTCGATTTCGGCTTGAGCGGTTTTTCCTCGATGCTGACGGCGCGGCGCGCGGCGTCGAACTCCACCACGCCATAGCGCTCCGGATCGTGCACGTGGTAAGCAAACACGGTCGAACCGGTGGTGCGGCTCGAGGCCTCGTGCAATTGCTTGTGAAAATCGTGACCGTAATAAATGTTGTCACCCAAGATCAGCGCCGATGGCTGATTATTGACAAATTCGCGGCCAATAATAAATGCCTGGGCCAGGCCATCGGGCGTTGGCTGCACTGCGTAACTGAGATTGATGCCCCACTGCGAGCCGTCACCGAGCAACTCGCGAAAACGCGGCGTGTCCTGTGGCGTCGAGATAATCAGGATGTCATCGATGCCGGCCAGCATCAGGGTGCTGAGCGGGTAATAGATCATCGGCTTGTCGTACACGGGCAGCAACTGCTTCGATACTGCCATGGTCACCGGATACAGGCGCGTGCCCGAACCACCGGCGAGGATGATGCCCTTGCGTTTTACGATGCTGCTCATGCGGTCCCCTCTGCCAGCGCACGCTGGGCATAATTTTTGTCGAGCCAGTTCTGGTAGTCGCCGGAGAGCACGTTGCTCACCCACGGCTGGTTGTCCAGGTACCACTGCACCGTCTTGCGGATGCCCGATTCGAACGTCTCCGCCGGCTTCCAGCCCAGCTCCCGCTCGAGCTTGCGCGCATCGATGGCGTAGCGGCGGTCATGGCCGGGGCGGTCCTTGACGTAAGTGATCTGGTCGCGGTAGCTGCCTTCCGGCTTGGGATCGAGTTCGTCAAGGATGTCGCACAAGGTGTGCACCACGTCCAGATTGGCTTTTTCGTTCCAGCCACCGACGTTGTAGACCTCGCCCAGCGTGCCTTCCGCCAGCACGCGGCGGATCGCCGTGCAGTGGTCGGTGACGAACAGCCAGTCGCGCACCTGCTGGCCATCGCCATAGATCGGCAGGGGCTTGCCGGCGCGGGCATTGGTGATCACCAGCGGGATCAGTTTTTCCGGGAAATGATATGGCCCGTAATTGTTCGAGCAATTGGTGGTCAGCACCGGCATGCCGTAGGTGTGGTGGTAGGCGCGCACCAGGTGGTCGGACGCCGCCTTCGATGCCGAGTAAGGGCTGTTCGGTGCGTAGGGCGTGGTTTCCGTGAACGGCGGATCGTTCGGTCCCAGCGTGCCATAGACTTCATCGGTCGATACGTGCAGGAAGCGGAAATCGGCTTTCTGCGGTTCCGGCAGCGCCGACCAGTAGGCGCGCGCAGCTTCCAGCAGGCCAAAGGTGCCGTTGACATTGGTTTCGATGAAGGCGGCCGGACCGTGGATCGAGCGGTCGACGTGACTTTCGGCAGCGAAGTGGACAATCGCGCGCACGGCGTGTTCGCGCAGCAGCGCGGCGATGGTGTCGGTGTCGCCGATGTCGCCCTTGACAAAAATGTGGCGTGGATCGTCGCGCAGGCTGGCCAGGTTGTTCAAATTACCCGCATAGGTCAGTTTGTCGAGATTGACAACGGGCTCATCGGTTTGCAGCAGCCATTGTAAAACAAAGTTCGAACCGATAAATCCGGCACCACCAGTTACTAGAATCATGTTGCTCTCGACTAAAATTAAATAAGAAGCAATTTTAACAAATTGCTGGCAGTGCTTGATGCCATCAGGCCACAATGTTACTGGCTACAGGCTGGCGCAGGCGCGATTATACTGGCCCCTCGGCGCCAGTGCGCACTTGCGCGCCCGCATAAATGCAAAAAGGCAGACCAACGGCCTGCCTTTTTGCGAACGGCGCAACGGTCAGCCCGCGCCCACCAGGCTGGTGACACGGATCGTTTTCGATTCCGGGATTTCACTGTGCGACAACACTTTCAATTGCGGCAAGGCGCGGCGCAGGAAGCGCGACAGCAAGGCGCGCAGTGGCGCCGGCACCAGCAGCACGGGGGTCAGGCCCATCGCTTCCTGCTGGGCGGCGGCATTGCCGGCCTGCTGGGCGATGGTGTCGGCCAGGCCCGGCTCGATGCCGCTACCGTCGCCGCCCGCGCCCATGGCCTGCATCAGCAGGCGCTCGAGGCGATTGTCGAGGGTCATCACCGACAGTTCGGCGGCCCCTGGGAACAATTGCTGGACGATGGCGCGGCCCAGGGCCACCCGCACCAGCGCGGTCAACTCGTTGGGGTCGCTCGTGTGGACGGAATGCTCGGCCAGGGTTTCGATGATCGAATGCATGTCGCGGATGTGCACGCCTTCGATGAGCAGGTTCTGCAGCACTTTCTGCAAGGTCGACAGCGACACCACTTTCGGCACCAGGTCCTCCACCAGCTTGGGCGATTCCTTGGCGAGGTGGTCGAGCAGCGCCTGCACTTCGGCCCGGCCCAGCAACTCCGACGCGTGCGAAGTGATCAGGTGGTTCAGGTGGGTGGCGACGACGGTGCCCGCATCGACCACCGTGTAGCCCATGCTTTGCGCTTCGTCGCGCAGGCTGGCATCGATCCAGGTGGCGGGCAGGCCGAAGGCCGGATCGGTCGTCACCAGGCCCGGCAAGGTGCCGCTGGCCATGCCGGGATTGATCGCCAGAAACTGGCCGTTGAGCGATTCGCCGCTGCCCACTTCCACCCCTTTCAGGGTGATACGGTAGGCCGACGGTTTCAACTCCAGGTTGTCGCGGATGTGCACGGGCGGCGCCAGGAAGCCCACTTCCTGGGCAAATTTCTTGCGGATGCCCTTGATGCGCTTGAGCAATTCTCCGCCCTGCGCCTTGTCGACCAGCGGAATCAGGCGGTAACCCACTTCCAGACCGAGCGTGTCGACGGGCATGATGTCTTGCCAGCTCGCTTCTTCCTGCTCATTGGCGGGGGCGGCCGCACCTGCCGCGCCCGCGGCGGCGGCCGCCGCCGCCGCTTCTTCCAGGGCCGGCCTCGCAGCGCGCTTCTTGTTGATGCCGTAGGCAATCGCCGCCAGGCCGCCGCCCAGCAGCAGGAACACCAGGTTGGGCATGCCGGGAATCAGACCCATGCCGCCGATGATACCGCCCGTGATATACAGCACTTGCGGCTTGGCAAACAGCTGGTCGGTCAACTGGGCGCCGATGTCCTGGTCACTGGCCACGCGCGAGACCACGATACCGGCGGCGACCGAGATGATCAGCGAAGGAATCTGCGCCACCAGGCCATCACCGATGGCCAGCAGGGTGTAGGTCTGGGCCGCCTGGGCAAAGCCCAGGTCATGCTGGAGGATACCGACCAGCAGGCCGCCCACGATATTAATGACCGTGACCATGATGCCGGCCACGGCATCGCCGCGCACATACTTCGAGGCACCATCCATGGCGCCATAGAACTCGGCTTCCTGCGACACTTCCAGGCGGCGGCGGCGCGCTTCGTCCTCGGGGATCAGGCCGGCGTTGAGGTCGGCGTCGATGGCCATCTGTTTACCGGGCATGGCGTCGAGGGCAAAGCGGGCGCCCACTTCGGCGATCCGGCCGGCACCCTTGGTGACCACGGTAAAGTTAATGATCGTCAAAATGATGAACACCACGATACCGACCGTGTAGTTGCCGCCAATGAGGAAGTGGCCGAACGCTTCGATCACCTTGCCTGCGGCGGCGCCGCCCGTGTGGCCCTCGGTGAGCACCACCCGGGTCGAGGCGACGTTGAGCGACAGGCGCAGCATGGTCGACACCAGCAGGATGGTCGGGAAGGCCATGAAGTCCAGCGGTTTGACCGTGTACAGGCTGGTGAGCAGCACGATCACCGACAGGGCGATATTAAAACTGAAGAACACATCGAGCACGAAGGCCGGCAGCGGCAGGATCATCATCGACAGCAGCAGGATGATGATGGCCGGCGCCGCCAGGGCGCTGCCGCTGTTGGCCAGGCCGCTTAACCAGGCGGGCAGTCGGATGGTGTTGTTCATGGAGTCGCTCCGTTAGCGGTGTCGGTATTGTTATCGGGATTGTCGCTGGCGGGCTTGCCAAATTTGCTCTCGAACAGCGGATCGTGCGGATCGAGCTGGCGCGGCACGGCCAGCCGGGTCGGCCGGTCCGGATAGCGCCCGCCCGCCTTCTTGTAGGCGCGCAACTGGAACACATAGGCCAGCACTTCGGCCACCGCCGCGTACAGCGCTTCGGGAATTTCGTCGTCGATCTCGGTGTGCTGGTGCAGGGCGCGCGCCAGGGCCGGCGCTTCGAGCAGGGCGACACCGTTTTCGCGGGCGATTTCGCGGATCTTTGCGGCGACGTCGTCGGCGCCCTTGGCGACCACGCGCGGCGCCCCGCCCTGGCCGTCGGCATATTTGAGCGCCACTGCGTAGTGGGTCGGGTTGGTAACGACGACATCGGCGGTGGGCACATTGGCCATCATGCGGCGGCGCGACATTTCGCGCTGCATCTGGCGAATCTTGCCCTTCATTTGCGGGTTGCCGTCGGACTCCTTGTGCTCCTGGATCATTTCCTGGCGCGTCATCTTCATCTTGTCGGCGTAGTGCCAGATCTGGTACGGCGCGTCGATGGCGGCAATGAAGCCCAGGCCGCCCACGATGAACAGAAATGCCGCACCGAGCAGTTGGATCACATGCATGCTGCCAGCACTGACCGATTCGACCGCCAGTCCCATGACGGCGTCTTTCTGGCTCATCACCACCAGCCAGGCGACGGCGCCGACCACGATGGTCTTGGCGATCGCCTTGAGCAATTCGACCAGCGAGTTCTTCGAGAACATATTGCCCAGCCCCCGCGCGGGGTTGAGCTTGCCAAAGTTGGGCATGAACGATTTGGCGGAAAACAGGAAGCCGCCGATCATCAGGGGAGCGGCCAGCGCCACCAGCATGACGGCGAACGCTACCGGCAGGCACGTGATGAGCACGTCGGCGATGTCGCCGCCGACCCGGCGCAGCAGCACGTCCGGGTTGTAGACCTGCTCGCGCGTGAGGGCCAGGCCCGACACCATGGCGGTGCTCAGGCTTTTCAGGATGCCGCCGCCCGTCATCCACAGGCCGGCGCCGGACGCCATCAGCACGGCGAACGTGGCCAGTTCGCGCGAACGGGGAACGTCGCCTTCCTCACGCGCCTGCTCGAGGCGCTTCTCTGAGGCCGGTTCGGTTTTTTCTGCGTCGCTTTCTTCTGCCATGGTTGCTCCGTGTACATCGCCCGCCCACCAGAACAGGCGCGGCGACGACAAGGAGCATTATGCAAGATGATGCTTGCAAGCAATCAAGAGAATAGCGATGTGAAGTGGCGGCATATCGGCCAGTGACGGCCATTTAACGAATTGCTCAATTATCAATCTGTCGTATAGAGCCGACGGCGCGGCCAATTACTTTGCAAAGATTCACGCGAGAAACAGAATATTGCAGACACAGCGGCCTTAATGGTTATAATAAGGACGTAACAATGAACATCGCCGCAACAACTCCAATCGATTTAAAGGACTTTCCATGAAAAAATTTCTCGCTACCGCAGCAATCCTGAGCCTGGTTTCAGTTCAAGCCTTCGCCCAAACCGGCGCTGAAGCTACTGTTGCCGCTCCAGTTGCACCTGCATCGATCGCAGCAACCACCATCGCTGGCGTTTCCGTCACCACCGCTGTTGTCGCTGGCGTCATCGTCGCTGCTGTCGCAGTAGCCGCTTCGGACAGCAACAGCACCACCACCCACCATTAATTGACGGCGCTTCGGCGCTGCAACAGGTGACAAAGCGGCCGATTCATCGGCCGTTTTTTTTCGCCTGGCGTTTGCCAGCCCAAGCACCCCACTGGCCTTGAGATCGATGAAAAACCAGCCATTCCACCGCCGTTTCGGCTTTGCTGTTCAGGGGCTGGCGGCCGCCTGGCGCGGCGAAGCGAGCTTCCGCTTCCAGTGCCTGGCGTGCGCCGCCGTACTGGCCGTGTTGCTATGGCGGCAGCCCGCGCCCTTGTGGTGGGCCCTGCTGCTGACCATGTGCGCGCTGGTGCTGGCCGCCGAACTGTTCAATACCGCCTTCGAAGCGGCGCTCGACCATTTGCATCCCGGCCAGCACCCTGCCATCGGCATGGCCAAGGACTGCGCCGCCGCTGCCGTGCTGGTGTTGAGTCTTGCCAGCGCGGCGGTCTTCTGCGCTTTCCTGTTCGACAATTTTTGACGTAAAAAAACCCGGCCGGGCACAAGGCCGGGCCGGATTGTCGGTGCCGACAGCGCTGCGCCGGACGGTCAGTACGCGCCGCTCCAGGCAACGTTGATCGACTTCGGCCCCGGCATCACCGACAGGATCGAGCCGCGGTTTTCCCGTTGCGACTGCCACAACCAGCTACCGACGGCGTATCCCACCACGCCACCGGCGACGGTATCGGACACCCAGTGCTGGCGCGCCGCCACCCTACCGGCTGAGCTCAGCGCGGCTACCCCGTACAGCCATGGCGCATCGTATTCCTTGGCAAACGGTGTGACGGCGGCAAATGACACGGCGCTGTGGCCTGACGGAAAGGACGTATTCGACCGGTTGCCATCGACCTGCGACCAGGCCCCCTGCTCGGCGCCCGGACGGGCGCGCCCGACCGCATACTTGCCGACCTGGGTGATGCCGATCGAGGCCGCCACCGCTTCCAGCGAGATCAGGCCGATGTTCTGTGCACGCTCTTCGCCGAACGCCAGCGCCGCACCGGCGCCGCCCACCAGGACGAGCGGCATGGCCTTGCCAAAGTTGCCGAAAGTACGCATGACGCGGTTTTCCTGGTGCTTCTTGACGAAACGGTCGACCGGTTTGTCGAGCGCGGCGCCGGCCAGCAAGGCCGCGCCTGCCGCGGCGCCGCCGCCAATCCACTCCGGCATGGTCGGGCTCGATGACGACGCCTGCTCGAGACGCATGCGGAAGGCCGGCCAGGGGTTAATCAGGGGCTTCGGATCGACATACAGGGCGGCGAGCGCCTGCTCGTCGGGCCGCTCGCTCAGATTGCCGAGGCCGTCGAAGATGGCCAGATCGCGCCGAGGCTTTTCGATCATGTCGTACAGATCGCCCGGAGATGCAACCATTTGACCGACATCGCGCGTCCAGGGAGCAATGGCGATGCTGGCTGCGGCCTGGGTATCCTTCGTCAGCATGCTGCTTAATGAAATATTTACAAACACACCTTTGTCGTGATAAGGGTTGCGCGGCGTGCCGGGATCGGTGGTGTCATTGCCATTGGTACGGGTGTACCACGCGCCAATTTCAATTCCAGAAAGGAAACGTCGCTTCGCTTCCAGGCGCACCCCGGTATCGCGGGCAAGGAAACGTCCGGCGCGTGCCGTCAGCGAAATATCGGAAGGCAGTCGATAGTGTAATGCCCCTAGCGCAGTGACGGTGCGGTAGTCGCGCGCATCGAGCCAGCCCGAAAAGCCACGCTGCTGCAAAAGGTCGACCGTCAGATCGGCCGCCCAGCGCGTGTCCTTCGGCGCATACATCACTTGACCGCCAACGCCACGAAACATTTCCTCGTAAAAGCCGGCTGAAACACGGCTGTACCAGTTTTCCGCGGGCATCTCGAATTGATTCACCATCAACTTGTTCAGCTTGAAGCGGGAACCGCGCTTATACTCGGCAATATCCGTACGCACGTGGGGCAACAAGCTGTTCGATTCCTGCGTGACGCCAGATACCGTCTCGATCAACTTTGCGGTGACTGCCCCGTTCAGATACATCCCCGGCCGCAGCCGACGATCATAATAGGCAGCCGCATCGATTTCGTAGCGCAAGGCGCCACTGGGGTCATTGACGAACAGGCCCAACTTCGGCGCCAGGCGAAAACGGTTCGCTTCGCGATCCTCGGTCCGCACCTGAACGGCGTTGCCATCGTGACCGATATCGACGCCCATCGACGTCACTTCGTCCAGTCCCGCCATCAGCGATGGCTGATCGAGCGAATCGATACGATCGCCTGGGATTGCCGGGCGAATGATCACTGTTTTCAGGAAGGCCTGGCGGTCGATGGTGCCGCCCAAATAATAGCTCAAGGCATACAGGTCGAGGAACTCATACGTCGCCACCGGTTGCTCATTTTGCGTGTACGTTATCTGAAAGGAGCGGGTGCCGGCCGGCGCGAACGCGAGCGCGGTCCGACTGGCGCGGCCAATGGCGCGCCCAAGATTGGAGATGCGGTTGTTATTCAAGGTCAGCTTCAATACGGGACCATCGAATACCAAGCGAATATTTTTGAAATCCTGGGCCGCCAATGCCTGCACCAAGGCGGCGGCCGGCTTGCCGTCGCGCTGCCAATCGGCCAGAGAGGCGCGCGCGGGCGCGTCCTTTTGCTCGAAAACCTTCGGCTCGTTGAACTTCGGGACAAACTCTCGCTGTGACAGCGGGATCGAGACAAACGCATTGGCGCTAAAGTGATCGCGCTGCCTGGCGATCTGCGCGCCGAGCCAGCCCCACCGGTATTCAAGGCCCGCAGATGGACCTTTCCTGCGCGCAGCCGCGCCAGTGGCAGCGCTCAAATAATCGTGGCTGTAATCGTTCGCATCATATTCCGCAACTACAGTCCATCCACGCAATCCCACGGGCGACCAGCGCACCCCGGCAAAGCCACCATCGATGCGGCCACGGCCAAACCCCAGTGTCGCCTCAACATTCCCGGCAAGATCGAACGACTTTGTCGCGGCAAGATATTGCGCCTTAAACAACTCGGTTCCAAGAATGTCGGTCGCGCCAAACGCCAGTGCCGGTCGCCAACCAGCCTCGTCGAACAAACGAATCTTGGTATCAACAACCTTGTCCTTGTAACGCCCGTAGCCGCTGCCATACTCGCCCGCAACATCAGAAAAACCGGGGATTCCATTGAATGAAACATACCGGCCAGTCATTTGCAAAAATGGCAACACCGTTGCTGAAACCCACAGTGCCCCATACGGCCGGTCATAGCTGTAACCAGTTGAAAAGGTGCCATCGGCTTCGACGCGCGCGCTCGGCATATTAATGTAACCTGACTGACCCTGAAGATTCGGCGTGCTAGCGTTGGCAGCGACAGCGCTCAGCACAGCGCAGCCCGCGCAAGTCCAGATTGCACAATTCTCTAATAATTTTGACACAATTACCCATTCGTATAGAAGCAACAGTTGCAGGCGATCGTAGTGCAACAGGAAGCCGGCAGTTTACCATTGCTCCAACAAATAATGCGACCTCGTCGCGCCGACTGGGCAAAAGATCGATTGGATCAGGCCACCTTTTAGGCAGATTTGAATGTTTAACATCCCTGTTCGGTAGTAAGTGGACATAAAAATCTCGTCATAAAATATTGCCTAAAATAAACGAATTAAACGGCGAAGATTTTTCTCTTGACAAATACAATTTTCCGAATACGAAATCGCCCAACGCGCAAGAAAATGTGAATAGGCAATCTCATCAGTCCCGGGCGAGAACAACCCCGTCAGCGACACCATTCGGGATGACGCCTGGATAAGCGATCGGCCCATAACTCACACTGCACTGCTGCGATAGCGGTCTACCGCAATGCTACGAAATTAAGGCCGTCAGAATTTTTGACACGCCACAATTACCACACTCATGGAAGATTCCCTAGTTTTCGATCGATGTAACGGATTGTCATTGCTTGCAGGATCCATTGTCACTAAAATGGTGCGTCATTCACGATGCATGGGTCACAGACCACCTTGCTGACTTGTCAATTTGCCCCGCAGAGGCACAGACGTGGCTGTGAACGCACGCTGCCGCTGCGCGGTGTGCACATCGCGCCACCCGAGTTTATCGTGATTGATGAAAGCATCAATATTGATGCGCACGGAGCATCTCAGCCTCCCCGAACTCGCGTACAGGATTCCCGACAGCAATGAAAATTATCGATACCGTATTTTTGCCAAAAAAGAAATGGCACACTATCCCAAACGCGGAAAAGTACCTACTTATTGCGGTAGATATTTTTGCCATGTTAACCGCCTTTGTCCTTGCCATCATAATGGTGGGTTTGATTGAATTCAACTCACTAAAGGATATACTCAATTGGCGAACAGATGCTCGAGTTGGCAGTCTATTGCAATCGTACATTATATTTATGCTGTTTGGAATATTCGCATTCGAATCAAAAGGAAGCTATTCGAAGCGAAAACCATTTTCGAACGAGATCCGAGATTTATTGACGGTGGTGGTGGCACTTGCAGTAATTAATGCAGCGGTATTTTCAATCGGCAAGTATGAATTTTCACGGACGCGATTTCTCCTTAACTGGTTCATGATACCGCTCCTTTTACTGACCTTTCGGGCAGCGGCAAAATACCTGCTGATGCGAAGCGGAGGCTGGATACGCCCGATGGTGATCATCGGGTGGGGGGAGAACGCGTTTCAAACAGCTTTGGCGTTTCACGATGAACCATTGATGGGCTATCGCCTGACGGCATTTCTTTTGCCAGTTGGAATAAGCAAACCCGATTTCAAGTTCCATGATCGCGACGGCCACGTCGTGCCTTACATTACCGTGGGCGCGGATCCCACCCAGACGCTCGCCTACCTCGATAATCCGCATGTCGTGATGGCCCTTGAACAAGGTGGACTGGACACGTATCAGGGGTTGATCCAGCAACTCAGCCGAGCAACCCGTGAACTGCAATTGGTGCCAGCGATTAGGGGATTGCCCTTATATGGCCTGGAAGCCAACCATTTTTTCGCCCACGAAGTCTTGCTTTTGACCGTACGCAATAATCTCGCGCGCCGCTTGCCTCAATTGATCAAACGCATGTTTGATCTGACTGTTGCCAGTCTGGTGCTGCTGGCTGGGCTGCCCATCTTGCTATGGATCGCAGTGAGCGTCATGCGTTCCGGCTTCCCGATTTTCTACGGTCACAAGAGGATTGGCCAGGGAAGTCGTGTTTTCCCTTGTTATAAATTCCGCACGATGGCAAAGAACGCCGACCAACTTCTTGCGGAGCTGTTGGCGAACGACCCGGCAGCAAGGGAGGAATGGGAGCGCGATTTCAAACTGAAAGCAGATCCACGAATCACACGAATCGGGCATTTCCTGCGCCGCACCAGCCTCGACGAATTGCCACAGCTATGGAATGTATTGAAAGGTGACATGAGCCTGGTCGGCCCGCGTCCGGTTGTACAGGCCGAACTTGAACGGTACGGCAATCAGGTAGATTACTATCTTGAGGCTAAGCCGGGAATTACTGGCTTGTGGCAGATTAGCGGTCGAAATGACGTCAGCTATGAGACGAGGGTGTATCTCGATGCCTGGTATGTAAAAAACTGGTCATTGTTTAATGACGTTGTTATTTTGTTACGTACAGCGAAAGTGTTGCTAGGTAAAAATGGCGCATATTGAAATTCATCACTAAGCGTATCCATTTACGCCTGGCCGCGTCCGGAGAAAAGCAATCGTTCTAAAACGATAACCGACGATGGACGCCGCTGGCCGCACGGCTGTAACTTAGAGCCATCCAAGCAATGAAAATCCCAGCAATGCACAACGATCCCCAAGTCGCCGGCGGCTATGGATTAACGAAAAGAACATTAAATAAAGACGGCGTCGAACAGAGTCGGGGGCCGCAAAACTATCACTGAAACGGCCTACGATCCGGTCGCCCCCGCCGGCCAAGGCATAAACTTTCAGGGCACAACTCACCTGTACTCTGTACCAGCCATCTCTCAGCAGTTTCAAGCGCCTCAACACAGAGTTCAAACTGCCTCGCGCACCGATTTCATTTCCCGCATGCTGGCGATATCGCATTCCTGGTACGGGATCAAAGATCCACTGCTCGCCCCACGCACGAACCAGCAGGTAAATCATCCAATCATGGTAGTGAAATTGATTCACGACGACAACGTTGTTCCGGCAAAAATCCTGGACTTTCGCAAACGTTTCCTTGGGAATTACAAAACTACAACCCTGGCCAGCGCCTTCGAACAAAAAATCGGCCCCTCGTACTGTGGCCACTTGTGATAGAACGCCCTCTTTCCCGTCCGGCCAGAACGCCTCAACGGCAGCAGAATAGCCCTTCGCATTCGATGTAGATAATGCTCGCACCGCGAGCTCCAGTTTATTGGGAAGCCACAGATCGTCCTGATCAGCAAGTGCTATATAGGCGAATGAATCAAATTCAATCTCCCTGAACAGTTTCTTGAAGTTCCCACCGGCGGAACCAGTTGGTGTGGAGTTCCTTATCAGCCTGACAACAGCGTGTGGCCCGATGCAGTACTTTGACTCTACGATTTCGCAAGTCTGATCGCTTGAACAATCATCTTGCACGACAATCGAAACTACGACTCCGCGCTGATTAATAATCGAGTCTAGCTGCGCTTGAATCCAAGGTGCGCCATTTCTGGAAGCCAATAGAACCAACACCCTCGGTAAAGCTGAAATCATCTTAATTTCATTCATATTGATGTATTGCAATCGGAAAAATAATAACGCCTAACATCTAACGACGCATCTTTAGCGCCCGTAATTCGTTCCAATAATCCTTGCCAGTGCTATCCCATGAAAAACAGGCCGCCCGCGCCAATCCCGAGGCTTGCAACGCTGCCCGCAGTGAAATGTTTCGGCAAACTCTGGCGAGCCCGTCTGCAATATCATCAATTGAATGTGAATCTACCAGAATTGCAGCATCACCGGCCACTTCTGGCATTGAAGAGTTCAACGATGTAATCACAGGCACGCCACACGCCATCGACTCTACAATAGGCAAACCAAATCCTTCGTAATGCGAAACAAAAGCGGTTGCATGGGCGCCACGGTAAAGATCCGGCATCATCGCATCTGCTACGAAACCGAAATAATGGACGTGCCCAACAATATCCAAGGAGCGCTCCACGGCTTCGCTGGCCGCATCGCGTTTCCCTGTCAATCCGAGCATAAACCCATCTGACGCGAGACCGCTACGCGCAAAAGCCGCCATTAGATTATCAACATTCTTGTAACCACGACGATTTCCGGCATACAAAATATACGGTCGACCAATATCAATCGCTGGTCCGTCAGGACTAAATGACGGATCAACGCCGTTATAGATACGAACGATTCTGTCATCCGGGATCCCCGACCAATCCTGCAGTTCAAGCTTAGTATAATCCGACACCGTAAATATCAGGTCGACCTTTCTAAGCAGCGGCAAAATGACATGATTGTAATAAAAACGGTGCTTGGTACCGTAAAAATGCAGATGAGTAAGATCGTGAATCGTGATCGCCGATGGCGTCCTGAACGTGGCCGCCGGTGGCATAAACCCCGGTGACCAGAAAGCATCTGCGTCAGATGTTCTAATCGCCAAGGCAAGACCAATTGGCGTATATGGGCGGGCATTCTGGCATCCTTCACGTATCCCGAGAATGTCAATTTCAGGAGGTGCACGGCTGATCACCTCGGCGGCCATTCTTCCAATGCCCGTAGGCCCAAGCCAACTATAATCAACAGCAATTTTCATCTACTTGTACAATCCAGTTGAAATTTCATCATTCGACAAAAAATACTTTACGCAGTTTCATAGTCGCGCGTTCGAGCGACTGTGGAGGGCGCACACAGGGCGCACGCGCCGTGCCGGCATGCACTTGCTGTAATATCTCTAATAGCTCACTTTGTGTACGATAACGAAGAATTTTCCTGGTGACACCGCGGATGCCAGCAATATCACGCACCACACAGGGCAAACCTCGGGCCGAAAACTCGCGGATAACCAGGGGCTCGCCCTCCCAAGCGGAGTTCATTACAAGGCAATCCTCTTGCCCGAGGAAGGCATCGATGGCGCCGCTACCCATCCACCCCATTAGATGGACCTTAATGTTCGAGGCAAGCTCGGCACGCTGGAGAATCAAATCCTTATCCGGGCCATCGCCAATCAGGTAGAGATCACGGTACGGGTTGCCCGGAGAATCCGCGAACTTAATTAAATCTATGATCCCTTTTTGGCGATCATCAAATCGACCCACAAAAATCAAGCGACGACCATAACTCGTCAACGGCGCTGACACAGCGCGGATCTCATTTTCGATATAAGTGGCAGGCCGATCTAGATGACGCTTAAGAAGCGTCGCTTGGATCCTGTTAACGGTAATGAATTGATCGATGGTGCGTGCGAGCTGTTTGGCCAGAAAATTGTATGCCCAACCTACCAATCCGTGAGTCAATGCCCGGTCGATATACATCGGCATATAGGCTATCACTGGGATGGCGGGATCTATTAATTTGCTCGCCCGACTAGCGGCTATGCAGGCTTCGATTGTACCGCCACTGACCAAAACGACGTCTGCCGACATCACGTATTCGCGAAGTACCGGAACTATCGTTGGCGCGCCTAGCCACTGATGCCAGATTTTCCCGCGTACATTGAAGTCAACCTTCTCTACAGCATCGTGCTTCGCACCAAAATACTGGAAAGTTTCATCAGAACCGCAAAGGATACGGACATGATCGAACATTCCAACAGTCTTCTCGACGAGATGCACAAGCTGCATCTCGTGCCCACCGATAACGTCACCACTCACCATGACCAATAGCGTTTTCCGCTCATTCATTTTTATACTTTCGTACCAACATCAACGGAAACGCACCGTTCATCAAAAGCGCAAGCACCAAGTGCTCAGGCAACAAATAACCAGAGCCGACTGGAATGATCACAATTCCACAAAAGAAACATAGCAGTGCGAAATCGCCAGGGCGCTGGTGACGTCGCAGCCTGACGACCAGCGTTTTCGCCGCAAGACCGCTCAAAAAGCCTGAAATTGAAAGAAAAACCAGAATCCAAATACCGAAATCTGCGTAAAGCGCGCCAATGCCGAAGGCAGGCGCTCCCTCATCCTGATAAAAGCGCTCAGGAAAGTACTGCAACGCCAGCGAAAAACTGCCAAAATCCTTCGGTTTATCAGGCATGATTGCCCTTGGAATACGTGAGAAAAAATTATCCTCAAAAAATATTCTTCCGAAATGAAAACCTTTGTCAGCATCAATAAGCATTACTGCATTGCGCGAGTAATCAGAGTACCCGGTCATTGATAGTAGTAAGTCCCCAAACTCTAGACCAGTCGACATAGAGAAAAATACTATACCGCCCATCAGTGAAAATACCGAAAAAAATATCAAAAAAGCCATAATTTTCAAACGGACGCCACGCACGACCGAGTAGTATAGCAATCCCATTAGAATAACTGTAATGATCTGCCCTTTACTGCCATGAAGGTATCCAAACACCATGGTGAACAACAGCGCAATAATTTTTTCTATGCGTGTACCTGCCGGCCTAAATAGTATATAGATAAAGAATATATAACATAGAACAATTGAACCAAAATAGGCAATTCCAAACCCGGTACGCGTTGCAGTATAAATTGCTCTAGGGTTAAAAATATCTGATCCGAACTCTCTAAGGACCGGCAAATATAAGACGACTGCACTAAACAAAAGAATAGTGGCACGCGACTTTGAATTTACGGCATCAGTCTTATCGAGCAAGAAGAATTTTATGGGGGCACCGTAAACGTACGCGCCAGCAAAAAAAATTAACGGCAATACGTATGCAGAGAAAATTATAAGATATCCGAATGTGGACAGATAATTTTCTACGTTTACCAGATAAATAATCTCGAATACATAGATCATTGGTATCGAGAGTAAAAACTGCGGTGTCAAAATATTGACCCATGATTTTTCGCTGACTGCAACTCTCCAGTAGACGAGCAGATTCAACAGAAGTGCGACAGTCACAATTACTATTTTCATACTAAGGCGCCACGCCAAGAGTACGGTGCTGCTAAGTCAGCGCATACCGCCACAAGCGGTATTGATTGAAGACGATTGAACAACTGAACTCTCATTACGACTCCTGATTTTTCTTGCTGGTATACCCGCCCATATCTCATTTTTCCCCACGTCCCGATTCACGACAGCGCCTGCTGCGATGACGGCTCCGTCACCGATTGTGATTCCAGGTAAAACCGTAACATGCGCACCGAGCCAAACGTCATTTCCGATACGGATCCCGTGCTTTGAAAAACTCCAACCCTGATCCATCATTGGAACCCCAAGGTCCATGCCGTGATTGGTGCCAACCAGAGTCACGAATTGGGCGAGCATGCACTGTTCACCAATTGAAATTGTGCTGCCAGATGCGCGTATATTGCAGTATTCATTTACTGCAGTTCCTCGTCCAATTTCCAGAGCGCCACGTTTCTCAGGGTCGTGAGGATCCGATGCGACGATAATTAGACTACCGTATCCAACGGAGACATGGGGGGCTAGCGTCAGACTGCAATTCCGATCAACAACTAGTACGCTGCCGCCGCTTAGCCTAACGCCGTGAACGCGGAAATGCGCCCGCCGCCACACTGAGCGCAGGTATTTCAATTGCTGATGCAACAGAATAACCGGAAATAGTAGAAAAGTTCTGACCATCGGGTGCGATCCTAATGAATCGGGTTGATAAATATAAAATGAATGGGCACCTGTCCAAGCCTTCTCAACGGAGAATACGAGTAGACCAATAACGTGGGCTTAGCAGCCTTACCAACCCGGTCAAACGATACAATCGCGGGAAAGTACGAAGCGGACCGACTGCTTGGCGAATGCGCTGAACCTGTATGAATTGGTCCCAGCGGTCCAATGTACCCACGAAGTCACGCTGATACTCTGCATAAAATGTAATCAAATCGTTGAGGAGATCGCGATTTACCAGAGTAAAGTTGCGAGATGCAGATATCGATAATTCACTTACACGGTAATGGACGAGTACGCGAGGCAACATGCCAAATGTATAATTGAGTCGTAGCAATTTAATCCATAGAGGCCAATCATCCAGATGCTTGAATGCGAGGTCAATTCCGCCCGACTCATCTATCGCTTGCCTCTTTAGGAAAACGCCAGGCGCAGGAATTTGATTCCGACAATGGAGCTCAGCTAGAAGCTTCTTAGAATCCCCCTTGATCAGCTCCGCGTCCGCCACTACCGGCAATGGCTCACCAAATTCACGTCGATTATCAAGGGTCGAATGAAACGGAGCTACCATCGAAACGATCACGGCATGGTTGGAATTGGCCGCCGCGAGCGCAAAGGTCGAGATGGATTCTGGCGTCAGAAGGTCATCTCCGGCAATTGGCTTTATCCATTCGCCTTTTGCTCTTGAATACCCTTTCGTAACGTTGCGACATATTCCTTCGTTACAATTTGCGGTGAGCACAACTATGCGCTCAAATTTTGGCGCATTTAGCTCTACCCAATCGTGCACGGACGCCATTGTACCGTCTGAAGATCCATCATCCGTAATAATGACTTCAATCAATGGGTAATCTTGCAGCAGTATAGATTCGAGCGTTTCAGCAATCGTCAACTCGCTGTTGTATGTGGCTACTACTACACTAACAAGAAATTTAGCCTCTAACGCGTATTCACTACTAGACATGCAATCTCCATCCGAATTTTTCGAAATTCCCCACTACGTAGTCGCGCATCACTAACGCATCATTCAAAATTTCGTTCCACCTGATCGCTTTAACCCCACAAATATCTTCTAACTCTCAACGCCTTAGCAGATTCTATAAAAATAAAAAATAACAAAATTAATTAATTTTTTCAAAAAATATCTTTCCAGCATTACATAATATTGATCGCAGGGGTAACTTGGAGTACGGTAGCGTTATTCAACAATCAGACAAATCTATTTTTTTGCCGAACTAAAACAAGCCAGTACATTGCAATAAGATAAATAGTGTAATTTACCGCGTACGCCACCGAAACACCAGGAAATCCAAACAATTGCGTCGCATAAATTGTCAGACCGTATAGTGTAATCGAGAATAATATTTCTGTCACAATGTACGGAAGCATCATGCCTCGACCGATCAGCACGTACCCCAATAGCCAACTAACTACCTTGATTACATCACCTACCAGTTGCCAGCCCATTAATTTGGTAACACCCTGAAACTCAGGACTAAATAACAGGCGCACAAGTGGATCTCGCAGGAAAAACAAAGATATTGCCAGAATCGAAGTAACAGGGAAGATAAGGCGAAACCCAGACCATATTTCTGCTCGAAGTACTTCCGCATCCCTTATTTCCGAGATACGCGGTAAATAATACAGGGAAAGCGTAGTTGTAATTAGCGCAAGATAGATGCCACTGATCTTATTCAACGCGTCCCAAAGTCCAGCATTCGCTGGACTGTATGAAATGACAAGATGTGAACGAATTAACATCTGAGTCAATGGCACCGCTGCTGCAGAAGTTAATGCCATTGCAACAAATTTAGCAAGATTACGCGCAACGGCGGCGTCGACCTTCCCAAACAATAATTTTGGTTTAAACCAGTCCAAGCCTCTGCAAAAATATACTGTGGTTAGGAATGCGAATGCCTGTCCAAGACTCAAAGCAATCAAAGCACCGCGCAAACCCATTTGCAGTGCGAGCCCCCCGGATATTACTAGTCCAAAAATTGAGCTCGCAATATTAGCTTTGACATATCGTCGCACCTCCTTGAGGCCTGATAATATTGATAATATATAAGCATTCAGGGTAATGAGTACTAGACAAGCAGCCAGCCATTTTAGAGACTCTTCATAAAGTGCACCCGGGAACAATAAATTACCGAGTGGCGCACTAAATACCAAGAGCAATACCGACGCCAGCATTGACCCAATGACTGTAATCGTGCCGGCAGTCCGCCAAAGGGAATTTCGCCTTTCGGTGTCATCAAAATGCTCAGCAGTAAATTTCGTCACCCCTGTGTTGATGGCTCCGGACGCGAAACTCGTCACCATCGCGCTGACATTTTGCAGTTGGCCAATCGCCGCATAACCGCCCGGCCCGACATACACAGCAAGAACTTTGTTGAGTATTATCCCTGTTGCCATTCTCACGATTACCGCGATACCGTTCAACAGGCTAGTCTTGATTAAACTCATTCCGATGCTGACTATCGACCGAAATAACCGACGATTACCTTAACCACGATTTCAGCGTCGGCAAGCGTCATCGTCGGACCGATCGGCAAACTCAGCACCTGTTGATGCATTGTCTCTGATACAGGGAGCGAACCCTCAGCAATATTCAAGGATGCGTATGCGGGCTGCATGTGTGGTGGAATAGGGTAATGTATCACCGTGCCAATTTCGTGCTTCGCCAGGTGCGCAGCGAGCCCATCACGATCGGGATGGCGAATAACAAACAAATGCCATACCGATTCGCACCCTTCGGCGAGTGCGGGCAAAATCAAACCAGGAATACTGTTCAGCGCCCCCAAGTAGTATTGAGCGATTGCTTTCCGATGGCTATTGTCGGCATCAAGGTACGGCAATTTAACGCGCAGTAGCGCAGCCTGTAATTCATCGAGGCGGGAATTGTAGCCAATGACATCGTTATGATACTTGACCCGCGAACCATAATTGCGCAAAACACGAATCCGTTCTGCTATCTCGGGATCGTTAGTCGTCACCGCGCCGCCATCGCCAAGCGCGCCCAAATTTTTGCCTGGATAAAAACTCCAGGCCACAGCATCGCCGTGCGATCCAACGCGTTTTCCCTTATATAGCACGCCATGCGATTGCGCACCATCCTCAACTACTTTTAATCCATGCTCGCGCGCAAATGCCAATATTTGATCCAGTTCAGCGGCTTGACCATACAAATGGACCGGAACAATCGCGCGAGTACGCTCCGTCAGAGCCGAACGCAGTGCTGCGGGATCCATGTTGCCAGTCGCCGGAACTGGCTCGACGGGGACAGGTGTAGCGCCAAGATGGCTTACTGCAAGCCAAGTAGCGATATAGGTATTGGAGGGGACGATAACCTCATCGCCCGGACCAACGCCGACGGCCTTCAATGCAAGGATGATGGCATCAAGGCCGTTCGCGACACCGACGCAATGCGCAGTGCCACAGTAGTCAGCATACTCTCGTTCAAACTGTTTTAGCTCTTCGCCCATGATGTACCAACCGGACTCTAAAACGCGCGCAAACGCCTGCTTCAGTTCATCGGCATGCGCTTGTTGAATTGACTTCAGATCTAGGAAAGGGATCAAAGGGTGCCTCGTATAATTAAGAATGTTGCATGGATCAAGCGTTGTCTGCTACTTCTGTGTAGGATGCGAAACCAAAGGAACTATGCGCTTCGCCCGTGGCGAGCAGCATTTCACTCCTATCGACATGCCATATTTTCGAGATTGCCATGATTCAAATTTTCGTTCGCATGCCTGCCGCGAGATTGTTGAATCACATGGATACTAATTGCTGGCGACGAATCTCAGAAATTCGGCGTAATCACGGATGTAATCCACGGCATCATAATGGTGAGAAGCAAACACCAAGAGCAAAGCATCAGCACTGTATTTGTATTGGATTCCCCACGTCATAGCAGGTAGGTAGATGCCGACATTAGGGGCATCAAGGATAACTTCTACGCGCTCCGTTCCATCATCCGCTACAACAGCACAACTTCCTCTCACGCAAATGAGGAACTGCTCGCATTGATGGTGAGCATGTTCTCCGCGCACTTCCCGTGATGGAACGCCAAAGACCATAAAAAAACGGCGTGGCAGGAAAGGAATTTGCTTTTCAAATTCACCGACGGTTAAGCTTCCACGCAAGTCGGGAATAACAGGGAAGTGATGCACTTGCACGCCGCGAACCGCAGTGGATTCAACCGGCCGAGCACTGCCACCGACGGCGCCCGATGATCTCTGTACAAACTGATTGTTTGCATCGACGTAACCCGTAATGTTCGCTGGATTGCCCTCCACGATCGCGCCGGGTGGAACCGAGCGACCTACCACCGCGCCCGGTCGAACGAGGCAACCCGAGGCCAGTACCACTCCGGGGTAAATCGTCGCATTCGCGCCAACCCTGACATTATCTTCAACCCTCGCCGAAGCCACCTTCGAGTCCACATCTGGCTCAACAAAAACGGCGTTTGCACCAACGCTCACTGCACGGCCCAGTATTACGCCTGCACACACAACCGCGCCAGCCGATATTGAACATCCATCACCGATGATGGCACCAGCCGAAACATGCGACTGCGGATGCACTTGCGAATTAAGTTGGGGAGTAATCATTTTCATTGGCTGCTTCAGATAACTAAAAGGGATGAATCTATCTGCCTACGCATCACCGCAATCAGGTGTGAAATTCGCACTAATTCTTTGTCGATCGTTTGAATTTAAGATGGGAACGTAATTCCAGCCATCTAACGGCAACCTGGGGAACCTGCATGGCTCTCGCCTTCACTTCAAACATGATCGCAAGAAATATTGCTAAAAAAGACGCCAGTAGTGCCGAAACCACAACGATTAGCGCCCGTTTTGGTTTAAATTTACGCTCAGGTTCAATTGCCTGATCAAGGACCTGAATGAGCGATGGATCTTTCGCTTCGTCGAGCCGGGCGACTTCATACTGCTTGGCAAGCAACTCATACAACATCTGATTGTATTTGACGTCACGCAATACTTTTATGTTTTGCAGTCCGGTTGAATCGCTTCTGGGATCCGTTTCACTATTTGAACTACCGTTTTCAAGCTTGTTGAGTTCGTTGCGAAGGCTGCTGAGGTCTTCTGCAATCACTTTATACTGGGGGTTGTTCGTGGTGACGAACGCCCTCATTGAATTGAGCTGGATTTCTTTTGCCGATACTTGGGCCCTCAGCTTGGCAACTGTTTCCAGGATACCCCGACTTTCGCTGTCTACACTAATGACGCCACTCGTCGCAAGCGCGCCTTTAAGTTTAAGTTCCGACGCTGCTAAATTGTCTTTCGAAATTCCGAGCTGCCGCTCGTAAAACAGTCGGCGCTGCGAGGCCTCTGTTACTGCCAACACAGTGGTCAAGTTTGTCAGCTGATTGACATATCCATTTGCTAATTTTGCCACCAGTTTCTGATCTTCATCTTCTACCGAAATAGCAATCAAACCATCCTTGCCAGAAATAATTGTCGTATTTTCATCGAGTTTTTTTCGGGCGTGCTCCATCGACTTGGTGTCGTACACTTTGAGAAGCTCAAACTGCGTAATCAATCGATCGGCCAACGTGCGACTTTTCAGCATGCCGATATACACGTCGTTCGGATTTTTAATTCCTGCCGCACTGCCGGCCACGCTAGCAATACCACCAAGTTGGGACAGCAACGCGGCGGCACCGGATTGCGCCTGTTGTGGCGGCAACAGTCTCGTCGTAGAAATATACACATTTGGTAAAATAAGACTGACTGCAGCTGCAATCACCGCAATTGTAAGAGGAAATCCTATGATAAACCGCTTGTATTTTGCAAAGATTATCAGGAGTTCAATTAAATCGAAGCCACGCTCATCAGCGGCACGTACCGGTCCTTCTGCACTACGCTGCGATTCATTCATACCAATAAGCCGATTATTCTCGTAAGTCGTTCATGATTGAACGGTAAATTTAGCAACAATATTTTTGACACGCTTCAGTTTCGCAGAGTTTTTATTGCGGCGGCGCCCAGGCCAAAGTTTGCAAAAATTTGTGCCCATTCGCGAGTACCTTGCATAAATTTGCTCCATTTGGTTTCCTTATCGACCTTTTCGGGAACGATGATGCTATCTCCAGGCATCACTTCGACTCCTCCAATGCGCCCCATGAACCAGCCGCCTGAATCGCTTGACACGACGCTTCCATCGACACGCATGATGAAGACGTTGTCCCGGTCCGCACCTGGCGCAAGCCCTGCGAACTTCAAGTAATCGCTGACACGGGAATTTGCGCGCCACAGAGGAGAAGATTCCGCATTGACTGATCCGAATACGTGAACAAACTCGGGACGGGCAGGAATGATCAAGCGATCACCACTCTCCAGCTTGAGCGCTGGCAAGCGTGCAAAGGAACGCTCCTTCGTTTCGAGTCCCAGCGCGATACGGCCGCTAGGCTTGAGGCGGCGAAAACGCGAGACAGTTTCTTTCGCTGCCTGCAGATCGGCCTGACGTTGTACCTCCAAGAGCGCTGCGTCTGCCGAATTACGGGTATTGGCAAGGATCCTTGATTGTTCGGACTGAATTTGCGACTCCATCCGAATTGCCGCCTTTTCGAGATTGGCTTCCTGCTCTTTGCGCACCTGGTCACGATAGAATGCCACGCCAAAAAGATAGGCGTTCGTGGTTGCACCGCCGGCGCGCGCCAGCAATGCCTGGAGGGTTTCGCCTGAATTCATCTGGTATACGCCAGGCACATTGACTTCGCCTTCAACCCGCACGAATACTTTACGACGATCCATTGGAACCATCACATCCTGTTGCGAGAAGATAGTCACTGTATCGCCGGGCTGCAAAACAATATTGTCCATGCCTGAAGGGTTGGCGAACACATTACCCAAATTAAATGGAATCAGGCTCACACTCAGATCGGTACGGTTCTGCCGCTCTACCACCGCATATTCCCAATTAATCTCGTCAACCGTGCGACCGATTCGCGCCGCGATCGACTCATTGACCTCGACCGCAGGGGGCCGGAGCACGCTTGTTGGCGTACCGTCCGCAGCGACCGCATTGGCCGAAAATCCAAGGGGAGTGTTGGTATTGGCGGCGTTGTTACGATGACTAATCGAGTTTCGAGTTACCAAATAGTCACGACTCGGTATTAAGTCGGAGACGCGCATTCCATTTTTAAACGGCGCACGAATTGGCTGATCTACATTACCGCGCAGGATAACTGCGTTAGAAAATTCAGGTGTGATCGAAGTGATATTCAAAACGTCGCCCGACTTCAGCGTACGCTTCAGGCCAGCTCCTTCCAATGCGAACTGCTCGACGCTACGGGGGCGATTCGTACTAGGGTCTATACGCTCAAGAAACGCACGGCGTGGGTCTGCAACCACTGGCAACCCACCAGCAATGTCTAGCAGCGATTCAATCGTATCGTTACCACCACGCAACTCGTATACAGCGGGACTACCGATCTTGCCGATCACTGCGACATACCCAGCGGCGGAAGGAATGTAAATAGAGTCACCATCTTGCAACTTTATGTCGGAAGATTTGTCGCCTTTGGCGATGAACGCATACAAATCGAGCTCCGCTACAACTTTACCGGCGCGCTTGACCTGGACGCGACGCATGCTACCGTTTGCATTTGGTCCGCCACTGGAAAACAGCGCGGTGACCAAAGTTGACAAACTGGACACTGTATAGGTACCTGGTCGAATAGCTTGACCAACGACATAGATCGTGATCGCCCGTAACTGCCCAAAATTAACATTGACTGTCACGCCCTTGTACAGCCTGCCGATCGCCCCGCGAACGACGCTCTCCGCATCGCCAGCTTTCACGCCAGCAAGCAAGACGGTCCCAACGGTTGGAATGGAGATCGCGCCGTTACGATCGATCTTGGCACGAAAATCGATGTCTATACTGCCCCAGCCGCGGATTAGCAGCTCGTCGCCTGGACCTAGCGGATAGTCCGATGGCACCGGCGCATTCATGACTGGCGCAAAAGTTGACGGTGCATTGCTGAAGAATTCGCCACCGAAGAGGGGAACGCTGCGCCCGGTACTTTCAACCAGAAATTTTTGGAACTCGTTGGCCTGAGGTGGTCGTGCACTTCGGGCCAGCCGCGCTGCAACTTCACTGTCACCAACGGAACTGCGTCCGGCACCGACCGTATCCAAACCGGCCGACGTATCGGAGGCACTATTACGTATCACGGTACGAGCAGGACGCGCCTCAGAAACCGTCGCGGCCTCTCCCGGCAATGTGACGGGCTGACCGAACGATTCCGAACGGCCGCCTACTTCCTGGGCCTGCGCCGTGAAACATCCAGTGATCGTTGCAGCAGCGATCAAGCACCCAAAAATTTTGCGCATTTATCAATTAACCAGTGAAGAAAGCAAAAAACGGCGAAGCCTTGCAAGGCTTCGCATCGTACCCGTACGCGCTCGAACAAGGAAATTTTCTCAACTGTGCGGAATCGAAAAACAACGGACCCGACGATTTTAAAATTTACACGCGGCATTGTACATTGTGTGGACTATGCACTCAAGCAAAGTCGAGGGCGCGACACACATTGCCAAAGTAAAACAAATATCTGATGTTCGTTGCGCAAGGTCGATCGCTTCGATGCCAGCAAACACCAGGGGCACGGCGTTTCACCCACATCGGGCGACACATGTCGTAAGCGCCGTCCGTGCGAATTGGACAGCTCATTATTCACGATTTACGCTGTTTCGACGGCGCAGAATCGGCTGAGAGCCAGGAGTCGTTTTGAAACTTAAAAGCAATAATTGTGTCCGGTAGTTTATTTTTTAGGAATGAACTTACAGGCAAGGCGGCACTATGAGTTCGATACCTTCGACCCCACTTCGCACCGAGGCGCGACCAGCATCGAAGCCGCGCCAACTCTTCTTCTTGGTCATCACCTTCGCCAACGTAGAGTAGCGGAGGAGCGGCGGACTAGGGCGGGCCACGCAAGGGCCTGCATTGGCTGCTATAGCCAATATAGGCCCGCCGCTGCAAGGCGCCGACTCGCGATAAATCTTAATTCCCCGTAAAGTTTCCGTCCAAAAATCAGTTGTCTTTCGACGCGACAAGACACAGCCACCATGATTAAACAATCTGTATCTCTGATGCTGCTGAACACTTGCGCAGCGTGCCTGGCACAGATGTGAGTTTCGACTTTACATTGAGCGTCAGACAACCCCTGCTTGAACAAATTGCATTCAAATGATGCGTCGACGGCGCATGGGCGGACCGTATTTCACAATGACCTACGCTTTCGGTGCTTCAGCATCGATTTCAAATCATGCCTCGACAAGTTACATGCAACGCTTCTACTCACTATTTTTTGCTTTTTTTGCAAAAAATAGATCCCTGTCATTTTACACCCTATGACTCAGAGAAAAAATATATCGCCGCTAATTGAAAAATTAGCATGGCCAATCAACTAATAACCGACATATATTTATATAACCGGATCCTGCTGTGGTGATGGCATTAAACTGCGCCAATTAGATTCGATACTTGAACCTCATCCGAATTCATGCCCCACCCAGCACCGGAATAACTCGGGGCAACGCAATTGACTGCAAGCAAACTATGTTTGAACCAGCAGATCAAGTTGCGATTGATCGAGGAAACACCACTGACCTTGTGTGATTGCAATCGACTCCAACGTCAGCCCCCCGATCGCCGACCGGTGCAAGCCCGCACAGTGATTCCCCGCCGCGGCCAGCATCCGTTTGACCTGGTGATACTTGCCCTGCTCCAGCACAATCTCGAGCTGGAATTCGCCCCGCTTGACACAACTGACCGCCTTCAGGGGCGCCGGCTCGTCGTGCAATTGCACGCCGGCAAGCAACTGCTCGACCAGCGCATCGGTCACGGCGTCCTGCGTCGTTGCCTGGTAGATTTTTGGCACGTGGCGCTTGGGTGACGATTGCGCATGGATGAAAGGGCCGTCGTCGGACATCAGCAACAGGCCGGTGGTGTCGTGGTCAAGGCGGCCCACCGGCTGCACATCGCGCCAGGTGAACTGCTCGGGCAGCAAGGTCAGCACGCCGGGGTGGTGACTGGGCTTGCGCGAGCACTCGACATTGGCCGGCTTGTACAGGGCAATGTAGACGCGCTCGCGCACCAGCCACGGCTCGTCAAACACCGTGAGCGTCAATGCTCCCGTGTCGAAAACAGTTTTGTAGTTCGTATGCAAGACGCCGTCGACGGCGACATCACCCTCTTCAATAAGGGCGCGGCAATATTTACGCGTACCAAAACCCTGTGATTGCAAGATTCGGTCGAGGGATAGTTTACTCATGGACGAGACTTTAACAGATGGGTGCCGCCGCCGTCACTCTTGCGGCGTTACAAAATTGACGACCGGGGCCCAGCAGACGGCGTTGGCAAAGTAACCATGCAATGTTTTCCTTTGGAAAGCAACAGGTTTGAGAAATCTCAAACCCGATGTCCAAGCGAGTTGATACAGTGGATTTTCATTAGGAATCGGCCTAAGCCGTGCCTGCTAAACCCCTACCCCTGCAGTAGGAATCCAATACAGCATTTTGAGGACATCATGACGACTGACAAGCACTGCGACAGCGATCTGCCAGGCATGTGGCCGACCACGCCAGCCGAGACCCACGCCCATTGGGCGCTGGCGCAAACGGCCCGGTATGCGGCCGACGTGGCGATCGCCCGCTGGAGCGGCGCTGCCGCAGCCGTGCTGCCGGAGCGCGTCGCCTGGTTGGCACGAGCCCAGCATGGCTTGCGGCAGTGGTTCGATGCGGGCGGCTTCGCCCAGGACGATGGTGCGCGCACAGCGGGGCTCGCCGACAGCGCCCAGACGCCGACTACAGCCTCGTGCACCACCTCGCCGGCCGATTAATTTGACTGTGCGCTGACACCGGCCAGCGGCAAGTCATGCCCCCAAAATGGCGCGCCCAATAGGAAATGGCGGCATTGCGCCACCATTTCCGGCCCTCCGTAGAGGTGCCAACGAGGAATGAAAATTCGCTCTAGACCGCATGCACGATGCAGCAAGTAGTTCCGTTCAAGCTATGTGGTAACGCCGTGTTGTCGATGTCGGCCCCTTGTGATGAACTACATGTTCAATATAGTCCATGGGTGAGAACTTGCAAGGGTTTCCTGCACCCATTAGGAAAATTTACCTTCAGCGCAGTTGTGGCTTGACGTTGGACACCGCCGACTTGACCGCGCCGGCGCCCACGGCCGCGCCGAATTTTTTCAATACCCGCTCCGGCAAGCCTTCGTGCGCCGTGTAATCGACGATGTCTTCGACCTTGATGACGTCGCGGGCGACGCTCTCGACACTGCCATAGGCATCGGCCAGGCCCATGTCGATGGCGCGCGCGCCAGTCCAGAACAGGCCACTGAACATCTCCGGGGTTTCTTTCAAGCGCTTGCCGCGCCCGTTGCGCACCACGCCAATAAACTGCTGGTGAATTTCATTGAGCATGGCCTGCGCGTGCGCCTTGTGTTTGTCGGACTGGGCGCTGAACGGGTCCAGAAAGCCCTTGTTCTCGCCCGCCGTCAGCAGGCGTCGTTCGACGCCCAGTTTTTCCATCGTGCCGGTGAAGCCGAATCCGTCCATCAGCACGCCGATCGATCCCACCAGGCTGGCCTTGTTGACATAGATGCGGTCGGCCGCCGCTGCAATATAGTAGCCGCCAGAGGCGCAGATCTCGTCGACCACCACGTACAGGGGCTTGTTCGGGTAGCCCTTGCGCAAGCGAATGATCTCGTCGACGATCATGCCGGCCTGTACCGGACTACCGCCCGGGCTGTTGATGCGCAGCACCACCGCGACCGAGCCGACGTCGCTGAAGGCCTTGTTCAGCGCAGGGATGACGGCATCGGCCGAACCGCTGCCCTCGCTCTCGATGGCGCCGTCGATTTCAATCAGGGCGGTGTGGCGACCCATGTTTTCCATGTCGGCGCCGGTGCTGTCGAGGTAGGCCCACAAGGCGAACATGATCACGCCCAGCGTCAGCAGTTTGAAAAATATGCCCCAGCGGCGGGCGGCGCGCTGTTCGCGCACGGTCGCCATCAGCAATTTCTCCAGCGTGGTCCGTTCCCATTCAGGATTGATGGCCCCGCCTGTAGGCAGGCTATCGGGCTGCTTGCTGCTGTCTTCGCTCATGAGTCGTCGTCGTCGGTTGATGATGGTTGTTGCGGTAGCGTTATTGCGTGCCGGGGGCGCGTACTACCTCGTCCGGCAGCCAGACGATCAGGCCGTCGGCCTCGCGCACGGCAATCGGCCGCAGGCGCCCGCCCTTGCAGGGTCCGCCAGCACAATGCCCGGTGTCGGGCGCGTAAATGGCGCCATGCGTCTGGCACATTATAAATAGCTTGCTGGACTCGAAGAATTCGCCCTGCGCCCAGTCCAGCTCGATCGGCACGTGGGCGCAGCGGTTCAGGTAGCCGTACACCTTGCCGCCCTTGCGGATCACAAAGCCGGTGGTGTCGGCGCCGTAGGCATGAACGGCAAAGCGCAAGCCCAGGCCGCCTTCGAGCAGCTCGTCCGAGGCCCCCACCGGCAACGCTTCGACGGCATCGCTCATCAGGCGTTCTCGCTGAGCCACTGGTGCAGTTGCGCCACGCTGCTGGCGGAGTACAGCGACTGGCAGGTTTGCAGCTGGGCAATCGGATGGGCGCCGTATTCGACCGCGATGGCGCCCGCGCCTGCATTACTGGCCATCAGCAGATCGTGCGTGGTGTCGCCGATCATGACGGTGCGCCTGAGATCTTGTCCCAGTTCCCGCGTCAGTTCCTGCAGCATGGCCGGATGGGGTTTCGAAAAAGTTTCGTCGGCGCAGCGGGTGGCATCGAACACGGACAACAGGCCGGCAGCGTTCATGGCCCGATTGAGCCCCACGCGACTTTTACCGGTGGCCACCGCCAAAAAATAGCCCTCTTGGGAAAGCTCGGTCAACATGGCCCGTACGCCTTCGAACAGTACCAGTTCCGGGTCCTTGGTTAAATAGTGAAAGCGATAGCGCTCGACCATTTTTGGATACATGGCAGGATCCATGTCGGGCATCACGGCCATCATCGCTTCCTGTAGTCCCAGGCCGATGACGTGCGATGCCTGCTCATCGCGGGGAATCGGCAAGCCGAGGTCGCGCGCAGCGGCCTGGATACTGCGCACGATGGTCGAGGTGCTGTCCATCAAGGTGCCGTCCCAATCGAAGACGATCAGGTCAAATTGCTTTCGTGCCATGTTCACGGCCGCTTGTGGCAGCCGTCTCCTTCCGGGGGTTGGTTGTGATGCTGCACGGTATCGCATCCGGCCCGGCCGCCCACGCGGGAGCATGGCGGATGGGTCGGACGGCGCTAGCGAAGCGAGGGCAGCGGTTTGCCTAAGCTTACCAAGAAACGTTCACACTCTGGGGGCAAAGGCGCGTTGATTGTTTGCGACTTGCCACTGTCGGGATGGATAAAGGTGATCTGGTGCGCATGCAAAAACATGCGCTTGAGCGAGCCGCGACTGCTATCGGCCTTTAACAAGACCCGATTTAACGCGAAGTCGCCGTATTTGTCGTCGCCCAGAATGGGAAAGCCGGACGAGGCCAGGTGCACGCGAATCTGGTGCGTGCGCCCGGTTTTCAGTTCCGCTTCCAGCAAGGCGAACTGCGGCCACTTGCGCAGCAGCGAAAACACCGTGTGCGATTCCATGCCGCCGGCCTGCACCGCCACCCGCCGCTCGCCTTCGGCGGTGGTGTACTTGTGCAGCGGCAGCTTGATATGCTGGCGCGCGTTCTTCCAGTCGCCGCCCACCATGGTCAGGTAGCGCTTGTCGGTGACGCCATCGCGCATCTGCTCGTGCAGATTGGTGAGCGCCGAGCGTTTTTTTGCCAGCATCAGGACGCCCGAGGTTTCCCGGTCGAGGCGGTGCACCAGTTCGAGAAACTTGGCGTCCGGCCGCGACGCGCGCAATTGCTCGATGACCCCGTAGGACACGCCCGAGCCGCCGTGCACGGCGGTGCCGCACGGCTTGTCGATGACCAGCAGGTGGGCGTCCTCGAACAGGATGGCAAATTCGGCGCCGGGCGCGCTGGGCGCGGTCTTTTCGGCCACCCGGATCGGTGGAATGCGCACCAGGTCACCTTCGACCAGCCGATACAACTGGTCGATGCGGCCCTTGTTGACGCGCACTTCACCCGAGCGCAGGATGCGGTAAATGTGGCTTTTCGGGACACCTTTGCAGATACGCAGCAGGTAATTGTCGATGCGCTGGCCGGCATCTTCTTCGCCAATCGTGACGAATTGCGCCTGTATCGGTGCCGATGAAGGGGGAATGGGATCGTTTGGCATCTTGGTCTGTCCTGTCTTCCCAGAAATTCTGTCTAAGTCCTTCATTTTGAATATATAATCGACAGGCGGCGGTCAAACCTCTGCTGGTGTAAGAATTAAAACGATATTTTACACAGGGGCGTCTCCATCGGCCTCGCCAAATTGCAAATTCGATGGAAAAACGTGTACGCACGGTTGTCGGCGACTCAAGGTTGCACCGTTGTTGTAATCGGATTGGCAGACAACTGGCCGGAATGGTAGTTCGGAATTGTAAGGATAAGTACTGGCAAGCTGCGCCTCATGGCCAGCTCGCCAGATGATGGCGTCGATAACGCTTGCCGTTTTCGCCAGACCCGATGTAAGCCTCATCCCAAAGGCTTGTGAATAATGGCGTATTGCGCCTGTGGTTCGAAGCTTTTGCAGGATCGCTGACGGTCAGGCCCGTTGATTTGCTCACCGCCTGGCGGAACCGAGCCCCCGGACCATTCCGGCGCCCCGGTCACGTTGCAGGCGTTGCGTCACTCGGCATGTCGATCGACCTCACCGCGCCCGGTTATGGCCGCAACGAGTCTCGTTGTCGCGCCATGCGAACAGGCATACCCACCCTCCAACTCCCCTTCTCGCGTACATCCCGTGTACCACGCCGCCCTGACAAGGCGGCTTGTTGCGGCCCTGAGCCGCGGAGTTAATAAAAATGAAACGCATGTTGTTCAATGCGACGCAGCAGGAAGAATTGCGCGTTGCCATCGTCGATGGTCAGAAACTGATCGATATCGATATCGAAACCGCCGGGCGCGAACAGCGCAAGTCCAACATCTATAAAGGCGTCATCACCCGCATCGAGCCCTCGCTGGAAGCCTGCTTCGTCAGCTACGGCGAAGACCGCCACGGTTTCCTGCCATTCAAGGAAGTCGCCCGCACGTATTTCCGCGAAGGCGTCGACGTGCGCACGGCCAGCATCAAGGAAGCGCTGCGCGAGGGCCAGGAAATCATGGTCCAGGTCGAAAAAGAAGAGCGCGGCAACAAGGGCGCGGCGCTGACCTCGTTCGTGTCGCTGGCCGGCCGTTACCTGGTCTTGATGCCCAACAACCCACGTGGCGGCGGCGTATCGCGCCGCGTCGAAGGGGAAGAGCGCCAGGAATTGCGCGAAACCATGGACAAACTGGACCTGCCGCAAGGCATGTCGGTGATTGCCCGCACCGCTGGCATCGGCCGCAACGTCGAAGAGTTGCAGTGGGACTTGAATTACCTGATGCAACTGTGGCGTGCCATCGAAGGCGCTGGCAAGACCGGCAGTGGCGCTTTCCTGATCTACCAGGAATCGTCCCTCGTCATCCGCGCCATCCGCGATTACTTCCAGCCTGACATCGGCGAGATCCTCATCGACACCGACGAGATCTACGAGCAGGCGCACCAGTTCATGAGCCACGTGATGCCCGACATGGTGCACCGTGTAAAACGTTACAGCGACGATGTGCCGCTGTTTTCGCGTTTCCAGATCGAACACCAGATCGAAACGGCGTACTCGCGCACGGTGCCCCTGCCGTCCGGCGGCGCCATCGTCATCGACCACACCGAGGCGCTCGTCTCCGTCGACGTCAACTCGGCCCGCGCCACCCGCGGCTCGGACATCGAAACGACGGCCTTCAACACCAACTGCGAAGCAGCCGAAGAAGTGGCGCGCCAGTTGCGCCTGCGCGATCTGGGCGGCCTGATCGTCATCGACTTCATCGACATGGAAGTGGCGAAGAACCAGCGCGAAGTGGAAACGCGCCTGAAAGACGCGCTGCACCATGACCGTGCCCGCGTCCAGATGGGCAAAATTTCCCGTTTCGGCCTGATGGAACTGTCACGTCAACGCCTGCGTCCGTCGCTGTCGGAAGGCTCCCACGTGACCTGCCCGCGCTGCTCGGGCACCGGCCACATCCGCGATACCGAATCGTCCGCCCTGCAGGTGCTGCGCATCATCCAGGAAGAGGCGATGAAGGAAAATTCGGCCACCATCCACGTGCAAGTGCCCGTCGATGTCGCCGCCTTCCTGCTCAACGAAAAACGCGGCGAAGTGTTGAAGATCGAAAACCGCCATCGTATCGGCGTGATCCTGATCCCGAATAAACACCTCGACACCCCCCACTACAAGCTCGAGCGCATCAAGCACGACGATCCCCGCCTCGAAGACAGCCAGGCCAGCTACAACCTGGCCGAATCGGCCGACACCGACATGGCCTACAGCAAGCGCCAGAAGGAAGAAGTCAAGCCGCGCCAGGAAGCCGTCGTCAAGACGATTACCCCTGCGCAACCGGCACCGATCGTCGACCGCAGCGAACAGGCCAAACCCGTCGTCGTCGCCGCGCCCGTCGCGCCGCCTGCGCCAGTGGCCGCCGTGGTCGAAGAGAGCTTCCTCGACAAGGTGATCAACTTCTTCATGGGCAAGAAAGCCGTGCCCGTGACCGCACCGGTGACCGTGGCCCCCGCAGCGCCCGTCAAGCCGGCAGCGCCGGCCGAGCGCGGCAATGGCGCCAACGGCGAGCGCGGCCGCAATCCCCGCGGCCGTGGCCGCAATGCTACTGGCAGCACGGGCGGCAAGGCCGAACGTGAAGCGGGCGCTGCAAAAGGCGGCCAGGCCACCCAAGCCGACGAGTTCACCCGTCCGGTCGACGCCGAAGGGCGCCCTGCCCGTCCACCGCGCGCACCGCGGCCTGCGCGTGAACCGCGCGAGCCACGCGAAGCCGTCGGCACAGAATCGGCAGCGGCAGCGACGCCGCGCGCCGAACGTGGCGAACGTCCTGAACGGGGCGAGCGTCCCGAGCGCGCCGAACGGGGCGAGCGCCCTGACCGCGCCGCCCGTCCGCCGCGTGAGCGCGCCGACTACCGCACCGTGGTGGCCGACGTAAAAACCGACGCCAAGGCGGAAGATGCGCCAGCGGTGCCGGAAACCATGTGGACGCCGCAGGATCCGGACGTGCCCGCCACCACCAGCGCCGTCGATGCGCCAGCGGTCGTGGCCGCCCCGGCGCCAGTGACCAGCGACAGCGATGAAATTGCCGCCAAGGTCGTCACGATGGGCCCGAACGGCGAGGAAATCGAGACGGATGCGAACGGCGACGAACCACGCCGCCGCCGCCGCCGCGGTGGCCGCAACCGCAATCGCCGTGACCGCGATGCCGAAGGCAACGAGATCGAAGCAGGCGACAACGAGGGCGAGAGCCCGCTCGCTGCGACGCCCGTGTTCACCCCGGTCGCCGACCAGGAAATCGCCGCCGCTGCCGCCGCCGCACCGGAACCGGTGTCGGAATACGTGGTGACGACGCCGGAGCCGACCGTGCTGGCCGACGCGCCCGAACCGGTACTGCCGGTCGAGCAAGTGGCCGCTGTTGCGCCGACCCCGGTCGCTGTGTCTGAGCCGGCACCGGCACCGGCGCCAACGCCCCTGGCCGACCGCGTCGCGATGCCTGCGCCGCTGTTTACCAGTGTCGTTGCCGCCCCTGCTGCGCCAGCACCAGTGATCAGCGAGCCAGCCCCGGTGGCCGAACGCGTCGCCGCGGTACCGGTGCTGGTACAGACCGATGCCGAGCAACTCGCGCCGGTCGCCGAGATCGCCGCGCCAGCCGTGGTCGAGGCAAGCGCACCAGCGCCAGCAATCGTCGACGTCCCTGTCGCCAGCCCCGTGCAGGTGGCCATCCCCGTCGAAGTAGCAACGACGGCGACGGCGCCGATCGAAGCGGTGGTCGATGCGCCAGCGCCAGTGGTAGCGCCGGCGCCGGTCGCAGCGGTGGCGCCAGCATCAGCACCGACGCCCGCGCCAGCCATCGCCGACCTGAGCGACATGCTAGGTTCGGCCGGCCTGACCCTGGCGGCGACCGATCCTGAAAAGCTGCGTGCAGCCCAGGAAGCGGCCGCCAAGGTCGCCCCGCCGGTGCGCGTGCCGCGCGAGCGCAAGCCGCTGCCGCCGCAAGCCGATGAGCCACTGATCCAGGTCGATACACGCCAATAAGCGTGGATTGATCTGACCACAAAAAGGGGAGCCAATGGCTTCCCTTTTTTTTTACTCACATTGAATGAATACTTTTTCCGAACTGCCGCGCACCGACCATCGCCCCGCCCCCGTCAGCCTGTGGGAGGCGGTCGGCTTCTGGTTCAAGCTGGGCTGGATCAGCTTTGGCGGCCCGGCCGGCCAGATCGCCATGATGCACCTGGAACTGGTCGAGCGGCGCCGCTGGATTTCCGAGCGGCGTTTTCTGCACGCCCTCAATTACTGCATGCTGCTGCCCGGCCCCGAGGCCACCCAGCTGGCCGTCTACATCGGCTGGCTGATGCACCGCAGCGGCGGCGCCATCGTCGCCGGCACCCTGTTCGTGCTGCCCTCCCTGCTGATCCTGATCGCCCTGAGCACCATTTATATGGCGTTCGGCGCCGTGCCCGCCGTCGCCGGCGTGCTCGACGGCATCAAGCCGGCGGTGGTGGCGATCGTGCTGGGGGCCGCCTGGCGGCTGGGCCGGCGCACCCTGAAGCATCCCCTGCTGCTCGGCATCGCCGCGCTCTCCTTCATCGCCATCGCCGTGGGCGGCGTGCCGTTTCCCCTGATCGTGCTGGGGGCGGCGCTGATCGGCGTGGCCGGCGCCCGCCTGCGCCCCCAGCTATTTCGGGCCGGTGGCCCGCCTGCGGGCGCCGCCGGTCAGCAGCGCCCGGCGCTGATCGACGACGACACCCCGCCGCCGCCGCACGCGCAATTTGGCTGGCGACGGCTGGCGCGCACGGCAGGGGTCGGCGTGGGGCTGGGCCTGCTCAGCTGGGGCTGGCTGGCCTGGCGCTTCGGCGCCGCCGGCGCGCTGGCGCAGATGGGCTGGTTTTTCACCAAGGCCGCCATGCTCACCTTCGGCGGCGCCTACGCCGTACTGCCCTACGTCTACCAGGGCGCGGTCGCGCATTTTCACTGGCTCAGCGGCGCGCAGATGGTCGACGGCCTGGCGCTGGGAGAAACCACGCCGGGACCCTTGATCATGGTGGTCGCTTTTGTCGGCTTTGTCGGCGCCTGGCAGGCGGCGCTGTTTGGCGAGGGAACCGCAGCGCTGTTCTGGTCGGGCGCTGCCGGTGCGCTGGTGGCAACCTGGTTCACCTTCCTGCCCTCCTTCATTTTCATCCTCGCCGGCGGGCCGCTGGTGGAGGCCAGCCGCGACGACGTGCGCATGACGGCGCCGCTGACGGCGATTGCCGCCGCCGTGGTCGGCGTCATCGTCAGCCTGGCGCTGTTCTTCGGCCAGCACGTGTTCGTGCGCGATGGCCATCCCGACTGGCAGGCGGTGGCGATCGGCGTGGTGGCCGCCGTCGCCCTGTTCGGCTTCAGGACGGGGCCCATCAAATTGATCGCCGCCTGTGCGCTGGCGGGCCTCGTGCTATCGTATCGGCATGTCTGAAAAAATCATCTTGCTGCACCAGGAGCGCACCCGCGCCATGACCGTGCCCGCCGTGCTCGACGCACCGGTCGGGCAGGTCGACGACGCGCTGGGCCGCCCCCTGCACGACCTGCGCATTTCCGTCACCGACCGCTGCAATTTCCGCTGCGTCTATTGCATGCCGAAGGAAGTGTTCGACAAGGACTACGCCTACCTGCCGCACAATGCGCTGCTCTCGTTCGAGGAAATTACCCGGGTGGCGTCGATCTTCGTCGCCCACGGCGTGGAAAAAATCCGCCTGACGGGCGGCGAGCCCCTGCTGCGCAAGGATCTCGAACGCCTGATCGCCATGCTGGCGGCGCTGCCCACCCCCAGCGGGCGGCCGCTCGACCTGACTCTCACCACCAACGGCTCGCTGCTGGCCCGCAAGGCGCGCGCGCTCAAGGATGCGGGCCTGAACCGCGTCACCGTCTCGCTCGACGCCCTCGACGATGCCATCTTCAAGCGCATGAACGACGTCGATTTCGCCGTCGACGACGTGTTGCGGGGGATCGACGCCGCCCACCAGGCGGGACTGGGCCCCATCAAGATCAACATGGTGGTCAAGGCCGGCATGAACGACCAGCAGATCCTGCCGATGGCGCGGTATTTCAAAAACACGCCGTTCATCTTGCGCTTCATCGAGTACATGGACGTGGGCGCGTCGAACGGCTGGAACATGGCCGAGGTGATCGCCTCGCGCGAGGTGGTAGCGCGCATCGATGCCGAGATGCCGCTGGTGGCCATCGATGCCAACTACACGGGCGAAACGGCCGCGCGCTGGCGCTACCGCGACGGTGGCGGCGAAGTGGGCATGATCTCCAGCGTCACCCAATCCTTCTGCAAGGATTGCTCGCGCACGCGCCTGTCGACCGAAGGCCAACTCTATACCTGCCTGTTCGCCACCCGCGGCCACGATGTGCGCGGCTTGCTGCGCGCGGGCCGCAGCGACGCCGAAATCGCCGCCGCCGTCTCGCACCTGTGGCGCGCGCGCACCGACCGCTACTCCGACACCCGCACGCAGAACACCCAAGCGGCCGGCCAGGGCACCGAGCCGGGCTTGAAGCGGGTCGAGATGTCCTATATTGGCGGATAAACCAGCAGGCACTGAAGCCCTCGACGGAAAAATCAACATGCAAAAAAATCAGCAACTGAGCGCCCTGATCCTGGCGGGCGGCCGCGGCACCCGCATGGGCCACGTCGACAAGGGACTGCAAGCGTTCCGCGGCCTGACCATGGCCGGCCACGTGCTGCAACGGCTGGCGCCACAAGTGGGCGCGGTCGCCATCAACGCCAACCAGAACCTGGACGCCTACCGCGCCTTCGACGTGCCCGTGTGGCCCGACGAGACGACCGGCTTTGCCGGCCCGCTGGCCGGCCTCGAAGTGGGGCTGCGCCACTGCGCCACGCCGTTCCTGGTGACGGCGCCGTGCGACTCGCCGTTCGTGCCGCTCGACCTGGCCGAGCGCCTGTTCACCGCCCTGCAGGCGCAGGACGCCGATGTCGCGCTGGCGGTGACGCAGGAAGCGGGCCAGCGACGCCAGCCCCATCCCGTGTTCTGCCTGGTCAAGACCAGCCTGCTGCCGGTGCTGTCGCAATACCTCGCTGAAGGCGGGCGCAAGATGGACGGCTGGTATGCGGGCCTGAAGGTGGCCGAGGTGCTGTTCGACGACAGCGACGCCTTCCGCAACATCAATACCCGCGACGAGCTCGACAGCCTGGACAGCGCCCGCCCGCCGCGCTTAAAGGACGTGGTGAGCTGCCTGTCCGCCTACGATCCCGACGCCCTGCCCGTGCGTGACGCCCAGCAGATCATCGCCCGCTTCGTCACCCCCATCGGCGCCATCGAAAAAGTCGCCTTGCGCGCATCGCTCGACCGGGTGCTGGCGACCGACCTGATCTCGCCGATCAATGTGCCGGCGCACGACAACTCGGCCATGGACGGCTACGCCCTGCGCGGCGCCGACCTGCTGGCCGATGCGCCGACCACCTTGCGGGTGATCGCGACGGTGTTTGCCGGCCGCCCCAGCGACGCCGTGCCGGCGGCCGGCGAATGCGTGCGCATCATGACGGGCGCGGTGATGCCGCCCGGCTGCGACAGCGTGATCCCGCAGGAGCACGTGGCGGCCATCAGCGACGATGGCGCGGCCATCACCATAGCCGCCGGCGCCATTGGCACGGGCGACAATCGCCGCTTCGCCGGCGAAGACCTGCGCGCCGACAGCCCCGCCCTGCAGCGGGGCCGCATCATCCGGCCCGCCGACCTGGGCCTGCTGGCCTCGCTTGGCTTTGCCGAGGTGCCCGTGCAGCGCCGCTTGCGGGTGGCGTTCTTTTCAACGGGCGACGAACTGCGCTCAATCGGCGAAGCGCTCGACACGGGCTGCGTCTACGACAGCAACCGCTACACCCTGTATGGCATGCTGACCCGGCTGGGCTGCGACATCATCGACATGGGCGTCGTGCGCGACGACCCGGCGGCGCTGGAAGCGGCCTTGCGCACGGCCTGCGAAAACGCCGACGCCATCATCACCTCGGGCGGCGTCTCGGTGGGCGCCGCCGACTACACGCGCGACATCATGGCCAAACTGGGCGACGTCACGTTCTGGAAAATCGGCATGCGCCCGGGCCGCCCGCTGGCCTTCGGTAAAATCACCTCGAACGGCCATAGCGCCTTCCTGTTCGGCTTGCCGGGCAATCCGGTGGCGGTGATGGTGTCGTTCTACTTTTTCGCCCGCACCGCCCTGCTGGCGATGATGGGCGCGCAGGCGCCGCTGCCGCTGCTGAAGGTGCGCTCGAAGAACCCCATCCGCAAGAAGGCCGGCCGCACCGAGTATCAGCGCGGCATCCTCGCCACCGGCGACGATGGCGTGCAGCAGGTGGCCATCACGGGCGCCCAAGGGTCGGGCATCCTGCGCTCGATGTCGGAGGCGAACTGCATGGTGGTGCTGCCTGACGAACAGGGCAATGTGGCGGCGGGCGACATGGTCGACGTGATGCTGTTCGACGGCCTGATCTGAGGTATCAAGCGATCTGACCTGTCACGCGATAAAAATCGCCGCATCCATGGTCTTCAGGCCGGCGCCCAGCGAGGGCCTGAAATCCATCTGCGCAAAGATATCGCGCTCGATGTCGATGCCGGGCGCCACCTCGATCAGTTCCAGCCCCGTCGCGCACAGGCGAAACACGCAGCGCTCCGTCACGTACAGCGCGCTCTGGCCGCGCGCCCAGGCGAACCGGCCCGCATAGGTGCGGTGCTCGACGGTGTCGACGAATTTGCGGGTGTGCCCTTCGTGGACGATGCGCAGCAGGCCCTGCTCGACCAGCACCTGCAGGCCGCCGGCGCTGAAGGTACCGACAAACACCACCTTGCGGGCGTTCTGGCTGATGTTGATGAAGCCGCCCGCGCCGGCCAGCCGGCTGCCGAACTTGCTGACATTGAGATTGCCCTCGCGGTCCGCTTGCGCCAGTCCCAGCACGGCGACATCGAGCCCGCCGCCATCATAGAAATCGAACTGGCTGGGCTGGTCGATGACGGCCTGCGGATTGATGGAAGCGCCGAAGTCGAGCCCACCGGCCGGCATGCCGCCGATGGCGCCCGCCTCGGTGGTGAGGGTGAAGGTGTCGAGCAGGCCTTCCTCGGCGGCCACCCGCGCCACCCCTTCCGGCATGCCGATGCCCAGGTTGACGACGTCACCCTCGCGCAGTTCCATCAGGGCGCGGCGGGCGATGATCTTGCGCTCGCACAGGGGCATCGGCGCCATCGCCGACACGGCCACGCGCAGGTCGCCGGCGAAGGCGGCGCTGTATGCGGTATGAAAGGTCTGCATGTGCTGCGATGGCTGCTCGGCCACCACCACGCAATCGACGAGGATGCCGGGAATCTTGACCTGGCGCGGGTGCAAGGCGCCGTTGGCCACCACCTGCTCGACCTGCACGATGACGAGGCCACCACTGTTGTGGGCGGCCATGGCGATGGCGAGCGCTTCGAGCGTGAGGGCCTCGTGTTCCATGCTGACGTTGCCGCAGGCGTCGGCGCTGGTGCCGCGCAGGATGGCGACGTCGATCTTGCGGGTTTTATAGAACAGGTATTCGGCGCCGTCGATGTTCATCAGCGACACCACATCTTCGCGCGCCCGTTCACTGATTTTGCCGCCGCCGTAGCGGGGATCGACAAAGGTGCCCAGGCCCACCGTGGTGATCAGGCCAGGCTTGCCGGCGGCAGTGTCGCGAAACAGCTGGCTGATGACGCCCTGCGGCAGATTGTAGGCGGCAATTTTATTGTCGATGGCGAGCTTTTGCAGCGCCGGCACCAGTGCCCAGTGGCCGCCGATCACGCGCGCGATCAAGCCCTCGTGGCCCAGGTGATTGAGGCCGCGCAGCTTGCCGTCGCCCTGCCCGGCCGCGTAGACCAGGGTCAGCGCGCGCGGCGCGCCCGTGGCGAGAAAGCGCTGCTCGAGCGCGATGGCGATGTTCTCGGCGAAGCCGACGCCGACGAAGCCGCCTGTGGCGACGGTGGCGCCGTCGCCGATGCGCGCGACGGCGGCGGCGGCGGACAACTGTTTATGACGCATGGCCGTTCCCCTGCTTGACACTGCTCACGACAGGCCTTCGCCGTCCAGGTCCGGCTCGGCCACCTGGGCCCCCAGCATCAGCTCGGCCGTTTCGCTGGGCAGCGCCTCCACCGATTTGAGCTTGCGCGCCATCTGGCGGCTGCGCATCTCGGCGTTCTCGATATTCTTCGCCGCTTTTTCCAGGGTCAGGCGGGTATTGCTCAGCACTGTGCCAAATTTGCCGAACTCGGTCTTGACCGCGCCCAGCACCTGCCACACTTCCGACGAGCGCTTCTCCAGCGCCAGCGTGCGAAAGCCCATCTGCAAGCTGCTCAGGATTGCCGCCAGCGTCGACGGCCCGGCGATCGACACGCGCAGGGTGCGCTGCAAATCGTCGGCCAGGCCGGGCCGGCGCATCACTTCGGCGTATAAACCCTCGGTGGGCAGGAACAGGATGGCGAAATCGGTCGTCAGCGGGGGCGACAGGTATTTGTCGCAGATGGTTTTCGCTTCGCCCCGCACCGCCCGTTCCAGCTCCCGGCCAAACGCCTGCACGCCGTCGGCGTCGGCGCGGTCGGCCGCTTCGACCAGCCGCTCGTACTGCTCTTTCGGGAACTTGGCGTCGATCGGCAGCCACATGGGCACGCCGCTGTCGCTGTTGCCGGGCAGCTTGATGGCAAACTCGACGCGGGCGCCGCTGCCGGGAATGGTCTCGACGTTCTTCGCATACTGGTCCGCCGTGAGGACCTGCTCGAGCAGCATTTCCAGCTGCACTTCGCCCCAGGTGCCGCGCGTCTTGACGTTGGTGAGCACCCGCTTCAGGTCGCCCACGCCGATCGCCAGCTGCTGCATTTCGCCCAGGCCCTGGTGGACCCGCTCGAGCCGCTCCGACACCTGGCGGAACGACTCCGACAGGCGCGTCTCGAGCGTGGCATGGAGTTTTTCGTCGACCGTCTTGCGCATCTCTTCCAGGCGCGCGCCGTTGTCGGCCTGCAGCTCGCCGATCTTGCTCTCGAGCGTGGCGCGCACTTCCAGCATGCGCCGCGCGTTTGATTCGTTGAGGGTGTGCAGGCTGTGCGCCAGCGTGTCGGCCAGCCGCTTGAGCGTGGCCGCCTGCTCCTCGCGGCCGCTGGCGCCCTGCTGGGCGATGTGATGGCGCATGCCCTCGAGCTGCTGGGCGGCGGCGCCGTGGTGGTGCGCCAGCGTGGCCGCCAGCTCCTGGCGGGTGGCCTGGGCGCTCGCTTGCAGTTCGCCCCGCAGCGAGCGTTCGAGGCGTTCGAACTGGGCGTCGTTGGCGGCGCCCGTGCCGCGCCCGCGCAGCAGCAGCGCCAGTTGCAAGGCGACGACGACGAGCGCCAGCGCGGCCAGCACGAGAAATTCGGTTTGATTCATCAGTCGGCCTTATTGCGCATCCAGTCGGCCGTCTGGAAGAACGACTCCATCAGGCGAAGGCGCAGGCTCTCCTCGATGCCGACGTCTTCCATCGCCCAGGCCATCGCGCGCAGCCACTGGTCGCGTTCACTGGTGCCGATCGCGTACGGCAGGTGACGCGCGCGCAGGCGCGGGTGGCCGTAGCGCTCGATATACAGGTCGGGACCGCCCATCCAGCCGCTCAGGAACATGAATAATTTGTCGCGCGAGCTGTCGTTGGGGACGGGGTGCATGGCGTGGATGCCGGCAAATTCCCCTTCCAGTTGCATCAGATCGTAGAAGCGGTCGACCAGTTCGCGCAGAACGGCCGCACCGCCGATGGTGTCGTAGAGAGTAGGAGCTGAAGTCATGCCCCCATGATATCAGCAGGGTGCGCTTCAGGTGCCCCGCAAGGTCTGTAGCGGCGGCTGGCGCAGCACATTGCGCAGTCCCAGCCAGCCGCCACCGATGGCGCAGGCCACGCCGACGGCAATGCCGGCCATGAACACCACGGGGCTGAACACCCATTCGAACTTGAATTGGTAGGTGGCCAGCGCCCAGCCCAATGCTGCCGCGCCGCTGGCGGCCAGGAAGCCCGACAGCGCGCCCACCAGCGCGAATTCGATCCACTGGGCGCGCGAGAGCTGCTTGCGGGTGGCGCCCAGCGCGCGCAGCAGGGCCGCCTCGCGGGTGCGCTCGTCCTGCGATCCCATCAGCGCCGCGTACAACACCAGCACGCCCGACACCAGCGTGAACAAGAACAGGAACTCGACGGCGGTGACCACCTGCCCCAGCACTTCCTGCAACTGGTTGATGATGCCGCTGACGTCGATCACGGTGAGGTTGGGGAACTCGCGCGTGAGCGAGTTGGTGAGATTGGCCGAACCGGCGGGCAGGTGGAACGCCGTCATCAGCGTTTGCGGCGTCGCCTTCATCGCCTCGGGATTGATGATGACAAAGAAATTGGCGCGCATCGATCCCCACTCGAGCTTGCGCAAGCTGGTTACGCGGGCCTCGACGATCTGGCCGGCGATATCGAAGCGCATGACGTCGCCCAGCTTGATGCGCAGCGTCTTGGCGATGCCCTGCTCGACGGACGCCTCGGCCTGGCCGGTGGTGTCGCTGAACCACTTGCCGGCGACGATCTGGTTCGAGGCCTGCAATTGCTGCATGGTCGACAGGTTGAACTCGCGCTCGGCCAGCCGGCGCGCATCGTCGGCCTGGTAGGTGGCCGCCGTGATGGCCTGGCCGTTCAGCGCCGTCAGGCGCCCGCGGATCATGGGATAGAGCACGGCGCCGTCGACCTTGGCGGCGGCCAGGCGGGCCGCCACGGGCGCGCGCTGGTCAGGCATGATGTTGATGATGAAGCGGTTCGGCGCGTCGGCCGGGGTGGCGCTTTGCCAGGCGCTGGTGAGGTCGCCCCGCACCACCGTCAGCAGCAGCAGCGCCATCAGGCCCAGCGCCAGCGACACCACCTGCACGATGGTGGCGCCGGGCCGGCGCTGCAGGGCGTTGAGGGCGAAGCGCCAGGCCTGCGCGTCGATGGCCCCGCGCAGGCGCCGCAGCAGCGCCAGGCCCAGCCAGCCGGCCAGCGCGAACACGCCGAAGCCGCCCAGGAAGCCCAGCGCCGTCACCAGCGCCAGCTGGCGGTCACCGGCCTGCCACAGCAGCAGGCCGACGAACGCGACGATGCCCAGGCCATAGGTGGCCAGCGCCATCGCCTGCGGTGGCGCCTGTTCGCGGCGCAGCACCCGGTTGTGCGGCACGTTGCGCAGCTGCAGCACGGGCGGCAGCGCGAAGCCGACCAGCAGCAGCATGCCCGTGGCCACCCCTTGCAGGGCGGGCAGGATCGACACGGGCGGCAGGTCGGTGGTGATAAAACTGCCGATCAGCTCGAGCAGAACGTAGTGCGCGCCGAAGCCCACCAGCACGCCCAGCACGCTGCCGGCCAGCCCCACCAGCACGAATTCGATCAGGTACAGGGCGCTGACCTGGTTTTGCGACAGCCCCAGGCAGCGCAGCATGGCGCAGGCGTCGAGGTGGCGCAGCATGAAGCGGCGCGCCGCCATCGCCACGGCGACCGCCGCCAGCATCGCCGAGAGCAGGCCGACGAGCGACAGGAAGCGGTCGGCGCGGTCGAGCGTGGCGCGCATCTCGGGCCGGCCGTTTTCCAGCGACTCGATGCGCACGCCCTTGATGGCGTCGGCGCTGATGCGGCCTTTCAGCCAGGCCTCATAGTCGCCGATGGCCGACAGATCGTTGTTCGACGGCGCCGCCACCAGCAGGCGGTAGGTCACGCGCGACCCATTGTCGACCAGGCCGGTGGCGGCCAGGTCGGCCATCGACAGCATCACGCGGGGCGCGAAGTTGGCGAACGAGGGGCCGCGGTCCGGTTCGGCGGCGATCAGTTCGGTGATGGTGAACGCTTTGTCGCCCAGTTGCAGCGTCGCCCCCACCGAGGTCTTCAGGCCGCTCAGGATGTTCGGATCGACCCAGACGGTGCCGGGCGCCGGGGTGGCCAGCGTTTTGACGCCGTGCCCGTCCGCCGCTTGCTGGGTGCTGGTGGTGATTTTTAATTGTCCGCGCAAGGGGTAGCCCGTGCTGACCGCCTTGATCGAGGCCAGCTGGGCGCTCGACTGCTCACCCTGCCCCGCCTGCGCCATGCTGGGGAAGGTGACGGTGTCGGCCAGGATCAGGCCGCGCCGCGCCGCTTCCTGGCGCCACGCGGCAGGCAGTGGCTGATCGGCATTGACGAGCAGATCGGCGCCCAGCAACTGGTGCGCGTCGCGGTTGAGGCTGCTGCGCATGCGGTCGATGAAAAAACCCACGGCCGACAACGAGGCCACGGCGACGATCAGGGCGACGAGCAGGAAGCGCAATTCACCGGCGCGCCAGTCGCGGGCGGTCATGCGGAACGATTGAATCAACATGGTGTCTAACGAAGTTGGGGGGAACGCGCCTTACAGCGCGGCGAAGTAAGCGTCGAGCTCGGCCAGGTGCGCCTGCTTGGCGGCCTCGGGCAAGAAGGAGGCCACAAAACTGTTGCGTGCCAGCCGGTGCGCGTGCGACAAGCCCAGCGGCAAGGCATCGAAGGCGGCAAGAAAATTATCGTTCATATAACCGCCAAAATAGGCCGGGTCGTCCGAGTTGATGGTGGCGGCCAGGCCGGCATCGAGCAGCTCGAGCAAATTGTGCTGGCCCATGTGATCGAACACGCGCAGCTTGATGTTCGACAAGGGGCAGACGGTCAGGGCGATCTGTTCGCGCGCCAGGCGCGCGGTGAGCGCCGCACTGTCGAGGCAGCGCACGCCATGGTCGATGCGCTCGACCTGCAGCACGTCGAGCGCCGTTTCGATGTAGGCGGGCGGGCCTTCCTCGCCGGCGTGGGCCACCAGGTGCAGGCCCAGTTCGCGGCAGCGGGCGAACACGCGGGCGAATTTTTCCGGCGGATGGCCCAGTTCCGATGAATCCAGGCCCACGCCGATGAATTTGTCGCGGTGCGGCAGCGCTTCGTCGAGGGTGGCCAGTGCCGCCTCTTCGCTCAGGTGGCGCAGGAAGCACATGATGATGGTGGCGCTGATGGGACCGTCCTGGCAGGCGCGCCAGATGCCGTCGATGGCGGTGGCAAAAGGCACGCCACGGTCGGTGTGGGTTTGCGGATCGAAAAACAGTTCGGCATGGCGGACATTGTCGGCCGCCGCGCGGCGCAGGTAGGCGGCCGTCATGTCGTAGAAATCCTGCTCGGTCAGCAGGACACTGGCGCCCGCATAATAAATATCGAGGAACGATTGCAGATTATCGAAAGCATATGCCGCGCGCAGCTTGTCAACCGATGGGTAGGCCAGGGTGACGCCGTTTCGTTGAGCCAACTCAAAGATCAGCTCGGGTTCCAGTGACCCTTCGATGTGGATGTGCAATTCTGCCTTGGGCATCTCTTGCACAATGGATTTCAACTGTGGGTGCTGCATGGGAGATTCTCCGAAATAGTGGGCGCTGAACAGGTCGGCCCAGTGTAGCGCAAGCGCGCGACAACTTCAGCCGGCGACGAGATTTCGCGCGAGCATGTATGTGTCAGCCGCAAGAAAATTCTCCGTGGTCTCCGGCAACGCATGGCATCGCCGGGCCCATTTATCGGCGCAAAGAATGCGCCCGATCACGGTTCAATTCGGCACGGCGAACGGGCGCAAATGAAACGACAAATGGCCCCGCAATGCGGCCTGGAAAATGCCACAGAAAAACGATTAAAAGATTTAAAATCAAATACTTACCGATGTTACATACAGTACCACGACATTGTTTTGACATCCGCTTCTATTAGGCACATAATAAATTTCATAGGCGTAAGAAGACGTTGTCAGAACGCGCAAAATCACCGGAAATCCGGTTATTAAAATAATAGAGTCGACGCAGGAATTTGTTTCGTATTTTTCCTTCACGAAACGTTCTGTCGGCTTACAAGGAGAGACGCCAGTGTACGGGCCTGGGCAAGTTTTCTTGCCGGCATCAGGGATTCAGCACGCACCTACAAAGGACCTCAAATGACGATTTTTGACAAATACGCCGCTCGCTACGAGCGTACCAGGGAAGAAGAATTTTCCCTTTCCGACTATCTGGCATTGTGCAAAAAGGATCCATTGACGTATGCCAGCGCGCCCGAGCGCATGCTGGCCGCCATCGGCGAACCGACCCTGGTCGACACCCGCACCGACACCCGCCTCTCGCGCATCTTCGCCAACAAGGTCATCAAGCTCTACCCGGCCTTCAAGGACTTCTACGGCACCGAAGAAGTGATCGAGCAGGTCGTTTCCTACTTCCGCCACGCCGCCCAGGGCCTCGAAGAGCGCAAGCAGATCCTGTACCTGCTCGGTCCCGTCGGCGGCGGCAAATCGTCGATCGCCGAAAAACTCAAATCGTTGATGGAGCAGGTGCCGTTCTATTGCCTGAAAGGCTCGCCCGTCAACGAGTCGCCGCTGGGCCTGTTCAACGAAGACGAGGACGGCACCCTGCTCGAAGAAGACTACGGCATCCCGCGCCGCTACCTGCGCACCATTCCCAGCCCGTGGGCGGTCAAGCGCCTGCACGAGTTCAACGGCGACATCAACAAGTTCCGCGTGGTCAAGCGCTATCCGTCGATCCTGAAACAGATTGCCATTTCCAAGACGGAACCGGGCGACGAAAACAACCAGGATATTTCTTCGCTGGTGGGCAAGGTCGATATCCGCAAGCTGGAAGACTACGCCCAGGATGACCCGGACGCCTACAGCTATTCAGGCGGCCTGTGCCTGGGCAACCAGGGCTTGATGGAATTTGTCGAGATGTTCAAGGCGCCCATCAAGGTGCTGCACCCCTTGCTGACGGCCACCCAGGAAGGCAATTACAAGGGCACCGAAGGATTCGGCGCCATCCCCTTCGACGGCATCGTGCTGGCCCACTCGAACGAGTCGGAGTGGAAGACGTTCCGCAACAACCGCAACAACGAAGCCTTCCTTGACCGCATCTATATCGTCAAGGTGCCGTATTGCTTGCGGGTGTCGGACGAAATCAAGATCTACGACAAGCTCATCCGCAATTCCTCGCTGGAGGCCGCGCCGTGCGCGCCCGGCACCATGAAAATGATGGCGCAGTTCGCCATCCTGTCGCGCCTGAAAGACCCGGAAAACTCCAGCATCTTCTCCAAGATGCTCGTCTACGATGGCGAAAACCTGAAAGACACCGATCCGAAAGCCAAGTCGATGCACGAATACGTCGACTATGCCGGGGTCGACGAAGGCATGAACGGGCTGTCGACCCGCTTTGCCTTCAAGATCCTGTCGAAGGTGTTCAACTTCGACAATACGGAGGTGGCGGCCAACCCCGTGCACCTGCTGTACGTGCTCGAGCAACAGATCGAGCGCGAACAATTCGCCCCGGAGACGGAACAGCGCTATCTGTCGTATATCAAGGAGCACCTGGCGCACCGCTATGTCGATTTTATCGGCAAGGAAATCCAGACGGCCTACCTGGAAAGCTATTCCGAATACGGCCAGAATATTTTTGACCGCTACGTCACGTTTGCCGATTTCTGGATCCAGGACCAGGAGTTCCGCGACCCGGACACGGGCGAATCGTTCGACCGCGATTCGCTCAACAGCGAACTGGAAAAAATCGAAAAGCCGGCCGGCATTTCGAACCCGAAGGATTTCCGCAACGAGATCGTCAACTTCGGCCTGCGCGCCCGCGCCACCAACGGCGGCAAGAATCCCGCCTGGACCAGTTACGAGAAATTCCGTACCGTGATCGAGAAAAAAATGTTCTCGAACACGGAGGAATTGCTGCCCGTGATCTCGTTCAATGCCAAGGCCTCGGCCGAGGACGCCAACAAGCACGCCGACTTTGTCGCCCGCATGGTCGAAAAAGGCTACACGGCCAAGCAGGTGCGCTTGCTGTGCGAGTGGTATCTGCGTGTGCGGAAGTCGTCTTGAGCGCAAAGGTTTAAGATAGGGGGGCCGGCAGATCGCCCCTGGGGCAGCTGCCGGTTCCGCCGCGAAATAGAGCAGGAGGCACTTTGACTTATCTCATCGACCGACGCTTGCAGGGGAAAAACAAGTCCGCGATCAACCGGGGGCGCTTCCTGCGCCGCTACAAAAGCCAGATCAAGGACGCGGTCGGGCGCGCCATCAAGGGCCGCTCCATCACCGACATCGAGAACGGCGAAAAAGTCTCGATCCCCGTCAAGGATGTCAACGAACCCAGTTTCGGCCATGCCCACGGTGGCGTGTGGGAAACCATTAATCCAGGCAACAAGGAATATCAGAAAGGCGACCAGTTCAACCGTCCCCGCAGTGGCGGCGGCAGTGGCCGCGGCAAGGCCGGCAACAGCGACCAGGCCAACGAGGACGATTTCATTTTCGAGCTCTCGCGCGAAGAATTCATGAATTACTTCTTCGAAGACCTCGAACTGCCGAACATGGTCAAGACCCAGTTGTCGCAAACGCCGGAAATGAAGAACCAGCGTGCCGGCTACAATATTTCGGGCACCCCCTCCAACATCCACGTGCTGCGCTCCCTGCGCGGCGCCCTGGGCCGGCGCATCGCCGTGGGCGGCAAACCGCGCAAGCAGCTGATCGAAGCCGAACAGGCGCTGGCCGACCTGCTCGAGGGCGGCGCCGCGCTGGACGACCCGGCCGTGCTGGAACTGAAAAAACTCGTGCATCACCTGCACACGCGCCTGCTGGCGATCCCCTTCATCGATCCCTTCGACCTGCGCTACAGCAACCGCATCAAGGTGCCCAAGCCGTCCACCCAGGCCGTCATGTTTTGCATCATGGATGTCTCCGGCTCCATGGACGAGGGGCGCAAGGACACTGCCAAGCGCTTCTTTATCCTGCTGTACCTGTTCCTCAAGCGCGCCTACGACAAAATCGAGGTGGTGTTCATTCGCCACCACACGGCCGCCGCCGAAGTGGACGAAAACGAATTTTTCCATTCCCGCGAATCGGGTGGCACGGTGGTGTCGTCCGCCCTGCACCTGCTGCAGAAAATCCTCAGCGAACGTTACGGCAGTGGCGACTGGAACAGCTATGTCGCCCAGGCCTCCGACGGCGACAACTGGGACAACGACTCGGTGCTGTGCAAGCAGTTGCTGATCAACGCCGTCATGCCCAAGGTGCAGTACTACACCTACGTCGAAATCACCGACGGCCCACAGCAGAACCTGTGGGAACAGTACGCCGAAGTGGGCGACCATCACGCCAACTTTGCCATGCAGAAAATCGTCACGCCGGCCGATATCTACCCGGTGTTCCGCGAACTGTTCAAGAAACAGCCGAAGTGAGGCCGCCATGCCCCGAGATCCCCAACACCCCCGCGCCCTGCCCGAGCAGTCGGAATGGACGTTCGACCTGATCGAACACGCCCACGAAGAAATCCGCCGCGTCGCTGAAAGCTTCGGGCTCGATACCTACCCCAACCAGCTCGAAATCATCACCGCCGAGCAAATGATGGATGCCTACACTTCGGTGGGCATGCCCGTCTCCTACAATCACTGGTCATTCGGCAAGCACTTTTTATCGACGGAGAAAAGCTACAAGCGGGGGCAGATGGGACTGGCCTACGAAATCGTCATCAACTCCAATCCCTGCATCGCCTACCTGATGGAGGAAAACAGCCTGACCATGCAGGCGCTGGTGATCGCCCACGCCGCCTATGGCCACAACTCCTTCTTTAAAGGCAATTACCTGTTTCGCACCTGGACCGACGCCGACGCCATCGTCGACTACATGGTATTCGCCAAGAACTACATCGCCGAGTGCGAGCAGCGCCACGGCATCGATGCTGTCGAACAATTGCTCGATTCCTGCCACGCCTTGCAAAACTACGGGGTCGACCGCTACAAGCGGCCGGCCAAGCTGTCGCTGGCGCAGGAAAACGCCCGCCTGAAAGAGCGCGAGGAATACGCCCAGTCGCAAGTGAATGCCTTGTGGCGCACCGTGCCGCGGCGCGACGAGCAGGCCAGCGACGCGACGCCGCCCCGCTTCCCGCCCGAACCCGAGGAAAACCTTTTATATTTCATCGAAAAATACGCGCCCCTGCTCGAACCATGGCAACGCGAACTGGTGCGCATCACCCGCAAGATCTCCCAGTATTTTTATCCCCAGCGCCAGACCCAGGTCATGAACGAAGGCTGGGCCACCTTCTGGCACTACACGATCTTGCAGCAGCTCTATAAAGAAGGCATCGTGGGCGACGGCTTCATGATGGAGTTCTTGCAAAGCCACACCAACGTGGTGTTCCAGCCTTCGGCCACCAGCCAGTGTTACAACGGCATCAACCCGTATGCGCTGGGCTTCGCCATGATGAGTGACATCCGCCGCATCTGCGAAGCACCCACTGCGGAAGACCGGGAATGGTTCCCCGCCATTGCCGGCAGCGACTGGCGCAGCACGCTCGACTTCGCCATGCGCAATTTCAAGGACGAAAGTTTTATCGCCCAGTACCTGTCGCCCAAGCTGATCCGTGATTTTCACTTCTTCGCCGTGCTCGACGACGACCGCAAGGAAAAACTGCAGATTTCCGCCATCCATGACGAGCAGGGCTACCGCTACGTGCGCCAGCAACTGGCCGAACAGTACAACCTGGGCAACCGCGAGCCCAACATCCAGGTCTGGCAGGTCAATACACGCGACGACCGCGCGCTCACCCTGCGCCACAGCCAGTTCCAGCGGCGCCCGCTCAACCAGCAGGCCCAGGAAGTACTGCGACACGTGGCACGCTTGTGGGGCTTCGATGTGCACCTGGAAACAGTGGACCCCAACGGCCACGTCGTCAGCAGCCTCGAAGTGCGGCGCGAAAAACGCGCACGCCACTGACACGACAGCGCGCCCCCGGCGCGGCGCGCGGCGCGCGGCGCCCGGCGCGCGGCGCCCGCGCCGTCCCCCTCTTATATAGCGCGTCGCGCAAGGCGTTCCTTCCCCTGCCGCGCCCTGTATAGATATATCAACACAGCGCCCTTCCATCACCCCATGCTATATGGGTGACTGCCGCGCTGCGGTGCCCACGCTGTTCAAGCGTACGACATCTCGCCGGCATTCCCCCTATAGTTAGTAATATCGCCATATCAACACCGTAGTGTGTACGCTGAGTGTGGCTTTTTCATTGCGAAAGTTTTCCATTTGCGAATTCGACGCAATTTGCACTTGTTTGGTGCGAATTGTCGTGGGACGTCGCGCTTTTCCGGGGCGATTTTGGCCGATGCTGCACCGCAGCGCAGCGTGCAAAATGACGTCCGGTAAACATCATTTTCACTGTGAGATAACAGACGTTTGCGGCATGAAAAATGTATGTGCAAAAAAGAATTCGTAGGTATAATTCGCCGATGTCCCGGATACGGTCGCAGGTCTTGCCGTGTTTTGTGGGTTTAGTAGTAGGAACAAAAAGAGTTGGTATTGGAGAAAGCAGGCATGAATTTTTCGCATGATAAGCAGCCCGGGAAGAATGTCACTGGGATCACCATTGTCATCCTCTTGCACGTGCTGGTTGCCTACGGGATCATTACCGGTCTCGGCAAGCGCATGGTCACCAAGATGGCTGAAGCGGTAGAGACCAAGATCATTGAGGAGCAGGCGCCTCCCCCACCGAAAGAAATTCCGCCACCACCGCCTCCACCAGAAATGAAGGCGCCGCCGCCACCATTCATCCCGCCAGTCGAGGTGAACGTGCAGCAACCTCCTCCGGTGCAGAACACCATTGCGGTGACCTCGCAGGCGAAACCAGCCTCGAACGAACTGCAAAAAGCGCCGCCTGCACCAGCCGCGCCTCCTGCACCGGCAGCGAACCCGAACCCTGCACGCGTCGCGGCAGTGGCCGATTTCAACACCTGCGCAAAACCGGAATGGCCGAAAGCCTCCTTGCGTAACGAAGAAACCGGCACTGTGACGCTGCAATTCCTGATCGCCGAAGATGGCCGTGTTGCCGATTCGAAGATCCTGAAATCGAGCGGCTTCCGTGACCTGGACAAAGCCGCTGTGACGGGTATCAGCAAATGCCGCTTCAAGCCGGGCACCACCGACGGCAAGCCTGAAAAGGCGTGGATGCAAATGCAATATGTCTGGACGCTGGAATAAACCCGGGACAGTTTGACCGTCCCAGCCTGTGATTTTTCGTTGTCTCTATGTTCAGCGAACTGATTATTTTATATATTTGGAGGAAGCATGTTTAAGAATACCCGTTTGTCCGCAGTCCTGGCGGCTGTCCTGTTTTCGCTGACCGCAGCGAGCGCACTGGTGTCCGCACCAGCATTTGCCGATGCTCCTAAAGCGGCTGAAGCCGCAGCACCTGCTGCCGCTCCTGCTGCTCCTGCCGCTGACGCTGCCGCTGCAGCGCCAGTCGCCGCGCCAGCCGGTACCAAAGAAGAAGTTGAAAACCCGTTCGGTATCAAAGCCGTCTGGGAAGGTGGCTTCGTTCCCCGCGCTACCCTGATCATCCTGTCGCTGATGTCGATGGGTTCGTGGTACATCATCATCACCAAGCTGCTTGACCAGATGAAAATCTTCAAGCAATCGAAAGAAACCCAGGCCAAGTTCTGGAAAGCTTCGTCGATCGCTGCTGGTTCGGCTGCCCTGAAAGACGGCTCGCCATTCCGCTTCATCGCTGAAACCGGCACCAAAGCCACCCAGCACCACGACGGCGCCCTGCTCGAGCAAATCGACCTGTCGACCTGGGTGACCATGCAGATCCAACGCGCTGTTGAAAAAGTCCAGTCGCGTCTGCAAGATGGCCTGTCGTTCCTGGCAACCGTCGGTTCGACCGCACCGTTCATCGGTCTGTTCGGTACCGTCTGGGGTATCTACGGCGCGCTGACCAACATCGGTATGACTGGTAACGCATCGATCGACAAAGTCGCCGGTCCAGTTGGCGAAGCACTGATCATGACCGCCTTCGGTCTGTTCGTCGCTGTTCCTGCCGTTCTGGGTTACAACTGGTTGGTGCGTCGTAACAAGAGCGCCATGGAAGACGTCCGTTCGTTCTCGGCTGACGTACACTCGGTGTTGATCTCGGGCGCAATGTCGACCAGCGAAGCTGGCCGTCTGGCAGGCGCGACCAAAAAGATTGGATAAATCATGTCGATGAGCGTCGGCTCCGATAGCGGAGAAGAAGATGCAGTCATGTCAGAGATCAACACGACGCCGCTAGTCGACATCATGTTGGTTCTGCTGATCATCTTCCTGATTACCAGCCCGGTCGTGTTGAAGTTGCAGAAGATTAATCTTCCAACCGAGACCAACCAGGCTGCCAAGACCAAGCCGGAAGACGTCAATATCGTGGTCAACAAAGACGGCGATATGTACTGGAACCAAAAGAAGCTGGCGAACACGGATGAATTGTTCGAGTTCCTGAAGAAGGAATCTGTCAAGTTGCCGCAGCCAGAAGTGCATGTACGTGGTGACCAGGAAACCAAGTACGAGTTCATCGGCAAGGTTATTTATACGGCACAACGTGCTGGGGTCCAGAAGGTCGGTTTCATCACCGAACCGCCTGACAAGGGTTAAGCCCCTCCCCGTCCCGCCCGGTCATTCAGGGCGGGACGGGGCCCCAACATTTCTAAAGGACACACCATGAGTATGAACGTCGGTTCAGGTTCCGCCAGCGCAAACGCTGATCCGGAACCAATGATGGAAATGAACATGACACCCTTGATCGACGTGATGTTGGTCTTGATTATCATGTTGATTATCACGATTCCGAAGCAAAACCATTCGGTCAATCTGAACCTGCCAGTCGGCCCGTCCAATCCGCCACTGACCGAGCCGGTCGTCATCGACATCGATGTCGACTTCGACGGCACGATTTCCTGGAACGGCGTTGTCGTTCCGGACCGTGCGGCGCTCGACGCCAAGCTGGCCACCGTGTCAGCCCAGGCGGATCAGCCGGAAGTGCATTTGCGTCCGAACAAGCTGGTGGAATACAAGTATGTCGCCGGCGTGATGGCTTCGGCCCAGCGTCTCGGCGTGACCAAGATTGGTATGGTCGGCAACGAGCAGTTTCAGTAATCGTAATTCGTAGAACGAACACGGCAGGTATCCCCTGCCGTTTCTCATTTTGAAGAAAGAATTCCACACAATGCCAAAATTCCGTCTCGCGCACCTCGGCCTCGTGATGGCCGCTCTCGGCTTCACGGCCGCCACCCCTGTGATCGGCCTGTCGACCGCATTCGCCGCAGAAACCATGCGCGCCGAAGTGGGCAAGCCCCTGCAAGACGCCCAGGCCTTGATGAAACAGGGCAAGAACCGTGAAGCGCTCGCCAAATTGCGCGACGCCGACAACGTCAGCAACAAGACCGCCAACGAGAGCTACCTGATCGAGCGCGTGCGCGCGGCGGCGGCATCGGCGGCCGGCGACAACGAAGCCGCTGCCAAGTCGTTTGAAACCCTGATCGCGTCGGGCCGCCTGTCGGCTGGCGAGAAGGACAAATTTTCCGAAGGCCTGGTCGGCCTGTACATCCGCGCCAAGGACTACGGCAAGGCCAACGCCGCCATCAACCGCCAGCTCAAAGAGCGCGACAATCCAGCGCTGCGCCAATTGCTGATCCAGAACTACTACGTCTCCGGCAATCTGGGCCAGGCGGAGCAGGAACTGCGTAACATCGAAAAAGGCGGCAAGCTCAACGAAGACCAATTGGGTCTGTTGGCCAATATTCAGCTGAAAAAAGGCGACAAGGCAGGTTACGTCGGCACCATCGAAAAGCTCGCGGCCTCGTACCCGAAAGTATCGTACTGGACCGATTTGCTCAACCGCGTGGTCACCAAGCCCGGTTACTCGAACCGCCTGACGGTCGACATCTACCGCTTGAAGCTGGCCAACAGCCTGCTGAAAAAGCCCAGCGAATTCGTCGAGATGGCCCAACTGGTGCTGCAAGCGAAAGCCCCGGCTGAAGCCCTGAAAGTGATCGGCAAGGGTTACAAGGCAGGCTTGCTGGGCGTGGGCGCAGAAGCGGCCCGCCACCAGCGCCTGAAAGACCTGGCTGAAAAAACCTTGGCCGAAAACCAGAAAAATCAGGCCACTGAAGAAGCAGCCATGCTCAAGGCCAAGGATAACGATGGCCTGGTCGCCATGGGCTACGGCCTGGTGCAAGCGGGTCAAGCCGACAAGGGTCTGCAGATCATGCAAGACGCCATCAAGGCGGGCGGTTTGCGCAACCCTGAAGATGCCAAGTTGCACCTGGGCCAAGCCCAGGCGGTGGCCGGTAAAAAATCGCAAGCCATCACCACCCTCAAATCGGTGGGCGGCAACGACGGCACGGCCGATCTGGCCCGTTACTGGATCATGGCCATCAATAACCCGATGGGCTAAGTCCCCCCGCTGCGGGCATGATGCAGGTCGTCATGCCGCGAGCAAAAGCGCTGCCCTCGGCAGCGCTTTTTTGCATTTTGCCACGTCCATCGCCCCCTTCGGCCTGCTCAGCAAGGCAGATGGGATGTGAAAGCCGCAACTTGACCGTATAATCCTCTATTTAGCTTGCAGCAATAGGCAGCACATCAGATGAAGGTATTCCGAGGACTCCCCAATGACCGGGCGCGCGCACCGTGCGCCCTGACGATCGGCAATTTCGACGGCGTCCATCGCGGCCACCAGGCCCTGCTGGGGCGTGTGCGTGCCGCAGCCACTGCACTGGACGTCGAGGCGGCCGTGATGACGTTCGAGCCGCACCCGCGCGAATTTTTCGCCGCCCGCGCGGCCGACCCATCACGCGCGCCCAGTCGCATCGCCAATTTGCGCGACAAGCTGGGCTCGCTGGCGGCAGCAGGCATCGACCGCGTCATCGTCGAGCATTTCAACGCCCAGTTCGCCGCCCTGACGCCCGAAGAATTTACCGCACGCGTGCTGGTCGAAGGCTTGCACGTGAAGTGGCTGATGGTGGGCGACGATTTCTGCTACGGCGCCCGACGCAGCGGCACCGTCGCCATGCTCAAGGAAGCGGGAGCACGCCATGGCTTTCACGTCGAGACCCTGCCAACAGTGAATCACGGCGAGCGCCGCATCTCGTCCTCGGCCGTGCGCGAAGCGCTGGCCGCGGGTGACTTCGTGCAAGCCAAGCAGCTGCTCGGTCACGATTACGCCATGTCCGGCCACGTCATCCATGGCCAGAAACTGGGCCGCACACTGGGCTTTCCCACCCTGAACCTGCGGGTGGCGCACCGCGCCGCCCTGGCTGGCATTTTTATCGTCCGCGTTCATGGCCTGGGACCGGCCGCCCTGCCGGCCGTCGCCAGCATCGGCGTGCGCCCCACCGTCGACGACTCCGGCCGCGTGCTGCTGGAAGTGCACGTATTCGACTTTCAGGGCGATTGCTACGGCAAGCTCGTCCAGGTCGAGTTTCTTGAAAAAATCCGCGACGAAGCAAAATACACCGACCTGGCAAGCCTGACGGACGCCATCAACAACGACGCCGAGCGCGCCCGCGACTGGTTTGCCAGCCGCGCCGGCGCGCTCACGGCCACCGACCGAATTTGACGCTGTCCAGCTTAGACTCACTGGCCACACTGCCGCGCCGGCCCCCTGCCAGCCGGCGCCATCGGCCCACACCGTCCTTCCGCATTCACTTGTAAAGAAAACCATGTCCGATACCAAAGCTGTGAACCCAAAAGGGGCCAAGAAGCCCGAGAGCAAATACCCGGTCAATATGACCGACACCGTCTTCCCCATGCGGGGCGACCTGGCCAAGCGCGAGCCGGGCTGGGTCAAGCAGTGGCAGGACAAAAAACTCTACGAGCGGGTGCGCAAGGCCAGTGCCGGCCGCCCGAAATTCATCCTGCACGACGGCCCGCCCTACGCCAATGGCGACATCCACCTGGGCCACGCCGTCAACAAGATCTTGAAGGACATGATCGTCAAGGCGCGCACCCTGGCCGGCTTCGACGCGCCCTACGTGCCCGGCTGGGATTGCCACGGCATGCCGATCGAGATCCAGATCGAAAAACTGTACGGCAAGAACCTGCCCACCGCCGACGTGCTCACCAAGGCACGCGCCTACGCCTACGAACAGATCGACCGCCAGCGCGCCGGCTTTATCCGCCTGGGCGTGCTCGGTGAATGGGACAATCCCTACATGACCATGGCCTTCGGCAACGAAGCCGATGAACTGCGCGCGCTCGGCACGCTGCTCGAGAAGGGCTATGTGTACCGCGGCCTCAAGCCCGTCAACTGGTGCTTCGATTGCGGCTCGGCGCTGGCCGAGGCGGAAGTCGAATACCAGGACAAGCGCGATCCCGCCATCGACGTCGGCTTTCCGTTTGCTGAACCTGAAAAACTGGCGGCCGCCTTCGGCATGCCCAGCCTGCCCGCCGGCGACGGCTTCGTCGTCATCTGGACCACCACGCCGTGGACCATACCGTCGAACCAGGCCCTCAACGCCAACGCCGAAGTGACGTACGCGCTGGTGCAGACCGAGCGCGACGGCAAGAGCCTGCTGCTGATCCTGGCCGCCGACCTGGTCGAAGCCTGCCTGGCCCGCTACAAGCTCGAAGGCAGCGTCATCGCCACCTGCCTGGGCGCGGCCCTCGAAGGCATCAGCTTTCACCATCCGCTGCACCAGGCCGATCCGTTCTACGACCGCCTCTCGCCGATGTACCTGGCCGACTACGTCACCACCGAAAGCGGTACCGGCATCGTCCACTCCGCGCCTGCCTACGGCCAGGAAGACTTTATTTCGTGCAAAGCGCACGGCATGCTGGACGACCAGATCCTCACGCCGGTGCTGGGCGACGGCCACTTCGCCGCCTCGCTGCCCCTGTTCGCCGGCATGACCATCTGGGAAGCGTCGAAACCGATCTGCGCGGCGCTCACCGCCGCCGGCGCCCTGTTCGAAGTCAAGATGTTCGATCACAGCTACATGCACTGCTGGCGCCACAAGACGCCGATCATCTACCGCGCCACCTCGCAGTGGTTCGCCGGCATGGACCTCACGCCCAAGGATGGCGGACCAACCCTGCGCGAGAGCGCGCTGGCAGGCATCGAACAGACCACGTTCTTCCCCGACTGGGGCCAGGCGCGCCTGCACGGCATGATCGCCAACCGTCCCGACTGGACCCTGTCGCGCCAGCGCCAGTGGGGCGTGCCGATGGCCTTTTTCCTGCACAAGGAAAGCGGCCAGCTGCACCCGGACACGCCGGCGCTGATCGAAAAAGTCGCGAAGCTGTTTGAAGAAAAAGGTATCGACGCCTGGCAGGCGCTGCAACCGGAAGACCTGGGTATCGACGGCACCATGTACGTCAAGAACAAGGACACGCTCGACGTCTGGTTCGACTCCGGCGTGACCCACCAGACGGTGCTGCGTGGCTCGCACAAGACGCAACTGGCGTTCCCCGCCGACCTGTACCTGGAAGGCTCGGACCAGCACCGTGGCTGGTTCCATTCGTCGCTGCTGACGTCCTCGATGCTCAACGGCGTGCCACCCTACAAGGCGCTGCTCACGCACGGTTTTACGGTCGATGCCGAAGGCAAGAAGATGTCCAAGTCGCTTGGCAACACGCTGGCGCCGCAAAAAATCTCCGATACCCTGGGCGCCGACATCCTGCGCCTGTGGGTCGCCTCGACCGACTACAGCGGCGAGCTGTCGATCTCCGACGAGATCCTCAAGCGGGTGACCGAATCGTACCGCCGCATCCGCAATACCCTGCGCTTCCTGCTGGCGAACACCTCGGACTTCAATCCCGCCACGCAGGCCGTGCCGATGGCCGACCTGCTCGAGATCGACCGCTACGCGATCGCCTCGATGGCCGCGCTGCAACAGGACATCCTGGCCCACTACGAGCGCTACGAATTTCACCCGGTGATCGCGCGCCTGCAGAACTACTGCTCGGAAGACCTGGGCGGCTTCTACCTCGACATCCTGAAAGACCGCCTCTACACCACCGCCGTCGATTCGCCGGCACGCCGCTCGGCGCAAACGGCCCTGTGGCACATCGCCCAGAGCCTGCTGCGGGTGATGGCGCCGACCCTGACGTTCACGGCCGAAGAAGCGTGGCAGGCATTCGCCACGCCGCAGGCCTACGCCGACAGCGACGACACCATCTTTACCCAGACCTACTGGGAACTGCCGCAGGTGGCCGATGGCGAAGCGCTGCTGGCGAAGTACGCGGCCTTGCGCGCGGTGCGCGCCGACGTCACCAAGGACCTCGAAGCGCTGCGCGGCTCGGGCGCCATCGGCTCGTCGCTGCAGGCGGAGCTGACCATCAAGGCGGCGCCGGAAAAATACCGCCTGCTCGCCAGCCTCGACGACGACCTGCGTTTTGTCTTCATCACTTCGCAGGCACGCGTCGAAGCAGTCGCCAGCGTCGATGACGAAGCCATCGCGGTGACGGCGTCGAGCGCGCCCAAGTGCGAGCGCTGCTGGCACTACCGCCCCGACGTCGGCCACCATGCCGACCATCCGGGACTGTGCGAGCGCTGCTACGGCAACCTGTTCGGCGCCGGCGAAACCCGCCGTTTCGCCTGATCCGATCCACCACCGCCTGATCGACTGAGCCCCCATGGCCACTAAAAAAACCTCTACCTTCTCCACTGCCAAGAACCGCGCTTCGCTCGCGCCATGGCTGGGCATCGCCGCCATCATCATCCTGTGCGACCAGCTGTCGAAAATCGCCATCACCAAGATGTTCGTGCTGGGCCAGGAAAAAGCCATCACGGGGTTCTTCAACCTGGTGCTCGCGTATAACCGGGGCGCCGCGTTCAGCTTCCTGTCCGACCAGGGCGGCTGGCAGCGCTACTTTTTTACGGCGATCGGCGTGGTGGCGGTGGGCTTCATTATTTACATGCTGCGCAAGCACGCCGGCCAGCGCCTGTTCTGCTGGGCGCTGGCGCTGGTCATGGGCGGCGCCATCGGCAACGTCATCGACCGCCTGCTGTACGGCCACGTGATCGATTTCCTCGATTTTCACCTGGCCGCGGTGGGCCATTTCCCCGCCTTTAATATCGCCGACAGCGCCATTTGCGTGGGCGCCTTCCTGTTCATCTTCGACGAACTGCGGCGCGTCAACAAGAACTGAACGGGGGAGCGAGCATGGATTTGCAAGGCAAGAAAATCGTCCTCGGCCTGACCGGTGGGGTCGCCTGCTACAAGGCGGCTGAACTGTGCCGCGCCCTCGTCAAGCAAGGCGCCAGCGTGCAGGTGGTGATGACGGCGGCGGCCACCCAGTTCATCGGCGCCGTCACCATGCAGGCCCTGTCGGGCAATCCCGTCTATACCGATCAATGGGATGCGCGGGTGGCCAACAACATGGCGCATATCGACCTCACGCGCGATGCCGACGCCATCCTGATCGCCCCCTGCTCCACCGATTTCATGCGCAAGCTGGCGCACGGCGCCTGCGACGACCTGCTTTCGACCCTGTGCGTGGCGCGCCCGCGTCGGCTGCCGCTGCACATCGCGCCGGCGATGAACGTCGAAATGTGGGAAAACCCCGCCACCGTGCGCAACCTGGCCCAGTTGCTCGAGGACGGCATCAAGGTGTTCGGCCCCGCCGCCGGCGCCCAGGCATGCGGCGAAACGGGCTACGGGCGCATGCTCGAAGCCGATGAACTGCTCGAGGACCTGGTGGCAGCCTTCCAGCCCAAGGTCCTCGCCGGCAAACGGGTCTTGATCACCGCCGGCCCCACCTTCGAAGCGATCGACCCGGTACGCGGCATCACCAATCTGTCGTCGGGCAAAATGGGTTACGCCGTGGCGCGGGCGGCGCACGAAGCGGGCGCCGAGGTGGTGCTGGTGTCGGGCCCCACCGCGCTGGCCGCGCCGCGCGGGGTGCGCCGGATCGATGTGCAAAGCGCCCGGCAGATGCACGACGCCGTGATGGGGCAACTGGCGGGCCAGCAGGTGTTCATTGGCGTGGCGGCGGTGGCCGACTGGCGCGTCAGCAACGCCAGCGATCAAAAAATGAAAAAAACCGCCGGCGGCGCGCCGCAACTGCAGTTCAGCGAAAACGCCGACATCCTGGCGGCGGTATCGGCCAGCGCCGCGGCCACGGGCGCGCCGTACTGCGTCGGCTTTGCCGCCGAATCGGAAAACCTGATCGAGTACGGCGCCGCCAAACGCCTGCGAAAAGGCATCCCTTTGCTCGTGGGCAATATCGGACCCCAGACTTTCGGCCAGGATGACAATACCGTGATCCTGTTCGACGCCGCCGGCCACACCGTGCTGCCGCGCGCCGACAAGCTGACGCTGGCGCGGCGCCTGATTGCCGAAATCGCCAGCCGGCTGCCCCAGCCACTTTAATGAAGAACGCATGAAAACACTCCAGATCAAGATTCTCGACCCGCGCATGAAAGACCTGCTGCCGGCCTACGCCACCGCTGGCAGCGCGGGCCTCGACCTGCGCGCCTGCATCGATGAAGCCATCGTCATCGACGCCGGCGCCACCGTGCTCATTCCCACCGGCCTGGCGATCCACGTGGCCGATCCCGGTTACTGCGCGATGATCCTGCCACGCAGCGGCATGGGCCACAAGAACGGCATCGTGCTGGGGAATCTGGTAGGCTTGATTGATTCCGATTATCAGGGCCAGTTGATGGTCTCGACCTGGAACCGCGGCCAGCAGCCATTCACCCTGCAAGCGATGGAACGGCTGGCGCAGCTGATCATCGTGCCGGTACTGCAGGTGGGCTTCGAGGTGGTCGACGAGTTCGACGCGCAGCAGCACAGCGAACGCGGTGCTGGCGGCTTCGGCAGCACCGGCAAACAATAAAAACAGGAGATTTCCCATGAAGCGTATTCACGCCTGGCGCCCCGGCACCTGTCGCTCGTTGGCGCTGGCCACACTCGCCCTCGCCCTCGCCGCTTGCAGCACCCCACCCGTGATGCAGCAAGGCCCGGTGCCGCAAGCGCCAGCAGCGAGCAAGGAGCCCGAGCCCGAGGTGCTGACCCCACGCATGGCGCAGGAGGCCGAACAGCTCAATCGCATGGCCACCTTGCAGGACCGCCTGTACCGGGTCGCCGCGCCCCTGCTGATCGCCAACGCCGACCTGTGCAAGAGCCAGGCGCGCAATCTGCTCGGATTCACCGCCAAGAACCGCCACTCCTACCCGGGCGACTACAACGAAGCGGCCCACGTCGCCTTCGGCATGGGCGAGCACCTGCAAGTGACGGGCGTACTGGCCGGCAGCGGCGCCGCCCAGGCCGGCCTGAAACGGGGCGACCGCCTGCTCACCGCCGGCGGCAAGAAGCTGCCCACGGGCGCGAATGCCTCCACCACCGCCGGCGGCGTGTTCGGTCCCCTGCTGGCGGCGACGTCGTCGCTGCCGATGGGAATCGAGCGCGATGGCGACAAGCGCTCGCTGACGGTGCCGGTCACCCGCGCCTGCGGCTTCGGCATCGAACTGGGCAACGCCGACAATATCAATGCCTACAACGACGGCACGCGCGTGATGGTCACCCGCGGCATGATCGGCTTTACCCGCGGCGACGACGAACTGGCCTTCCTGCTGGCCAACGGCATGGCCCACAGCCTGCTAGGCCACCCCGCCTCGCAGCGCTACGCCGGCACGGTGGGCGGCATTATCGACAACCTCGTCAAAGTCCAGCCCGATACCTCGATGCTGATCGGCAGCGGCGGCATCAAGGCCATGAGCGCCGACACCGACGTCGCCGCCGACCGCCTGGCGCTGTACCTGGTCGCCCGCGCCGGCTACAACGTCGACGGCGCCGCGCCGTTCTGGAAGCGGCTGGCGGCGACCTATCCGGCCACGGTGCTCAACGGCTTCGTGGCCAACCACCCGGCCACCGCGGCGCGCCTGGCGGCCATCGAAAAAACCGCCACCGAGATCAAGTCGAAGCAGTCGGCCAAGAAGGCCCTGATGCCGTAGGCGGCAGGCGGCGCAGGACGTGGGGCAAACCACAGCGGGGGCCGGATCGAACGATCCGGCCCCCGTTTTGCATGGCGGCGCGCGAGATTCAAAAGTCCGGAAACCAGGTCCCCATCACGTACGTGAGCACGCCGCAAAACGCCACCGCGGCAATCAGCACCAGCAGCAAACGCCCGAACTTCGGCGTGTCGCCCGCTTTTTTTGTATCATGGTCGCTCTTCATCCATCACCCCATCGCGCTGTTTTGCCTGGCGCCCAGTATATTCGATCCCATGGACAGCATTGACCTTGAAGTATTAAAAACCGCCGCCGGCTGGATTGCCGACGGCCAGCGCTGCCAACTCGTCACCGTCATCAAGACCTGGGGCTCAAGCCCCCGGCCGATCGGCGCGCTGCTGGCCATCTGCGCCACCGGCCAAGTGGTCGGCTCGGTGTCGGGCGGCTGCATCGAAGACGATCTGATCGCCGAGGTGTGCAGGCTCGGCATCACCCGCCAATTGCCGGAAATCGTCAGCTACGGCATCAGCGCCGACGAAGCGCACCGCTTCGGCCTGCCCTGCGGCGGCACCATCGAGCTGGCGATCGAACCGCTGGGGCCCGACAGCGGCGTCGCCGAACTGCTGGCCCGGCTGGACCGCCACGAACTGGTGGCGCGCAGCCTCGATTTGCGCTCCGGCGCTGTCACCCTGGCCGCCGGCGCGGCCGGCGCCGTGCTGCAACTGGACGACGCCGTCCTCACCAGTGTGCACGGGCCCCGCTGGCGCCTGTTCATCATCGGCGCCGGCCAGCTGTCGCGCTTCGTCGCCCAAGTCGCCACGGCGATGGACTACCACGTCACCGTCTGCGATCCGCGCGAGCAATACCGCAGCGGCTGGCAGGTAGCGGGTGTGCGGGTGGTGCACCTGATGCCCGACGACCTAGTGCTCGAGTCCCAGCTCGATGCGCGCAGCGCCGTGCTGGCGCTCACCCACGACCCGAAACTGGACGACCTGGCGCTGATGGAAGCGCTCAAGTCCGATGCCTTTTATGTGGGCGCGATCGGCTCGCGCGCCAACAACGCCAGCCGGCGCGAGCGACTCAAGCTGTTCGACGTCAGCGACGCCCAGTTGGCCCGCCTGCATGGCCCGGTTGGTCTCTACATCGGCAGCAAGACCCCGGCCGAAATCGCCATCTCGATCCTGGCCGAGATGACGGCGGTGAAAAACGGCGTGCCCCGATCGCAGCAGTTAAATCATGCGACGGCGCTCAACCAGGCCGGCGCGGAAGGCGGCAGCGCCGCCTGCGTGCGCGAGGACTGACGATGAACGCCAGCGCGCACCTGGTGCTGCCGCTGCCGGCCGACTATGCCGTCGACGAGGTGCTGGCATTTCACAGCCGCGACAGCGAGGCCGTCAGCGAGCAGGTCGACGCCCGGGGCAGTGAACGCCGGCTGCGCAAGGCCGTCGTCCTCGACGGCGTGCCCGTGCTGCTCGACGTCGTCCTGGCGCCCGGCCAGGCGCGCTGCGCCGTCCATGCGGACGGCCCCCTGTCGGCCAGCGCCGCGGCGCAGGCGCAGGCCGCCCTGCGCAGCATTACCGGCCTGCGCATCGATCCGGCGCCGTTCATGGCGCAAGCGGCCGACGACGCCTTGATGGCGCCCCTGCTGCTGCGCCACGGCCCGCTGCGCATCGTGCAATCGGCCAGCGTGTTCGAAGCGCTGACCTGGGCCATCATCGGCCAGCAGATCAACCTCGGTTTCGCCATCGCCCTGCGCCGCAGCCTGATTCGCCAGGCCGGCGTGCGCCACAGCAGCGGCATGTTGTGCTACCCGGGGCCGCAGGAGGTGGCGCGGATCGACCTCGACGCCCTGCTCGGTCAGAAATTTTCAGGCGCCAAGGCCGCCACGCTGCTGCGGGTGGCGCGCCTGGTGGCCGAGGGCGCACTTGCGCTCGAACACGCGCCCGACGCCGATCTCGCGCGCACCTGCGCGGCGCTGCTGGCGATCAAGGGCGTTGGTCCGTGGACCGTCAATTACACCCTCCTGCGCGGCTACGGCCACGCCGACTGCTCGCTGCACGGCGACGTCGCCATCCGCACCGCCCTGCAGCGCCTGCTGCAAGAAGAGAGCAAGCCAGACCTGGCACGCACCGAAGCGCTGCTGGCGCGCTGGGCGCCGCAGCGCACGATGGCGGCGGCGCACCTGTGGAAAAGCCTGGCCGCACCAGCGGCCTGACCTTCGGCGCGTGCGGCGCAGGCACACAAAAACCGGACGCGCACGAGAAAAAACCGCCGACACGCTTGACGCATATCGACGGTTTTCAAATTTGGTTGCGGGGACAGGATTTGAACCTGTGACCTTCGGGTTATGAGCCCGACGAGCTGCCAGACTGCTCCACCCCGCGTCTGTGCCGTTATTATAGGGGGTGGGACCGATTTAGGCAATATCAATCTTTGACGAATTTGCGATAGCAGCATGCAATGGACCCGCCGCAGGCTGCGGGGGCGGTCGTGGCGATGCGGCAGAAGCGCCCCAATCGGTGTAAAGTAGGCGAAACACTACTATTCGGCGACTTATGAACTTTTGCTCCGAATGCGCCCACCCGGTCGCATTGGCTATTCCTGAAGGCGACAACCGCCCCCGCTTCGTCTGCACCGCATGCGGCACCATTCACTACCAAAATCCCAAGCTGGTGGTGGGGTCCCTGCCCGTCTGGGAACACGAGGGCGATCTGAAGGTCATGCTGTGCAGGCGCGCCATCGAACCCCGGTATGGCTATTGGACCTTGCCGGCCGGCTTCATGGAAAATGCCGAGACCACTGCCGCCGCCGCCATCCGTGAAACCGTCGAGGAAGCGGGCGCCAACATCGAACTGGGCCCCCTGTTCGCAATGCTCAACGTGGCCCACGTACACCAGGTCCACCTGTTTTACCTGGCCCGCCTGGTCGACCTCGATTACGCGGCCGGCATCGAGAGTCTCGAGGTGCAACTCTTTGGCGAACGCGAGATTCCCTGGGCCGACCTGGCCTTCCCCACCATCCGCACCACGCTGGAACTGTTTTTCGCCGACCGCCGCCGCGTCATCGAGGGCGGCAGCTACCGGTTTCACGAGCACGACATCGTCACGCCAATGCGGACCCAGGCCGATCTTGCGTAGGCCATGCATCAGCCATGCATCAGCCATGAATCAGCCATGAGCAAGCCATGATTCCCTGGCTCGAGGCCAACACGCCCTTTCCCGATGTCGCCACGGCCCTGACGATCGACGCGCCGGGGCTGCTGGCGGCCGGCGCCGACCTGTCGCCGCAACGCCTGCTGGCGGCCTACCAGCGCGGCATCTTTCCGTGGTTTTCCGAGGGCCAGCCGATCCTCTGGTGGAGCACCGACCCGCGCATGGTGCTGGACACGGCCAGCTTCCACGTCAGCGACAGCCTGCGCAAGACGCTGCGCAAGGTGGAAAAGAGCCGCCTTGAAGGCGGCCGCTGGCAGGTGCGCTTCGACAGCGCCTTCGAGGACGTGATGCGGGCCTGCGCGGCGCCCCGCAAGGATGGCCCCGGCACCTGGATTTCGAAAGACATCATCGCCGGCTACACGGGCCTGTTCGAGATGGGCTACGCCCACTCGGCCGAGTTGTGGGTGGACGGCAAGCTGGCCGGCGGCGCCTACGGCGTGTGCATCGGCCGCATGTTTTATGGCGAATCGATGTTCGCCCGCGTCAGCGACGGCTCGAAAATCGCCCTGGCCTACCTGGTGGCCTTCCTGCGCTCGCGCGGCGTCGCACTGATCGACTGCCAGCAAGAAACTTCGCACCTGGCCTCGCTGGGCGCCGCGCCCATTTCGCGCGCGCGCTTTCTTGAACACGTCAAGGCGGCAATCCGCCAGCCAGCCATTACGGGCTGGCGTCCCGTCGATCCGTTCACACCGGCGATTGCCGACACTGCGCCGGCCAAAGATTCGTTAGAATAGGCTGCACCTGCGCCACCCGGGCGCAAGCACGTCACTACGCGAGCCTCCGCATGACGCACCTGAACGATCTGCCCTTCTCGACCCTGCAGTTCTACACCACCGCGCCCTACCCGTGCAGCTATCTCGACGCCCGCCAGGCACGCTCGCAGGTGGCCACGCCGTCGCACCTGATCGATGCCGACGTCTATTCGGAGCTGGTCAAGACGGGCTTTCGGCGCAGCGGCATTTTTACCTACCGGCCTTACTGCGACGGCTGCAAGGCCTGCATCCCGGTGCGCGTGCGCACCGCCCAGTTCAAGCCCAGCCGCGCCCAGCGCCGCGCCGCCGTGCGCCACGCTGGCCTGGCTGCCATCGTCGCCAAGCTGGGCTTCTCCGACGAGCACTACGCCCTGTACCTGCGTTACCAGAGCACCCGCCACGTGGGCGGCGGCATGGACCAGGACAGTCGCGACCAGTACGCCCAGTTCCTGCTGCAAAGCCGCGTCAACACCCGGCTCGTCGAGTTCCGCGAACCGGACGGCACCCTGCGCATGGTGTCGATCATCGACGTGCTGGCCGACGGCCTGTCGTCGGTGTACACGTTTTTCGACCCCGATGTGGCGGGCGCCTCGTTCGGCACCTACAACGTGCTGTGGCAGATCGCCCAGGCCGACGAACTGGGCCTGCCCTACGTCTACCTGGGCTACTGGATCGAGCAAAGTCCCAAGATGGCTTACAAGACCAACTTCCGCCCGCTCGAGGCGCGCATCGACGGCCAATGGGACTTATTGGATCGATAGGGCTTAAAATAGGCGGTCCCTCCATGATCGCCGCCTATGTCCGACAAACTGCTGTACGCCCTCACCCGTCCCCTGCTGTTCGCGCTCGACCCCGAAACGGCCCACAACCTGACCTTGCCCGCCCTGCGCCGCGCCGCCGCGCTGGGCCTGACGCGGGCGCTGCCCAAACCGGCCGACGACCGCCGCACCGTGATGGGCATCGACTTTCCCAATCCGGTGGGACTGGCGGCGGGCCTGGACAAGGACGGCGCCTACATCGACGGCCTGGCCGCGCTGGGCTTCGGCTCGATCGAGATCGGCACCGTGACGCCGCGCCCCCAGGCCGGCAATCCACGGCCGCGCATGTTCCGCCTGCCGGCCGCGCACGCCATCATCAACCGCATGGGTTTTAATAATGGCGGCGTCGACGCCTTCGTCGCCAATGTGCAGGCCTCGAAGTTCTATCAGAACAAGGAAGGCGTGCTGGGCCTGAACATCGGCAAGAACGCCGACACCCCCATCGAACGCGCCGCCGACGACTACCTCGCATGCCTGCGCAAGGTCTACCCGTACGCCAGCTACGTCACCGTCAACATCTCTTCGCCCAACACCAAGAACCTGCGCCAGTTGCAGGGCGCCTCCGAACTCGACGCGCTGCTGGCGCAACTGAAGCTGGCGCAATCGCAGCTGGCCGACCAGTACAAGCGCTACGTGCCGCTGACGCTGAAAATCGCTCCCGACATCGACGGCGAGCAGGTCAAGGAAATCGCCGCCGCGCTGCTGCGCCACCGCATCGACGGCGTCATCGCCACCAACACCACCTTGTCGCGCACGGCCGTCGACGGCATGCCGCATGGCCAGGAAGCGGGCGGCCTGTCGGGCGCGCCCGTGTTCGAACTGTCGAACCGGGTGATCCGCGCGCTGCGCGCCGAACTGGGCGACGCGCTGCCCATCATCGGCGTGGGCGGCATCATGCAGGGCGCCGACGCCAGGGCGAAAATCGACGCCGGGGCCGCCCTGGTGCAGCTCTACAGCGGGCTCATTTATGCCGGTCCGGCGCTGGTGCGCGATTGCGCCGCCGCCATCGCCGCGCGCACGGTGGCCCCATGAAGACGACCATACTGGGCGATAGCAACCTGCGCGTGTCCCGCGTCTGCCTGGGCAGCATGACCTGGGGCGAGCAAAACAGCCAGGCCGAGGCGCACAGCCAGATCGACTACGCGCTCGAGCGGGGCATCAACTTCATCGACACCGCCGAGATGTACCCGGTGATGCCGAAGGCGGCCACGCAAGGGTCCACCGAAACGATGATCGGCAACTGGCTGCAGCAATCGGGACGCCGCGCCGACATCGTGCTGGCGACAAAAATCGCCGGCCCCAACCCGGCCCAGGACTGGATCCGCGGCGCCGCGCACAATCTCGACGCGGCCAATATCCGCGCCGCCGTCGAGGCCAGCCTGCGCCGCCTGCGCACCGACTACATCGATTTGTACCAGTTGCACTGGCCCAGCCGCAACGTGCCAATCTTCGGCGCCACCGCCTTCGATCCCGCCAACGAGCGCCCGTGCGTGCCGATCGAGGACACGCTGGGCGCCCTGCAAGGCCTGATCGATGAAGGCAAGTTGCGCCACATCGGCGTCTCCAATGAAAGCGCCTGGGGTGTCGCTGCGTTCACCCGCGCGGCCGCCACGGCGGGCCTGCCGCGCATCGCCACCATCCAGAACCTGTACAACCTGACGGCGCGCGGCTTCGAGACGGCGCTGCTGACGGAAACCTGCTACCGCGAGAATGTCGCGCTGCTGGCCTACAGCCCGCTGGCGTTCGGCCAGCTGACGGCGAAATACCTCGACGATCCGGCCGCGCGCGGGCGCCTGACGCTGTTCCCGGCCAGCTGGAGTCCCCGCTACCTGCGCCCCGGCGTGATCGCCGCGGCGACCGAATACGCGGCACTGGCGCGGGCAAATGGCATGAGCCCGGCGCAGCTGGCACTGGCCTGGTGCTATTCGCGCTGGTTCGTCGCCTCCACCATCATCGGTGCGACCAGCCTGGCGCAGCTGAAAGAAAATATCGACGCCGCCGAGGTGACGCTGTCGGCGGACGTGGTGGCGGCGATCGACGCCATCCACGCGCGCCTGCCCAATCCGGGCCAGTAAGCGGCGCGCGCCAGGCTTAGCCGGCGCCGTTGGTCGGCTCGTCCGTGCGCGAGGCCGCCTGGGCGACGCGCGCACCCGCCGGCACGTCGTGGGTCAGCCACACATTGCCGCCAATGACGGCGCCCTTGCCCAGCGTGATGCGGCCGAGGATGGTCGCGCCCGCGTAGATGACGACGTCGTCCTCCACCACCGGATGGCGCGGCAGCCCTTTTTGCAAGTTGCCGTCGGCGTCGGTGGGAAAGCGCTTGGCGCCCAGCGTCACCGCCTGGTACAGGCGCACGCGCTCGCCGATGATGGCGGTCTCGCCGATCACCACGCCGGTCCCGTGATCGATAAAAAAGCCGCTGCCGATGGTGGCGCCCGGGTGGATGTCGATGCCGGTGGCGGCGTGCGCCAGTTCGGCCACAATGCGCGCCAGCAGCGGCAGGTCGAGCACGTAGAGCTGGTGCGCCAGGCGGTAATGGACCATCGCCAGGATGCCCGGGTAGCACAGCAGCACCTCATCGACGCTGCGGGCGGCCGGGTCGCCCTGATAGGCGGCCAGCACGTCGCTGTCGAGCAGGGTGCGGATGGCCGGCAAGGCGGCGGCGAAGCTGCGCACGGCGGTGACGGCGGCGGCGTCAATGTCGCCGCCGTGCGCCCCGCTTTCGGTGGCGCGCAGCGCGGCGTTGTATTTCAATTCGCGGCTGACCTGTTTGAGCAGCGCGTGCAGCGCGCCGTCGAGCGCATGCGCGACGTGAAAGTCTTCGCTCTCCTGGCGCAGCTCGGGCGGGCCCAGCCGCATCGGGAACAGCACCCCCTTGAGGCTCTCGACGATGCCGGAGAGAGCGTCGCGCGAGGGGAATTCGCGGTTACCCGGTTCGCCCACGCGACTTTGCGTTTCGCGCCATGCGTGCCGGGCCTGGCGCAGCGAGTGCGCGATGCCGGTGATATCGAAAGTAGCCATAGGATCCTGGTTCAAGGTGAAGGGTAAGCGGGCAAGCCCGTTCAAATGGCAGCGAGGGCGCGTTGCAGGTCGACGCGCAGATCCTCGATGTGCTCGATGCCCACCGACAGGCGAATGAGGCCGTCGCCGATGCCCAGCCGGGCCCGCTGCAGGGCGGGAATCGAGGCATGCGTCATCAGCGCCGGATGCTCGATGAGGCTTTCGACCCCGCCCAGGCTTTCGGCCAGCGCGAACAGTTCGCAGCGTTCAAGAAAGCGGCGGGCGCCGGCCAGATCGGTATCGAGGTCGATGGAAATGATGCCGCCAAAACCGGCCATCTGCCGCTGCGCCAACTGGTGCTGCGGATGCGAGGGCAGGCCCGGATAGAACACCGTGCGCACCTTCGGCTGGCGCGCCAGCCACTGGGCCAGTTCGAGCGCGCTGGCGCAATGGCGCTCCATGCGCACGGCCAGCGTCTTGATGCCACGCAGCGCCAGGAAACTGTCGAACGGCCCGGCGATGGCGCCCACCGCGTTTTGCAGAAAGGCCAGTTGTTCGCGCCAGCCCTGCTGGTGCGCCTCGGCGCCGACGACGGCGATGCCGCCGATGATGTCGGAATGGCCGTTGAGGTACTTGGTCGTCGAGTGCACCACGATGTCGATGCCGTGTTCGAGGGGGCGCTGCACGAGCGGGCTGGCGAAGGTGTTGTCGGCCACGGCGATGATGCCGCGCGCGCGGCAGATGCGGGCGATGGCGGCCAGGTCGGCCAGCTTGAGCATCGGGTTGGTGGGCGTTTCGATCCACACCATTTTGGTGTCGGGGCGCAGCGCGGCCAGCAGGTTTTCCGGATTGCTCAGGTCGGCGTAGCTGAATTCGAGCCCCGCGCTGCGCCGGCGCACGCGCTCGAACAGGCGGTAGGTGCCGCCGTACATGTCGTCGCCGGCGACGACATGGGCGCCGGCGTCGAGCAGTTCGAGAACGGTGGAGATGGCGGCCAGGCCCGAGGCGAAAGCGAAGGCCTGGGCGCCGCCCTCGAGGTCGGCCACGCAGCGCTCGAGCGCCCAGCGGGTGGGATTGTGCGAGCGGCCGTAATCGAGGCCCTTGTGCACGCCCGGGCTGTCCTGCACGTAGGTGGAGGTGGCGTAAATGGGCGGCATGATGGCGCCGGTCGATGGATCGGGCGCCTGCCCCCCGTGAATGACGCGGGTGGCCAGGCGCTGTACCGGCAATTTGGATTCGCTCATGACAGGCTCCTGCGCAAATGGTTGAGAAGATCGAAGCGGGTGATCAGGCCATAAAAGGTGGCCTCGTCGGCCACCACGGCGGTCAGGCCGCGCCCCAGCGTGTCGTGCAGGGCCGCCAGGCCGTCGCCCGGGCGCAGCGTTTCCAGCCGCGCCGTCATGGTCGCGGCCACCGCGCTGGCATAGACGCTGGCGTCGTGCGCGACCTTGAGCAGCAGGTCCGATTCGTCGATGATGCCGACCAGGCGGCCGCCGTCGAGCACGGGCAGCTGCGCCAGGTCGGCCGCGCGCATGCGATTGAACGCGACCAGCAGGGAATCGTCGGGGGCCACGCCCACCACCTCGCCCTGGTCGGCGCGGCGGCCGATCAGGTCGCGCAGGTCGCCCGTCGGCGCCCGCTCGAGCAGGCCCTGGTCGTGCATCCAGCCGTCGTTGTAGACTTTCGACAGGTAGCGGGTGCCGGTATCGCAGACGAAGCTGAGCACCCGCTTGGGCGTCGTTTGGGCGCGGCAGTAGGCCAGCGCGGCGGCCAGCAGGGTGCCGGTCGAGGAGCCGCCCAGGATGCCCTCGGCGCGCAACAGGGCGCGCGCGCTGTCGAAGCTTTGCCGGTCGCTGATGGTGTAGGCGCGGCTGACGGCGCTCAGGTCGGCGATGGCGGGAATGAAATCTTCGCCGATGCCTTCGACGGCCCAGGCGCCGCTGGTGCCGGCCACTTCGCCCGTGTCGACGTACTGGGCCAGGATGGAGCCGGCCGGATCGGCCAGGATGAACGCCACGTGCGGCGCCACCGCCCTGAAATAGCGCGTCAGGCCGGCAAGCGTGCCACCCGAGCCCACCCCCACCACGATGGCGTCGAGCTCGTGGTGCATCTGCTGCCAGATTTCCGGACCGGTGCTGTCGAAGTGCGCCTGCGGATTGGCCGGGTTGTTGAACTGGTCGGCGAAAAATGCGCCGGGAATCTCGCCCGCCAGGCGCGCCGCCAGGTCCTGGTAGTAGTCGGGATGGCCCTTGCCGACGTCGGAGCGGGTGCTGCGCACTTCGGCGCCCAAGGCCTTCAGGTGCAGCACTTTTTCGGTCGACATTTTATCGGGCACCACCAGCAGCACCCGGTAGCCCTTCAGGCGCCCCACCAGGGCCAGTCCCAGCCCCGTGTTGCCGGCGGTGGCCTCGACGATGGTGCCGCCGGGGCGCAGCCGGCCGTCGCGTTCGGCCGCTTCGATGATGGCCAGGCCGACCCGGTCCTTGATGGAGCCGCCCGGGTTCTGCGATTCGAGCTTGAGAAACAATTGGCAAGGTCCCGTGTCGAGCCGGGTGAGCTGAACGACGGGGGTGTTGCCGATCAGTTGAAAAAGTGCGGGACTGTCCATGGCGGTCTCCTGGAAACGTCGATCAAGCCGTCGTTCGAAGCTGCGGATGGTAGGCGTTTGGGCAGCCGGTGCGAACGAATTTTTTGGCGCAAGCTTATGCGAAATTCGAAGCCGTTGCGGCAGCCCGACACCCGCCCGCGACATGCGCGGCGGCGGCGACATTCACCTTAGCACCGGCGCCGTGGCGCGAGTTTGGCCGATGTCGAACGGGGCGCCCGCCCCTTCCGTTCAGGCTGCCTGGTCCGACGCCACTTGCAGGGCCTGGTCGACCACCGCGCGCGTCAATTCGGGCGCGAACTGCTCGATGAAGTGGTAGGCGTACGAGCGCAGGTAGGCGCCGCGCCGCACCGCCAGCCGCGTCACGTTGGGCGCGAACAGGTGCGAGGCCTCGACCGCGCGCAAGCCCTTGTCGCGGCCGTGATCGAAGGCCATCGATGCCACCAGCCCCACCCCCATGCCCAGCGACACATACTGTTTGATGACGTCCGAATCCATCGCCGTGAGCACGATGTCGGGCGTCACGCCGGCGTGGACAAAGGCGGCATCGATGTGCCCGCGCCCCGTGAAGCCGACGTCGTAGGTGATGAGCGGATACAGGGCCAGGTCTTCCAGCCGGATGGGCGAGTGTTGCAGCAGCGGGTGACCGTCCGGCACCACGATCAGGTGGCTCCAGCGGTAGCAGGGAAACGACACCAGGTCGGGGAACTGCGACAGGCCCTCGGTGGCGATGCCGATGTCGGCCTTGCCGGACAACACCCATTCGGCGATGTGGTCGGGCGCGCTCTGCTGCAGCGCGATGCGCACATCGGGAAACGATTCGCGAAACGACTGCACCGCCCGGGGCAGCGCGTAGCGCGCCTGCGTGTGGGTGGCGGCGATGCTCAGCGTGCCGGTTTTCTTGCCGGCGTATTCGAGGCTGGCCTGCTGCAGGTTTTCCGCCTCCACCAGCAGGCGGTCGACGATTTTCAGGATGCCCTTGCCCGGCTCCGTCAAGCCCGTCAGGCGCTTGCCGTTGCGCTCGAAAATGACGACGCCGAGCTCGTCTTCGAGTTCGCGGATCTGCCGGCTCACCCCCGGCTGCGAGGTGAACAGGGCGTTGGCCACTTCCGTCAGGTTGTAGCCGCGGCGCGCCGCCTCGCGGATGGAACGCAATTGTTGGAAGTTCATATCGCCGCCCCCTGGTCGACGAACACCTGCATGCGGCGGGGGCGCACCACCAGCGTCTCGCCATCTTTCAGGCCCAGCTGGCGGAAGCGCTCGTTCGGGATCACCGCTTCGATCAGTTCGGCGTTGTCGGCGCGCTCGAGGTCGAGCTGGGCCAGCGGGCCGATCGCGTGCGAGCGGCGCAGGCGCACCACGATGCCATCGATGCCCACCGCTTCGCGGTCGATGTCGAGATCGTGCGGACGCACATAGGCGATGCCCTTGCCGTCTTGCACGAGGGCGTGATCGGGCACCAGGAAACTGGCGTCGCCGGTGGCCAATACGCCATCGTGGACGCGGCCATGGAACAGGTTGACGTTGCCCAGGAAGCCGTAGACGAAGGGCGAAGCGGGCGCGTTGTAGACGGCGTCCGGGGTGCCCAGTTGCTCCACTTTACCCTTGTTCATCAGCACCACCTGGTCGGCCACTTCGAGCGCCTCTTCCTGGTCGTGGGTGACGAAAATACTCGTCACGTGCAGTTCGTCGTGCAGGCGGCGCAGCCAGCGCCGCAGTTCCTTGCGCACCTTGGCGTCGAGCGCGCCGAAGGGCTCATCGAGCAGCAGCACGCGCGGCTCCACCGCCAGCGCGCGCGCCAGGGCAATGCGCTGGCGCTGGCCACCGGACAGTTGCGGCGGATAACGGTCGGCCAGCCAGTCCAGCTGCACCAGTTCGAGCAGTTCCTTGACCTTGTGGCGGATCTGCTGCTCGGACGGGCGCTCCTTGCGGGGCCGCACGCGCAGGCCGAAGGCGACGTTTTCGAACACCGTCATGTGCTTGAACAGCGCGTAGTGCTGGAACACGAAGCCCACCTGGCGCTCGCGCACGTGGCGGCTGGAGGCGTCCTCGCCGTCGAGCAGCACCTGGCCGGCGTCGGGATGCTCGAGACCGGCGATGATGCGCAGCAGCGTGGTCTTGCCGCAGCCGGACGGGCCCAGCAGCGCGGTCAGCTCACCATTCGGGAATTTCAGCGAAACGTCGTCAAGCGCCTTGAACTGGCCGAACTGCTTGCGGATGTGTTGAACTTCAATCGTCATGCTGTGTGCTCCTCGATACTGGTGTCGTCGTCGTCATTGTTCTGGGATTGGTGCAGGCGCCACTCGATCACCGATTTGATCGCCAGCGTCACCAGGGCCAGCAAGGCCAGCAGCGATGCGATGGCGAAGGCGGCGGCGAAGTTGTATTCGTTATAAAGAATTTCCACTTGCAGGGGCATGGTGTTGGTCTCGCCGCGGATGTGGCCCGACACCACCGAGACGGCGCCGAACTCGCCCATGGCGCGGGCATTGCATAAAATCACGCCGTACAGCAGGCCCCACTTGATGTTGGGCAGGGTGACGCGGCGGAAGGTATTCCAGCCGGACGCGCCCAGCACCAGCGCCGCTTCTTCTTCCTCGTTGCCCTGCGCCTGCATCAGGGGAATGAGTTCGCGGGCGACAAACGGAAACGTGATGAACACGGTGGCCAGCACGATGCCGGGCACGGCGAACAGGATCTTGATGTCGTGTTCCTGCAGCCAGGGCCCGAACCAGCCCTGGGCGCCGAACATCAGCACATAGATCAGGCCGGAAATGACGGGAGACACGGAAAACGGCAAGTCGATCAGGGTCAGCAGCACGCTCTTGCCGCGGAACTCGAACTTTGCGATCGCCCACGAGGCGGCAATGCCGAACACCAGGTTCAAGGGCACGGCGATGACGGCGGCGATCAGGGTCAGCTTGATGGCCGAGACGGCGTCCGGATCGGTGATCGCCGCCAGGTAGGCCTGCCAGCCCTTTTTGAAGGCCTCGGCAAACACGGCCACCAGCGGCACGAACAGGAACAGGGTCAGAAACAGCAGCGCGACGATGATCAGGCAGACGCGGATCCAGGCCGGCTCGAACACGTTTGAGCCGCTGGGCAGTTCACCGCGGCGCACCTGCTTGACGGCGCTTTTCAAAGGCACGGCTGCGGCCGGCTGGGGCGGGACGGGAGAGATCACGGCGCTCATTTCTTGCTCCCGCCGCCGTTACGGCTACGGGCCCAGGCTTGCAACAGATTGATCATCAAGAGCATCGCAAACGAGGCCAGCAACATCACCACGGCAATCGCGGTGGCGCCGGCGTAATCGTATTGCTCGAGCTTGGTGATGATGAACAGGGGCGTGATCTCGGACACCATCGGCATATTGCCGGCGATGAAGATCACCGAGCCGTATTCGCCGGTGGCGCGGGCAAAGGCCAGCGCGAACCCCGTCAGCATGGCGGGCATGATGGTCGGAAAGACCACGCGGGCGAAGATCTGCCACGAGCTCGCGCCCAGGCTGGCGGCGGCCTCTTCGAGTTCGCGCTCGGCTTCTTCCAGCACGGGCTGGACGGTGCGCACCACGAAGGGCAAGCCGATGAAGGTCAGCGCCACCACCACGCCCAGCGGGGTAAAGGCGATTTTCAGGCCCAGGGGCTCGAGGTAGCGGCCGATCCAGCCGTTCTGCGAATACAGGGCCGTGAGCGTGATGCCGGCGACGGCGGTGGGCAAGGCGAAGGGCAGATCGACCAGCGCGTCGACAAAGCGTTTGCCGGGGAATTTATAGCGCACCAGCACCCAGGCGACGATGCCGCCGAACACCACATTGATGCCCGCGGCAATCAGCGAAGCGCCGAACGACAATTTATAGGAGGCGACGACGCGGTCGGACGTCACGGCGTTCCAGAACGCTTCCCAGCTCATGGTGAAGGTTTTGAAAAACACCGCCGACAGGGGGATGAGGACGATCAGGCTCAGGTAAAACACCGTGAAGCCGATCGACAGGCCAAACCCTGGCATGACGCGAAAGGGCGCGCCGCGCACGGGTGGCGGGGAGATTGAAAGAGCAGGCATGCGGTCCTCTTATTACGGATTCTTCTATGAAGACTCGATAATCGCAGGAAAAACGCATATCACAAACGAAGCAATTTTCATTTGTTTAGATCGGCAAGCTATATACGCCTGGGGGCGCTTACCAGATCAGCTTGGCGGCCACGGCCGTGAGGGTGACGGCGAGCAGCGCGCGCAGGAAGCGCTCCGGCACGGCGCGGGCGGCCATTGAACCGATGACGATGCCAGGGACCGAGCCGATCAGCAAGCTCGCCAGCAGGGTCCAGTTGATCGAGCCCAGCCACCAGTGACCGAGGGCGGCGATCGCCGTCAGCGGGACGGCATAGGCGATGTCGGTGCCGGCCACTTCGGCGGCACTGAGTTTCGGGTACAACATGACGAGGATGGTGGCGCCGATGGCGCCGGCGCCAATCGAGGAAATGGTGACCAGGGTGCCCAGCACGAGGCCGGCGCCGATGGTGGCCGTGCGCAGGCTGGCGCCGTGCAGTTGGCGGCTGGGCTTGGCATTGACCCATGCCATCATCTGTTTTCTGAACAGCAGCGCCGTCACGGTGAGCAGCACGGAGCCGGCGATCGAATAACGGATCAGCTGGCCAATTTCCGCGTTCAGGGCGCCAAAGTGCTTGAGCGCCAGCGCGGCGGCGACGGCGGCCGGCAAGGCGCCCATGCACAGGTGGCGGACAATGTCCCAGCGCACGGTGCCCCGCACGCGGTGGGTGAGCGTGCCGGCAGTCTTGGTGATGGCGGCAAAGGCGAGATCGGTGCCGACGGCGACCGAGGGCGGGACCCCGAACAGCAGGGTCAACAGGGGGGTCATCAGCGAGCCGCCGCCCACCCCGGTCATGCCGACCAGCAGGCCGACGGCAAAGCCCGAAACAATGTAGCTGAATAACATGCACGAATCCTTAGTTTCGTGCATCTTAAGCAGCCTCGGCCTTATGCGCAAAGACCGACTTCTTATTTGCTTATGGCATAAGCATTGCCATCAACCTTATTTGCCCGGTTGCGGCGTCAGGCGCAGGTAAGGGCGCTCCGCTGTAAAGCCTTTCGGATACTTTTGCGCCAGCACTTCGGGATCCTGCACCGTCAGGGGAATGATGACGTCATCGCCATCTTTCCAGTTGCCGGGCGTGGCCACCGTGTACTTGTCGCTTAGTTGCAGGGCGTCGATCACGCGCAGCACTTCGTCGAAATTGCGGCCCGTGCTCATCGGGTAGGTAATGGTCAGGCGCACTTTCTTGGCCGGATCGATGATGAACAGCGAACGCACCGTGGCCGTGGCCGACGCTTGCGGGTGGATCATGTCGTACAGGGTCGACACGCTGCGGTCCTGGTCGGCGATGATGGGAAAGCCCACCACGGTATGCTGGGTCTGCTCGATATCGGCAATCCAGGCCTGGTGCTTGTCGGCCGGATCGACCGACAGGGCGAGCGCCTTGACGTTGCGCTTGTCGAACTCGGGTTTCAGCTTGGCCGTCAGGCCCAGTTCGGTCGTGCAGACGGGGGTGAAATCGGCCGGATGGGAAAACAGCACCACCCAGGCATCGCCCGCCCAGTCATAGAAATGCAGCTTGCCGATGGAGGAATCCTGCTCGAAATCGGGGGCGGTATCGCCCAAACGTAGTGTCATCGTGGTCTCCAGTGTGAATCAAAGGGTCGGGACTGCCATCATGCCAGCAGCGCCCGCTGTGGCGCATGCGCCCGTTCATACAGTAACTGCAAGGTATTCAGGCCCCATGGCCAGTCGGCCAGTGCCGAGGCGGCGTTGATATGGCCGATCGCGCCGGCGTCGACCAGTTCGCTGTGCCAGCGCCGCGCCCACATGGCGGCATCGGCGGCGGCCATCCAGGGATCGTCGCGGCTGCTCACCACGGTGGTGGGCACGGCCAGCGCGGCGGGCGGCAGCGCGCCCGCCACGCCGAATTTATGGGGGTCGGCCGGCGCCACCAGCAAGGCGCCGGCGGCGCCGGCCGGGTTGGCGTTGATGCTCGCCACCGTGGCCAGGCAACCGAAGCTGTGGGCGATGAACAGGGCGGGACGGGGATCGCGGGCGCGCACCTGATCAAGGCGCGCGGTCCAGGCGGGCAAATCGGGGGTATCCCAGTGGTCTTGCTCGACGCGAAAAAATTCCGGGTAGCGCTGCTGCCACAGCGATTGCCAGTGGTCGGGGCTGCTGTCATGCAGTCCCGGCACCAGTATGACTTGAAATTCGCGATACAGTTCCTGCGCCATCGTGGCCTCCTGCTTCATACAATACGGCCAGCCGGGCTATTGTCCAACGAAGCGATTGCTACTTGCTTATGCCGGTGGCGCATATGGCATGCTCAGTAAAATCGGTTGAACAGCACCACGCCCCAGGCGGTGGCGGCCAGACCGATCGACAGGGCCACGGCGGCGCTGCCGAAATCCTTGGCGTTTTTCGACAAGGGGTGGTGATCGAGCGAAATGCGGTCGACCACGGCCTCGATGGCCGAATTCATCAGCTCGACGATCAGCATCAATACCAGCACGCCGATCAGCATGAATTTTTCGAAGGCGGAAATACTCATGCTGAGCGCCGTCACGCTGCCCACCACCATCAGCAGCATTTCCTGGCGAAACGCCGCTTCGCTCCGCCACGCCGAGCGAAACCCGTCCATGGAGTAACCGAAGGCGCCGACGATGCGCTTGAAACCACTTTTGCTCTTGAACTGACTGACTGGTTCGACCATGAAATCGTTCCTGAAATGACAAACCGCCATTATGCGCCGGCCGCGGCAAATGTCCGCAACTGTCCGCCACGGGCGCGCAAGCTTGCCAAATCTTTTCACATTGTGATATAAGTTGGGCACGCATACTGCACTGCACCAACCACATCATGAAACTTGAACCCATCGTCGCAGAGCCCGCCAAGACCTCGATCCAGGTGATCGAGCGCATGGTCGCCCTGCTCGACGCCCTGGCCAGCTACAGCGACCCCGTGAGCCTGAAGGAATTGTCGAAAGTGTCGGGCCTGCATCCGTCGACGGCGCACCGGATCCTCAACGACATGGTGATCACCCGGTTTGTCGACCGGGTCGAGCCGGGCACTTACCGGCTGGGCATGCGCCTGCTGGAGTTGGGCAATGTCGTCAAGAGCCGCCTGTCGGTGCGCGAAGCGGCGCTCGACAGCATGCGTTCGCTGCACAAGAAAACCCAGCAAACCATCAACCTGTCGGTGCGCCAGGGCGACGAGATCGTCTACATCGACCGGGCGTTTTCCGAGCGCTCCGGCATGCAGGTGGTGCGCGCCATCGGCGGGCGCGGCCCGCTGCACCTGACCTCGACGGGCAAGCTGTTCCTGTCGGTCGACGAGCCGAAGGCGATCCGTTCCTACGCCACCCGCACGGGGCTGGCCGGCCACAACAAGAATTCGATCACCGACCTGGCCAAGCTCGAACGGGAACTGAGCCTGGTGCGCGCGCGCGGCTATGCGCGCGACAACGAGGAACTCGAACTCGGCGTGCGCTGCATGGCGGCCGGCATCCACGACGACTCCGGCAAGCTCATCGCGGGCCTGTCGATCTCGGCGCCGGCCGACCGCCTGCAGGAAGAATGGCTCGACGACCTGGTGCAGACGGCCGCGCGCATCTCCGCCACGCTGGGCTACATTCCAGCTTAAAAACATTGAACTTACGGACGCGCCCCTTGTCTGAACAAGGTGGATGCGGAGCTGTGCGCAGAAGGCTGCCGTCATGAACCATCGTTCATGGCCTAACAAACTTCAACGCGGCTGCACAGGGGCTGGTCCGTGGAGCCAGCCCCTGTCTTTTTCGCTCAGCCCAGGCCGGGCGCGCGAATCTGCTGCAACTGTTCGAGCCAGCGGCGCATGCGGCCGGCGTCGGCCGTGCGCGATTGCTTGCCCTTGGAATCCAAAAACACCATGATCACGGCGCGGCCCTGGATCATCGCCTGCATCACCAGGCAGCGCCCCGCCTCATTGATAAAGCCGGTTTTTTGCAAGCCGATGTCCCAGTCGGGACTGGCAACGAGGTAATTGGTGTTCGAGTAGTGCATCAGGCGGCCCCCGGCATCGACCTGGTATTTCGGGTCGGTCGAGTATTCGCGCAGCAGCGGCTCCTGGTAGGCGGCGATGGCCAGCTTGGCCAGGTCGCGGGCGCTGGCGATGTTGCGGCTGGACAGGCCATTGGCATCGACGTAACGGGTGTCGTGCATGCCAAGCTGGCGCGCCTTGGCGTTCATCGCCTCGACGAAGGCGTTGATGCCGCCCGGATAGTTGCGGCCCAGCGCGGAGGCGGCGCGGTTTTCCGAGCTCATCAGTGCGATGTGCAGCAGGTCGCCGCGGCTCATGCGCGCACCCACGCCCAGGCGCGAGCTGGTGTGCTTTTCATAGTCGATGTCGCCATCGGTGATGCTGATCATTTCGTGCATGTCCTGCTGCGCCTGCACCACCACCAGGCCCGTCATCAGCTTGGTGATCGACGCGATCGGCAGGGCCACGTTGGCGTTTTTTTCGAACAGCACCTCGGAACTGGTCTGGTCGAGCACGAACGCGACGTTGGAGGCCAGCCCCACCTGGTCGGGCGTGAGGTTCAGCCCGGCGACGTCGCCGGCGCTGCGGGCGATCGCCAGCGGATGCGAACTGCGCACGGGGCGCAGGCTGGCGACGCGCTTGCCGCGCACATTGATGATGACTTTTCCCGTGCGGGGACGGGCGCTGGCGGCCCGTACCTTGCCGCGCCCGCCGGTGGCGAGCGCGTGGTGCCTGGCGGGTTTCTTGCCTGATGCCGTGTGGCCCTGGGCCGCCGCTTGCGCCGCGGGTGCCGAGCTCAGTGCGATCAGGGCGGAAATGATGGCGGCTAGCGCATACTTGAACATCGGGCATTCCTTTGCGGCAAACTAAAAACACTCGTTGCAGTGTAGCAAAACACTGAGCAATGGCAAGGATTTTTCCGCACCGCCGCATGATCGCGCCGACGGTGTTTCGATCACGCGTCGTTTCGAGATCAGTCTACCAACTCATGAAAGAAAACGGGCGAATTGCGCAAGCGGGACGCGCTCGGTGACGAGGGAATTCTCAATCTTGCCGGGATCGGCGTAACCGAGCGCCATGCCGCAGACCACCGTTTCATTGGCGGGCAAGTCGAGTTGCTGGGCAATGATCCGATGGAACTGGGTAAATGCCGCCTGCGGGCAGGTGTCGAGTCCCCTGCCCCGGGCCGCCACCATGATGTTTTGTAAAAACATGCCGTAGTCGAGCCAGGAACCCTGTTCGAGCACGCGGTCGATACTGAAAATGAGGCCGACGGGCGCATCGAAAAAACGAAAATTGCGCGCATGCTGGGCCGCCATGCCCGCCTTGTTCTCGCGCCCCAGCCCCAGCAGCGCATACAGGTCCCAGCCCACCTTGCGGCGCCGCTCGATGAAGGGCGAGGTCCACTGCCGCGGATAGTAGGCATATTCCTCGGTGTGCTGGGCCGCCGCCTGCGGGTCCGCGGCGACCGCGAGAATGGCCTCGACCAGCCGCTGGCGCGCCTGGCCCGTCACCACCGTCACTTTCCACGGCTGGGTATTGGTGCCCGACGGCGCCCGCGCCGCCACCTCGAGAATGGCGGCAATGTCGTCGTGCGCGACCGCGGTGGGCAGGAAGGCGCGGATCGAGCGCCGGCTGACGATGGCCTGGTCGACCAGGCGTTGTTGTTCATTCGAAATCATGCACACTCCCTATTTTCTGACGACGAAGACGACACCGACGACGGCCAGCACCATGCCGGCGATACCGAGCAGATTGAACGCTTCGCCGAAGGCAATCCAGGCCATGATGGCGGTGGTGGGCGGGGTCAGGTACAGCAAGCTGGTGACCTGGGTGGCCTCGCTCCGGCGCAGTAATTTGAACAACAGGAAAATGGCGCCGATCGACAGCGCGAACACCGACCACAGCAGCGCGCCGATGAAATTCGGGGTCCACGTCACCTGGCTCAGGGACGGGTCGAGGCCTTCGAACAGCCAGGCCAGCGGCAGCAAGGCCAGCGCCGTGGCGCTAAATTGAATCACCGTGCCGCTGCGCAAGTCGAAGCGGGGACAGAAGCGCTTCTGGTACATGGTGCCGATGGTGATCGACAACAGCGCGAACACGCAAAACCCGATCGCCCACGGCGACAATCCCACCAACTTGATCTTGGCGACCACCACCAGCGCCACGCCGGTCAGGCCGAACAACAAGCCCAGCCACTGGCGCGGACGCACCCGCTCGCCTATCAGGGGCGCCGCCGCCGCCGTCAGAATCGGCTGCATGCCCACGATCAGCGCCGACAAGCCGGCCGGCATGCCCAGCTTGATGGCACACCAGACGCCCGACAGGTAACCGGCCTGCAACAACAGGCCCGCCACCCCGATATGAAAAATTGCCGCGCCGCGGGGCCACGGCGCTTTCCAGATCAGCACCATCGGCACCAGCACGCACACCGCCAGCGCGCAGCGCAGCATCAGAAAGGTCAGCGGCGGCGCGTACGGCAAGCCGAACTTGGCAACAATAAAACCCGTGCTCCACAGCAGGACGAAAAAAATCGGCACCGGGGAGAGCCAGGGTGCCGGCGACGCCAGGCTGGAGGGGGAAGAAGTGGACATCGGTCAAGGCGCCTGATCGAAATTGCGGACGGCTGCTGCGCCAGGTCAGCCTTGAGGTGAGCGCAATATGGTCAGTCTAGCATGCCGGCCCGTGCCGCATTCCGGCATCCAATTTGCATTGGCAGCATGAATTTTCATGCGCCCCGCGTAAGCTTTTGATTTAACGCAATAAATTGGGCAAAATTTAAATGTTGCGGTGCACAAAAACCGCTTGACGTCGCTCAAAATTTCAGTAAAATGTACATCTGTTGCAATGCACAATCATAGTGCATCAACCCGCAAGTCCGCTTCACCGATCACCGTTTCTGCCGCACAGTCGCATTACAAACTCCGTACTACCACCTCTTTTGGAGAACTACATGTTTGCTATTCCCGAGCAGTTTTCGAACGCCACCAAAGCCAACTTCGAATCGCAGTACGCCATTTTCTCCTCGCTGACCGCCAAGGCCTTCGAGAGCATGGAAAAGCTGGTGGAACTGAACATGAGCGCTGCCAAGGCGAGCCTGGAAGAGTCGGCCAATACCACGCGTCAACTGCTGGCGGCCAAGGATGCCCAGGAATTCCTGTCGCTCAGCGCTGCCCAGGTCCAGCCAAGCGCCGAAAAAGCCCTGGCGTACAGCCGCCAGGTTGCCGCCATCGCTGCCGGCACCCAGGCTGAATTCACCAAGGCCGCGGAAACCCAGCTGGCCGAGACCAACAGCAAAGTCATCAGCCTGGTCGACGAAATGAGCAAGAACGCCCCGGCCGGTTCGGAAAACGTCGTCGCCGCCTTCAAGGCCTCGCTCGGCAACGCCAACGCCGGTTACGAGCAGTTCAGCAAGACCGCCAAGCAGGCGGCCCAGGCGGTTGAAACCAATGTCACCGCTGCCGTGACCCAGTTCACCCAGGCCGCACAGAGCATGGCGGCCAAAGCCAAGTAATCAGGCGCCGCCGTCAAACAAAAGCCCCGAATTTCGGGGCTTTTTTTATGGGCACTCGCGCAGCTGAATCCGCGGTTTATTCCCCCAGGTAGGCCGCCTGCACGCGCGGGTCGTGCAGCATCGACGCCGCATCGCCCGTCATGATGATGCTGCCCGAATCCATCACGTAGCCCCGGTGCGACGCTTCCAGCGCCAGCTTGGCGTTCTGCTCGACGAGCAGGATGGTGATGCCCTGCTTCGAGACGTCGCGGATCACTTCGAAAATTTTCTCGACCATTATGGGCGACAAGCCCATCGACGGTTCGTCCAGCAGCAGCAGGTTCGGATGGCTCATCAGGGCGCGCGCCATGGCCAGCATCTGCTGCTCGCCGCCCGACAGGGTGCCGGCCAGCGCGGCCGAGCGTTCTTTCAGGCGGGGAAACACCGCGTACCACTTTTCCACGTCCAGCTCGATACCGGCCTTGTCGTCGCGCGTGTAGGCGCCCATCAAGAGGTTTTCGTGGATGGTCATGCGGGTGAACACGCCACGCCCTTCCGGCACCATGGCCAGCTTCTTTTGCACCATCTGGAACGAGTGCACGCCGGTCAAGGGCGTGCCCATGTAGCTGATCACGCCTTCAACATTGCAGGCAGGCAGCGTACCCGTGATCGCCTTGAGGGTGGTGGTCTTGCCGGCGCCGTTGGCGCCGATCAGGGTGACCAGTTCGCCCTTGTTCACTTCCAGATCGATGCCCTTGACGGCCTTGATGCCGCCGTAGGCAACTTTCAGACCGGCGATTTCCAGGATATTGTCGCTCATTTGTGGGCCGCTCCCAGGTAGGCGTCGATGACGGCCTGATTCTTTTGGATCTCGCTGGGCACGCCTTCAGCGATCGGTTTGCCGTACTCGAGCACGGTGATGCGGTCGCACAGACCCATCATCAATTTGACGTCGTGCTCGATCAGCAGCACGGTCTTGCCTTCATTCTTGATCTTGACCAGGAGCTCGCGCAGGGCCAGCTTTTCGGTGGCATTCATGCCGGCGGCCGGCTCGTCGAGCGCCAGCAGTTGGGGATCGGTGGCCAGCGCGCGGGCAATTTCCAGGCGGCGTTGATCGCCGTAGGACAAAAATTTCGAGGTGCGGTTGGCAAACTGGCCGATGCCGACGAAATCGAGCAACTCCTGCGCGCGGGCGCGGATCGACGCTTCTTCTAGGCGCGCCGCCTTGTGGCGGAACACGGCGCCGAACACGCCCTGGTGCGAGCGCACGTGGCGTCCCACCATGACGTTTTCCAGCGCCGTCATTTCGCCAAACAGGCGGATGTTTTGAAACGTGCGGGCAATCCCCGCCTTCGCCACTTCGTGCGGCGCCGACGGCGAATATGGCTTGCCGGCCAGTTCAAAGGTGCCCGAGTCGGGCTGGTACAAGCCCGTGATGACGTTAAAAAACGTCGTCTTGCCGGCGCCGTTGGGGCCGATCAGGCCATAGATCTGGCCCTGCATGATCTTGATGCCGACATTGGTCAGCGCTGCCAGGCCGCCGAAGCGTTTATTGACGCCGGCGATGTTGAGAATAATTTGTTCGCTCATGTGGTGTCCTCGTGCGCGCCCGACTTAAGCCGGGAACGTTTCGCCCTTGTTCGTTTCGGCAGCTTCCGGCCGGTCTTCGTGTTTCGGCGAGGGCCACAGGCCCGCCGGGCGATTGAGCATGATCAGGACCAGCGCCAGGCCGTACAGCAACTGGCGCAGCACTTCGGACTCGATGATCACTTTGCCGAACAGGGTCATCTGCAGGGGCTCGACGACGTGGCGCAGCACTTCCGGCAAGGCCGCCAGCAGTACGCCGCCCATGATGACGCCGGGAATGTGGCCGATCCCGCCCAGCACCACCATGGCCAGCACGGCAATCGACTCCGTCAGCGAGAACGACTCCGGCGACACGAAGCCCTGGAATGACGCAAACATGGCGCCGGCCACGCCGCCAAACGAGGCGCCCATGGAAAACGCCAGCAACTTGACGTTGCGGGTATTGATGCCCATCGCCTTGGCGGCGATTTCATCTTCGCGGATTGCCACCCAGGCACGGCCCAGGCGCGAGTGCTGCAGGCGCGAGGTGATGAAGACGATGGCGATGCACAGGACCAGGAACAGGAAATAGTAGGCGTTCACCGAGGGCATCGAAAAGCCGCCCAGGATGACGTTCGCGCGCGAACCGGGTTCGCCGGCCAGGTTGACGGCGAAGATGCGCACGGGGTCGATCGCATTGATGCCCTGCGGACCGTTGGTGAAGTTGATCGGGTCGTTCAGGTTGTTCATGAAAATGCGGATGATCTCGCCGAAGCCCAGCGTGACGATGGCCAGGTAGTCGCCGCGCAGCTTCAGGGTGGGCGCGCCCAGCAGCGCGCCGCACAGGCCGGCCACCAGCGCCGCCAGCGGCACGACGATCCATACCGACAAGTGAATACCGTTTTGCACGATCTCGGGGCCGAACAGCGACACCAGGGCGGCGCCGACGGCGGGACTGTAATTGACGATCGATTCGAGCAACTGGGCAAACTGGGGCGAGGCCAGCAGGCCCGTCAGGTAGGCGCCCACGGCAAAGAAAGCGATATAACCGAGGTCGAGCAGGCCGGCGAAGCCCACCACGATGTTCAGGCCCAGCGCCAGCATGATGTACAGCAGGGCGATGTCGATGATGCGCACCCACGAGTTGCCGAACTGCGCAGCGACGAAAGGGAAGATGATCAGGCCGATCAGCAAGATTGCCATGCTGGCATAGGCCTGGCGCGGCTTGTCTTGGACGTTAAAATTGAGCAGGGCCATGGTGGTTCCTTATGCGCGGTCGGCGACGCGTTCGCCCATGATGCCGGAGGGCCGGATCGTGAGCACGATGATCAACACCACGAAGGCGAAGATGTCCTGGTAGTGGCTGCCGAGAAAGCCGCCGGTCAGGTCGCCGATGTAGCCGGCGCCCAGACTTTCGATAATGCCCAGCAAAATGCCGCCGATCATGGCGCCATAAATATTGCCGATGCCACCCAGCACTGCCGCGCAGAACGCTTTCAAGCCGGGCAAGGTGCCCATGGCAAAGGCGATCGAGGCATAGTTGGCGCCCCACATCACCCCGGCCACTGCGGCCAGCGCCGCGCCGATGGCGAAGGTGGCGACGATGACCTTGTTGGAATCGACCCCCATCAGCCCGGCCACGCGGGGGTTTTCCGCGACGGCGCGCATGGCGCGGCCCATTTTCGTTTTTTCGACCAAAAACACCAGGCCCAGCATGGCCAGCGCCGCCAGCACCAGCAGCAGCACCTGGGTTTGCGAGATGACGGCGCCGCCGATCATCAGCGGCTCGCTCGAGAGCAGTTGCGGGAAGGGCAGCGGGCTGCGGCCCCAGATCATCATGGCGAAGGTTTGCAGCAGGATCGACACGCCGATCGCCGTGATCAGGGGCGCCAGCCGGGGCGCATTGCGCAGGCGGCGGTAGGCGACCCGCTCGATGATGATGTTGACCAGCATGCAGGCGGGCACGGCGCCGGCAATGGCGATGAACAGATCGACATAGCCAGGCAGGCCGGGCGCGAACACTTCCAGCAATTTCAGGATGGTCAGGCCGACCATGGCGCCGATCATCAGCACGTCGCCGTGGGCGAAGTTAATCAGATTCAAAACACCGTACACCATGGTGTAGCCGAGGGCGATCAGCGCATACATACTGCCGAGCACCAATCCATTGATGATCTGTTGGATAAATGTATCCATGGGGTGGGATTCTCTTTCTTTTAGATCTAACAAAAACGGCACCCGGGGACTACCCGAGGTGCCGCTCCTGGCCTGCGCCTGATTCACAAAACGCCCCGTGTGGCGACGCGCGCCACGCGGGTGTTACATGGTTTGTACAGCGACTACGGCTGGGGGCGTAGTGCGAGCGTCGTCATGATAGCGAGGTTTTGAAAAAACTAACATGGGAAAATCACCCGTCTACCGAATATTATTTCCCTTGAATCAACTTGGTGCGAAACTTCCCTGCCCCCTGCCCCAAAATCATGCTCACTGCACCCGCTTGGGTCCGTCCAGGCCCTTGGGCAAAGGAAATGTGACGTGTTCCTCGACGCCTTCGAGCGCCCGCACGCTGCGCGCACCGAGTTCTTTCAGGCGGTCGATCACCGCCTGCACCAGCACTTCGGGCGCCGAGGCGCCGGCGGTGACGCCGATGCGCTGGCGGCCTTCGAGCCACTGGGGATCGATTTGCGAGGCATTGTCGATCATGTAGGCGGGGGTGCCCATCTTGTCGGCCACTTCGCGCAGGCGGTTCGAATTCGAGCTGTTCGGGCTGCCAACGACGATCACCACTTCCACCTGGGGCGCCATGAATTTGACGGCCTCCTGGCGATTGGTGGTGGCGTAGCAGATGTCGCCCTTCTTCGGCTCGATGATGTTCGGGTACTTTTGCTTGAGCGCGTCGATGATGGCGGCCGTGTCGTCCACCGACAGGGTGGTTTGCGACACGTAAGCGAGCTTGTCCGGATTGGCCACCTGCAGGGTGGCAACGTCGTCCACCGTTTCCACCAGGTGCATGCCGGCGTCCGCCTGGCCCATGGTGCCTTCCACTTCCGGGTGACCCTGGTGGCCGATCATGACGATTTCGCACTCCTGCCTGCGCATTTTCGCCACTTCCACGTGCACCTTGGTAACCAGCGGGCAGGTGGCGTCGAAAATCGTCAGGCCCCGCTGGGCTGCTTCTTCGCGCACCGCTTTCGACACGCCGTGGGCGGAAAACACCAGGGTGTTACCGGGCGGTACATCGTCGAGGTCCTCGATAAAAATCGCGCCCTTGTTGCGCAGGTCCGCCACCACGTAGGCGTTGTGGACGATTTCGTGGCGCACGTAGATGGGCGCGCCGAACTGTTGCAAGGCGCGCTCGACGATGTCGATGGCGCGGTCGACGCCGGCGCAAAAGCCGCGCGGCTGGGCCAGAAGGATTTCGCTGTCCATATATAGGGGTCCTTGATTACAGCACGGAGATCAGTTTGACTTCGAACACCAGCGGTTTGCCCGCCAGCGGATGGTTGAAGTCGAAAATCGCGCCCGTGTCGGTGAACTCGCGCAGCACCCCGGCAAAGCGGCCGCCGCCGGGCGCGGCGAAATCGACCAGGTCGCCCACCACGTACTGGGCGCCGGGCGCGGAATTGTCGTCCAGGGTGGCGCGCGAGACTGCCTGCACCATCTCTTCGCTGCGCTCGCCGAAGGCTTCGCCGGCGGCCAGCACGAATTTCTCGTGGCTGCCTTCAACCAGGCCCATCAGGCGCTGCTCCAGGAACGGCGCCAGCTGGCCCTGCCCCAGCATCAGCGTGGCGGGATTGGCATTGAAGGTGCTGACGATGTCGGTGCCGTCGGCGGTGGCCAGGCGGTAGTGCAGGGTCAGGTAGGCGGCGTCGGTGACGACCGGGAGGGGCGCTTGGGTCATGATAGTTGGGGGCGATTGGGCTGGCGTGCAAAGCGATATTGTAAGCCAGATGGTGATTCGGACCCAGCGGCACGGGCCGAACGGTCCTGCCCCGGAACAAGGCCGACCGGCGCGCTTCGGTTTAATCTGCCTGCGGGGATACAACCGAGGAGCGACCATGACGATCAAAGACTGGCCCGTGCGCCAGCGCCCGCGCGAGCGCCTGATTGCCGACGGCGCCCGCACGCTGTCGGACGCCGAACTGCTGGCCGTGTTTTTGCGGGTGGGCGTGCAAGGCTGCAGCGCCGTCGAACTGGGCGAACAGTTGCTGCGCCACTTCGGCTCGATCAAGGCCATGTTCGGTGCCTCCGTCACCGAATTTTCCCGCCTGCACGGGCTGGGACCGGCCAAGTTCGCCCAATTGAACGCCGTCATGGAACTGGCCCGCCGCGCCATCGGCGAGGAGCTTGAACGGGGCGCCACGCTGGGCTCGCCCGACACCGTCAAGCACTATCTGCGCACCAGCTTGTATCAGCACGCGCACGAAGTGTTCCTCGTGTTGTTCCTGGACGTCAAAAATCGCCTGATCGCCAGCGAAGAAATGTTTCGCGGCACCCTCACCCATACCAGCGTCTATCCGCGCGAAGTGGTCAAGGCAGCCCTGCGCCACAATGCGGCAGGCGTGATGCTGGCGCACAACCACCCGTCCGGCAGCGCCGAACCGAGCAGCTCGGACCTGAGCCTGACGGCCGCCCTCACGCGGGCGCTGGCGCTGGTGGACGTGCGCGTGCTCGACCATTTCGTGGTGGCAGGACTGCAGGTCCACTCGTTTGCCGAGCACGGCCAATTGTGACGGCAATTGTTAAATTTAGCGACATTATCAAGACACAATTGTTTTTCACAAGTGATTGATTCATCGATAGTTTTCACGCTATACTCTCGTTTTTCCGAATTGCGGAAGTTTATTGAAGGAGTGCGTTATGGCACGTGTTTGCGAAGTAACTGGCAAGGGCCCGATGGTTGGTAACAACGTCTCCCACGCTAACAACAAGACGAAACGTCGTTTTCTGCCTAACTTGCAGAATCGTCGTATTTTCGTGGAATCGGAAAACCGCTGGGTCTCCCTGCGCTTGTCCAACGCCGGTCTGCGCGTCATCGACAAAGTCGGCATCGATGCCGTCCTGGTCGACATGCGCGCCCGTGGCATCAAAGTTTAATTAGGGAGCTATCATGGCAAAAACTGGCCGCGACAAAATCAAGCTGGAATCGACTGCAGGCACGGGTCACTTCTACACCACCGACAAGAACAAGCGCACGATGCCTGCCAAGATGGAGATCATGAAGTTCGATCCGAAGGCACGCAAGCACGTTATGTACAAAGAAACGAAGATCAAGTAATCCCGATCACGTTGTCGTCGTTTTTAAAAAAGCCGCCCACGCAAGTGAGCGGCTTTTTTATTGTGCCGTCCCCTCACCTGGGCTGCAGGCGGATGATCGATTCGGTCACGCCCTCGATGGCCTTGCGCGAATACAGCAGGGGGAAATAGCTGCCACTGCCCCAGCTGGCGGCCAGGTCGCGGTAGTGCGGGCTGTCCGGGTCGCCCGACTGGCCGGGCGTGTTCATCGCCCGCGAATTGTCCCAGTTGCCCACGTCGACCACGACCCGGAACGACGGCCCATTGACCTTCAAGAAGTCGGCCGGCCGGTAACTGGACTGGCTGACGGTGTTGGCGCCGCCCTGGGCGGGGAACGGTCCCACGTTGAGCTTGCCGCGCAGGCTGCCGTCGCCCATCGTGCTCATGGGATGGGCATAATAACTGTAGTGCAGCTTGCCCCATTGCCAGGCCTTGGGATCGGGGCCGGCCAGGCGCTCCATGTCGGCCCAGGCCGCGCCCAGGCTCGAGACGAGCAGTTGGTCGCGCCGCGCGCCGCCCTGGCGACCGAAGCGCGCGGCCGGGCGCTCGAGCGCCGCCATCATCGCGGTGCTGTCGACGGCATTCACGGCGGGCACGAATTTCGGGTCCAGCACGGCGCGCGCGTACTCGCGGTTGAGGTGGCGCGACCACCAGATTTCAAACAGCGCCGCCTGCGCCGACTGCGCATGCTCGGTCGCGTTCCAGCCCCGCAGCAGGGCCAGCGCGGCGGCCGCCTTCGGCTCGCCCGTCTTGAGCGGTTTTAACAGGGCCAGCATGCGCCGCGCGGGAATCGACAGCAGGTCGTTTTGCAGGTGCATCGAGTCCTCGATCGACACCTTCGCGGTGCTGGCGAGCACCTCGCCGATGCGCACCTTGCGGGCGTCGTTGGGCCACTCGAAGCCGATCTTGCGCTCCTTGTAGGGATAGCCGGCCGGCAAATTCATTTCGTTGGCGGAGGCGAACCAGCCCTGCTTCGGGTTCAGGCTCGACGGCAACTTGTCGCCGCTCAGGAAGCCCGCCCACTCGTAGCGGCCGTCGCCCGGCACGGGCAACAGGCCGTCCCAGTTGGGCCGGATCGGCGTCAAGCCGCCGGCCACCCAGCCGATATTGCCGGCCGTGTCCGCATAAACCTGGTTTTCGGTGGGGGCGCCCCAGTTGAGCATGGCCTGTTTGAACTGGGCGAAATTTTTCGCCATCATGTAATCGATGCTGCCGAAATACGGCGCCATGCCCGGCTCGAGCCAGCCCGAGCGCACGGCAAACGCGCGCTGCTTGCCCGCCTCCGTGAAAATGACGGGGCCATGGCGGGTGAACGCCAGTTCGACGGGCACCGCCGCCCCGCCCTTCACGGCAATGATCTCCTTGTGCACGCGCAGCGCCTCCCATTGCCCCTTGTACTGGTACTGGGCGGGATTGGCCGGGTTCAGTGCATAGACATACAAATCTTCCTGGTCGATGCTGAAGATGGTCAGGCCGAAGGCGATGGTGCCGTTGTGGCCGATCGAGATGCCGGGCAGCGCCGGCTCGCCCGCGCCGATCACATCCATGCCGGGCGCACTCAGGTGGGCAATGTAGCGCAGCGACGGGGCGGAATAGGCGCGGTGGGGATCGTTGGCCATGATGGGCCGGCCGGTGGCGGACTTCGACGGCGCCACCACCCAGTTGTTGCTGCCCTCCAGGCGGGCCGCCTCGAGGTCGGCGCCCGCCAGGCGCAGCGGTTCGGCCGCATTGCCATCGCGCTGAGAGATCGATTTGTCGTTGCCAAAGAAAACGTTGTCGGTGGCCAGTTTGAACACGTCGAGCAAGCCGGCCGGCAAGCAGGGATCGAGGCCGGCCGGTACCGTCGTCTTCCACGGTGGCTGCGGGGTGCTGCGCACCAGGTCCGCTTCCAGGCTGGCCGCGCACACCACGCCGGCGCGCGCCACCTCGGCGGTCAGGTTGCGGGTCAGGCCATGGCTGCGGATGCGCACCACGTCCTCGGCGCGCCAGCGCGCCGGCGCATAGCCGGCCTGCCGGAATTCAAACGGCAGCGCCGCCGGGTTCTGCGCCACGTAATCGATATAGGCGTTAATGCCCGCCACGAAACGCTCACTGATACGCTGGGCGCCCTTCCCGTACGACTTCCATTCTTTTTGCATATCACCGCGAAACAGGAACAGGCGCGCGGCGCGGTCCTGGGCGACGAAGGCGGGGCCGAACACGGCGGACAATTCACCGAGCCCCCGGCGGCGCCACAAGTCGATCTGGAACAGGCGGTCGCGCGCGGCATTGAAACCCTGGGCGAAAAAAGCGTCGTCCTGGCTTTGCGCATAAATGTGCGGCACGCCCCACTGGTCGACCAGGATCTCGGCGCCCTGGGCCAGGCCGGCCACCTTGATGGTCTGCGTGGGCGGGGCCGCGGTGGCGGCGGCGGCCACGACGAACGACAGGATGGGCAGGCAGTGGCGCGCGTGCAACATAAAATCCTCGGAGCGAAAGTGATGCGCCAGTATAGAGTTAATTGCCTATCATGCAAGTGGAGTCCATCGCCGCCTGTCGCACTCCACGCCGTGTTTTCGACACTTCGTCGGATTCCCGTTCGGCGCGCAGGCGGCAGGATTACCATGACAGGACTATAACCTTTCAATGACGGGATCATCACCATGCACACCCTCACGGACCAACCTGACAGCGCCGCGATGGCCCTGGCGCCAGTGCCCAGCGGCCAGCGCATCGCCGCGCTCGACGTCGTGCGCGGCTTCGCCCTGCTGGGCATTTGCGTCATGAACATCGAGTTTTTCAACCGTGCCATGTCGACCCTGGGCACGGGCATGCCGGCCGGCTTGACGGGCATCGACTGGCTGGCGTCCTACTTCGTCGCCTACTTTGTCGCCGGCAAATTCTGGACCATTTTCTCGCTGCTGTTCGGCATGGGCTTTGCCGTCATGCTCACGCGCGCCGAAACGGCCGGGCGCAGCTTTCTCAAGCCGTATATGCGGCGCATCGCCGCGCTGGCCGTGTTCGGCGCCGTCCACCACATTTTCCTGTTCGCCGGCGACATCCTGTTCAGCTACGCGGTCGCCGCCACCTACCTGCTGGTGGTGCTGTACGCCAAGACCCGCTGGCTGCTGCTGGCGATCGTGCTGGCCATCGGCGTCGCTTTTATCCCGGGGGTCAATGAAGCGGGCGGCACGGCCGCGTTCGCGCTGGCGTTCTCCGGCATCGTCGCCCTCTACCTGCGCAGCGACAAGAAGATCGTGCGCCTGTCGGCGGGCGCCTTCGGCATTGCCTTGATGGCCACCATTGCCGCCATCGCCGCGCTGGTGTTCTGGTTCGTCCCCGGCCTGCCCGTGCAGCCGCGCGGTCCGCTCACTGCCGCCACCCTGCTGTTTACCATCCTGGCCGTGCTGGCGCAAAAATTCCACGACCCCGTCGCCGCCCGTCCATGGCGCGCGGGGGTGGCGATTTTTACCCTGTTTGCGACCATGCAACTGGCCGGCGGCCTGTATTTCTATTTTAAACCTGTCGAACTGGCCCCCCCCGTGGTGGCGAGCGCATCAGCGCCCGTCGCCAGGCCGGCCCCGGCCGCCAGCGACAAGGCAGGCGCCAAGGCTGCTGTCGCACCGAAGACAGAAGCGGAAAAGAAAGCGGAAGCGGCCAAGGACAAGGCCGAGCGCCTGAAAAAACAGGCGGACAAGGTGGTGGTCGAACAAAAAGTGATGAGCTCGGGCAGTTACATCGAACTGGTGAAATTTCGCGCCACGCATTTTGCTGAGCACGCTGGCGGTGAGTCCGGCTTCGCCACCCTGTTGATCGGCATGTTCCTGCTCGGCACCTGGTTCATCCGTTCCGGGGTGATGGAAAACACCGCCGCCCACCTGCCCCTGTTCCGCAAGTTCGCCTACCTGCTGCTGCCACTGGGCATCGGCATGGGCATCGCCGGCAGCCTGATCGCCACCAGCCACGTGCCCGGTGCGGACCAGGACGGCTTCATGCTGGCCGACGCCCTCCACGTGCTGGGCAACTTGCCCGCCTGCCTCGGTTACGTGGGCATGGTGGTACTGATGCTGCACAGCCGCTCACCGCTGTCCCGCATCAAGGTGCTGGCACCGTTCGGCCGCATGGCGCTGAGCAATTACCTCATGCAATCGCTGGTGATGTCGCTGCTGTTCCTCGGTCACGGCATGGCGCTGTACGGCATGGGCCGGGCAGCGCAACTGGGGGTGGCCGCCTGCCTGCTGACGACGCAGATTGCCCTTAGTCACCTGTGGCTGGCAAACTTCCGTTACGGCCCGGCCGAGTGGGTCTGGCGCGCGATCACCTACCTGAAGTGGCCGGCAATGCGCATCGGGCGCGCACCAACGGGGCTGGCGGCGGCGGCCTGACGATCAGCGCCGGCGCAAAAAGAAAGGCTCCCGCGGGAGCCTTTCTTTTGTTTCAAGCGAGCGCTTGCTTACGCGTAGCTGCGCAAGCGCAGGGAAAACTCCTGCAGCGACTTGATGCCCGACGCTTCGGCGCGCGCGCACCAGTCTTGCAGTTGGTGCAGCAACTGGTCACGCGTAAAGTGCGAGCGTTCCCAGATGGCGCCCAGTTCGACGCGCATCGTGTGCATGGTTTCGAGCGCCTTGCTGTGCTCGAACAATTCCGTCAGTTGCAGCTTGTGCGACGGCTCCAGCTTGGCCGGCTCCCGTTGCAGCAACTTGCGCGAAGACTTCAGGAAACGCTTTTCCAGCGCCGCCTTGTTGCGCAAATGGTCGATCTCTTCGTGCCAGGCGTGCTTGAAGGACTTGGCATACTTGGCCATCACGTCATAACGGTTGGCGATGACGGACTGCAAGGTATCGAAGTCGGCGACCAGCTTGCCTTGCGCGAATTTTGGCTCCGGCGCGATCTTGCGCACTTTCGCCAGGCCCAGCGTTTCCAGGATGCGGATATACAGCCAGCCGATATCGAACTCATACCACTTGCTCGACAGCTTGGCCGAGGTGGCATAGGTGTGGTGGTTGTTGTGCAGCTCTTCGCCACCGATCAGGATGCCCCACGGGACGATGTTGGTGGCCGCATCCGCGCAATCGTAGTTGCGATAGCCCCACCAGTGACCGATGCCGTTGATGATGCCGGCGGCCATGATCGGAATCCACATCATCTGCACGGCCCAGATCGACAAGCCGATGATGCCAAACAGGGCGATGTTGAGCACCAGCAGGATGGCCACGCCTTGCATGCTGAAGCGGGTGTACAGGTTGCGCTCGATCCAGTCGGTCGGCGTGCCGTGGCCATATTTGGCCATGGTTTCCAGGTTTCTCGACTCGTCGCGGTACAGCTCGGCGCCTTCAAAAAACACTTTTTTGATGCCGCGCGTGACCGGGCTGTGCGGGTCTTCCTCGGTGTCGCACTTGGCGTGGTGCTTGCGGTGGATGGCGGCCCATTCCTTGGTGACCTGGCCGGTGGTGAGCCACAGCCAGAAACGGAAAAAATGGCTGGGCAGCGCGTGCAGTTCCAGCGCCCGGTGGGCCTGGTGGCGGTGCAGATAGATCGTCACCGCGGCGATCGTGATGTGCGTTACAACGAGCGTATAAACAACTACTTGCCACGCCGACAGTTTAAAGATGCCGCCGTCCAGAAAACCCAGTACCGCTTGCATCATGCTGCTTAACAAATCCATTACCTCTCCAGTAGCGTCTAAGAACCAAGGTCATGCCGACTTTCGGTGAGCCGGTCAGCAACGGTCATTTTACGCGCTTCCTTCAGGGGAAATGACGTTTCACGTGATCAATTCGTGACAGTTTGTGAGATATTTCCAAGCGCCGTGGCGATTTGTCGATCGACTTGCTCTGCAGTAAGCGCGGCTTTTGCCAACTTGATATCGCCTGATTCGACAAGCCTGTAAATGCGCTGATTGATTTCCGAGATCACGCCGCCACGGCCGCTTTCCGGATCGACAATCCAGAATCCCAGCTCGAGCTCGAAGCCTTCAGGCTTGAAGCTGTTCAGCGACACGCCCGGCCCGGGCGTCTCGAGCACGCGCGGCACGCCGGCGGCCACCGATTGGAGCAGCGGAATGACGACGTCGAGATCGCTGCCGTAGGCCACCGTCAGCACCGTGCTGCCGCGGATATTGCGCGAAGACAGGGACTGGTTTTGCACCACCGAGGAAATCAGCATCTCGTTCGGCAACACCGTATCGATCCCATCGAGTCCTTTGAGCACCGTGTAGCGGGTGTTGATCTGGCTGACGATGCCGCTGTATTTGTCGACCGTGATCATGTCGCCGATCGACAGGCTGCGCTCGAGCAAAATCACAAAGCCGGACACATAATTGCTGGCGATTTTTTGCAGACCCAGGCCCAGCCCCACCCCCAGCGCGCCGCCGAACACGGACAGCACGGTCAGGTCGATACCCACCATCGACAGGCTCACCAGCACGGCGACGACGATCAGCACGGCCCGGCTGACGCGCGCCAGTACCACCCGCAGCGACATGTTCAAGCCCTGCACGCCCATCAGGCGCTCGTCGAGCGCAGTGCCGGCCCACAACGCCAGCATCAGCAGCACCACCACCGAGGCGCCCGCCTGCAGGATGTCGGCCAGCGCCACCTTGTTGCGGCCGATGGGCAAGGTGGTGCGGTCCAGGTAATGGAGGATGTCCGGCCACACGCCCGTGATGTACAGCGCCACCGCCACCCACACGACCAGCGCGAACACTTTCTCGAACGTCTGAAACGTTGCGCCCAACTGCTCACTGCCGCGGGCGAACACGCGGCGCAGCAGATAAAAGGCGGTACGGATCAGCACGAACGAGGAGGCCAGCGGCACCGCCACGTTGAGAATATTGACGTGCTGGTAGTGCGCGAGGATGTAGCGCGACAGCGCCAGCGCGCCGAGAATGAGCAGCGGACCCAGCACGCGGGTAAAACTGCGCACGGCGGCGTTGCGCCCTTCATTGCCGGGGTTGGCCACGGCGCTGCGCTGGCGCACCTGCGCGCGAATGACGCGCGCGAGTGCCCAGCCCAGCACCATGCTGGCAACGATGGCGACTGCCTGCCAGAGCACGCCCGGCTCTTGCAGGTCACCGATGAGGTCGGATAACAGTTGCGGCAGTCGCATGGGCGGACGCTGTGACGGGCTTAGGCGTCGGCCGCGTCGGCGGCGTCGGCGTCAGCGGCGACGTCCTCACCTTCCACCGGCTTCGGCGGCCGTGGCGGCAACGGTTTACGCTCGAGCACGGCGGCGAAGAAGCCATCGGTGTGGTGCTTGTGCGGCAGCATTTTCAGGTAATCGCCCATCTCGAGGTCGATTTTTTGCTCGGCCAGCACCTGGTGCATGGGCACCAGCGTGAATTCCTCGTGCTGCTTGAGGAATTGTTCGACGATCCAGTCGTTCTCTTCGTCGAGCAGGCTGCAGGTGGCGTAGATCAGGCGGCCGCCGCCCTTGAGCAGGCGGGCGGCGCCGTCCAGGATGGCCGCCTGTTTTTCCTGCATTTCAGCAATCGCGGTTTCCTTCTGGCGCCACTTGACGTCAGGATTGCGGCGCAGCGTGCCCAGGCCCGAGCAGGGCGCGTCGACCAGCACCTTGTCGATCTTGCCAGCCAGGCGCTTGACCTTGGCGTCGCGCTCGTGGGCGATCTGCACCGGGTGCACGTTCGACAAGCCGCTGCGGGCCAGGCGTGGCTTGAGTTTCGCCAGGCGCTTTTCCGACACGTCAAAGGCGTACAAGCGGCCCGTGTTGCGCATCAGCGCGCCCAGCGCCAGCGTCTTGCCGCCCGCGCCGGCACAGAAATCGACCACCATTTCGCCGCGCTTGGCGCCGACGATCTGCGCCAGCACCTGGCTGCCCTCGTCCTGCACCTCGATGGCGCCTTCCTTGAACAGGGGCAGATTTTGCAGCGAGGGCTTTTTCAGCACGCGCAGACCCAGCGGCGCATACGGGGTGGGCTCGGCGGCAATCGGCGCCTCGAGCAGGCGCGCCACCACTTCGTCGCGGGTGGCCTTGATGGTGTTGACGCGCAAGTCGAGCGGCGCCGGCTGGTTCAGCGCATGCGCGAGCGCCAGTGTTTCGGCTTCGCCGTACTGTGCGACGAATTTGTCGAACAACCATTTCGGCAGGTTCGACTGCATTTGCGCGGGCATCAGCGTGCGGTCGATCTGGGCGATGCGGTTCAGAAATTCGGTTTCTTCTTCCGTCAGGCCGCCCAGCGAATCGACACCCACCGCTTCGGCCAGGCCGAGGATGGTGAGACGGCGCATGGTCGGGCTCTGGCCCGCTTCGGCGAAGTCGGTGAAAAAGCTTTTGTTGCGCAAGATGGCATAGATGCCTTCAGCGACGGCGCCCCGTTCGCGCGAACCGAGCCGCGGGTGATCCTTGAAGTAACGCGACAAGGTTGTGTCGGCGGGCGACGTAAAACGTAAGATCTCGCGCAATACCTCTTCGGTATTGGCGAGGATCGCTGGAGGCAATCTCATGATGTTCCTTAATTGACGACTAGTGTGGGGTGGGACGGCGGCGCTGTTCGATCAGACTGCGGATCACGCGCGGGTAGAGCTGGTGTTCTTCGATCAGCAGGCGAGCTGCCAGGGTTTGTTCTGTGTCACCAGGCAAGATGTCGATCTCGGCCTGGCCCAGCACGGGTCCGTGGTCGAGTTCGGCGGTGACGATGTGCACCGTGACGCCGTGCCTGGCGTCGCCGGCGGCCAGCGCCTGGCGGTGCGTGTGCAGGCCCGGGTATTTCGGCAGCAGCGACGGGTGGATATTGAGCATGCGATCGGCGTAGTGCGCCACGAACGGCGCCGTCAGGATGCGCATGAAGCCGGCCAGCACCACCAGGTCCGGCGCGAACTGGTCGATCGCGTCGCGCAGGGCGGCGTCGAACAGCTCGCGGCTGGCGTAGGCGGTATTGGGCACCACCACGGTGGGAATACCCTGCTCGGCGGCAAATTTCAAGCCGCCCGCGTCCGCTTTATTGCTGATCACCGCGGCAATCTTCACCGGCCACTGCTCGGCCGCACAGGCGCGCACGATGGCCGCCATATTGCTACCGCCGCCGGAAATGAGGATCACGATGTTTTTCATAGCGCGCATTGTAACCCGGCCAGCAGGCCGGACCAAGAAACGCCGCGCATTATGTTGCAGCGCAGCACGCGCGCACCACCCCCTCCTGCGCTATTCGAACGAGTAAAAGACGCGGAACGGGACTTTTTTCTCGGCCCAGAAATCGGCCGCGTCGCGAAACACGTCGAGCAGGGTTTCGCGCGCTTCCTTGTCGAATTTTTGCGTGTTCGGCAGTTGCTCGAGCACCACCAGGAAACCCGGTTGGGGCCCCGCATTGTGGATGGTGTTGGTCAGGCATTCGCGCAGCGCATCGAAATTCTTGCTGCATGGCTTGGGAAAATAGAAACTCTCGCCGATGCGGGCACAGACCTGCTGCTTGGTCAGCGCATCGGCACAGTGGGCATACAGAAAGTGATGTCCCAGGCGCGCGGCCTCCTCCTGCAGTTCGTTGACGCGAAAGGCGCGAATGGACTGCACAAGATGTGGCGGCACTGTTAGCAACAAACTCATTTTTCCCTCAGATCGGCCCGGATAACCGGTGGTATGACGTGGCGTTCTCGTGCGTGCGTGCGTCGTCGTCACGGACCACGCGTTTCTCCCAATATCGTTGCTTGGCGCCAACGCGCCCACTGTTTTCCAGTAAGGGTAACGTTTTGTGGTAACTGAATCAACCCGAATGTGATCGTCGGCGAAATATTTGTAAAAAAACAGATTCATTTACGCACGGATTGTGTGCCCTCGTATTGACGCCTTGTTACATTTTGTTGCCACAATGGACTTAACTGGTACGACCAACGCGCTAGTATACAAACATGGCCGATTTGGCTAACCTGTTTCACGATTCCACCTACGAGGCTGATATGAAGATGCACGCAAAACTGCTGATGACCGTCTTGGGCGTCGCTGCCCTTCCCTTGGCGCACGCTGTCGAGTTCGAGGACTACGGCCGTGTCGTGCGTGTATCGCCCCGTGTCGAGCAAGTGCGCCAGCCGCGCCAGGAGTGCCGTACCGATTACGTCCAGCAGCCGGTCCAGCAACAGCAACAGCGTAGTGCGGGCGGCGCCATCATTGGCGGCATCGCCGGCGCCCTGCTGGGCAACCAGGTCGGTGGCGGCTCCGGCCGTGCCGCCGCCACCGCGGCCGGCGCCATCGGCGGCGCCCTGGTCGGTGACCGCGTCGACAACGACGGCCGCCCGGTCGGCCAGACCGTCATGCAGGAACAGGCCGTGCGCCAGTGCCGCAACGTCGATGCGTACGAATCGCGCACGGTCGGCTACGACGTCACCTACGACTACCATGGCCGCAACTACACCAGCGTGATGCAGCGCGACCCGGGCCAGCGCGTGCGCCTGCGCGTGAATGTCGAGCCAGAGAGCTATTGAACCACTAGCGCGGAGCTTGCGCTAGGGGAACCCCAGCATTGATAATAGGGCGATCGAATCAGGTCGCCCTATGCTCATCAGAAGAAAATCCATCGAACAAGCCGAATCCTCGCGCCGCCCCGCGCGCAAGCCCAAATTCGCCCCCGTCACCCTGTCCGAACAGGACGGCGTGCGCTATCTGCACTTCGGCACCGAATGGGTGCAAGGGGCCATGCGCATCCGCAAGCCCGACTGGCCCGAACTCGAATACGCCCAGCAGATGATGGCCTGGATGCTGTTCATCGACGCCCCCCGCGACATTGCCCAACTGGGCCTGGGGACAGGCGCCCTCACCAAGTTTTGCTATAAAACGTTTGCGGACGCGCAGGTCACGGCGGTCGAGCTGAACGCGTCCGTCATTGCCGTCTGCGAATCGATGTTCAAGATGCCGCCGCCCGACCCGCGCCTGGCGGTGCTGGAAATGGACGCGCTCGATTTCGTCAACGATCCCGCCAACGCGGGCCGCTTCGACGTGCTCCAGTGCGACCTGTACGACGCCACCGCCAAGGGGCCCGTGCTCGACACCCCCGAGTTCTACCAGTCCTGCTGCGCCTGCCTGACGCCGGCCGGCATCATGACGGTGAACCTGTTCGGCGACCACCCCAGCTTCAACAAGAACCTGAAGGCGATGAAGTTCGCCTTTGCGCACGTAATCTGCCTGCCCGAGGTCCACGACGGCAACGTCGTCGCCCTGTGTTTCGCCAGCAAGCCGACGATCGACGGGGCCGCGCTGGCCACGCGCGCGGCCGCCATCGTCGCCGCCACCAAGTTGCCGGCGAAAGCCTGGCTCAAGGGTTTGTTGGCCGCGCCATAAACCTTCTCTTCGCCGCAGATGGGAGTTCGTCTTGAAACCAGCCGCAACCGTATCCTCCAGCGTGCCGGGCAGTCGTCCCGCCGCCCTCGATCTGCAGGCGATTTTTTCCTGGCTGCTGGCCGACGGCATCGTCGAAAAGGCGGGCAGCAAGGCCCATTACGCGGAGGCGCAGGGCATCCTCAAGAACGGTGCGGCCGGCATGCACCCGCTCACGGCTGTGGCCCAGTGCAAGCTCATCTCGGCCAGGGCGCCGCACCGCCAGATGACGCTCGACGCCCTGTGCGAATGGGTGGCGCACAAGGCGGCGCTGCCGTTTTGCCGCATCGATCCCCTGAAAATCGACTTCACCCAGGTGGCCGACGTCATGTCGGCCAGCTACGCGGCGCGCTTTAACATCCTGCCGCTCGAATTGACGGCCACCACGCTGACGGTGGCCACGGCCGAGCCCTTCAGCATCGCCTGGGAAGCAGAAATTGCGCGCCTGTCGCGCCGCAAGATCGTGCTGGTGTTTGCCAGCCCGCTCGACATCGCCCAGTACATCGCGCAGTTTTTCGCGCTGGCCAAGTCGATCAAGAGCGCCAACAAGACGAGCGGGCAGGACGTCGCCCTGCGCAACAATTTCGAGCAACTGGTGGAGCTGGGCAAGCTCAACAAGCAACTCGACGCCAACGACCAGCACGTCGTCAACATTGTCGACTGGCTGTGGCAATACGCGTTCGAGCAGCGCGCCTCCGACATCCACCTCGAACCCAAGCGCGACGTCGCCACCATCCGTTTTCGCATCGATGGCGTGCTGCACCAGGTCTACCAGGTGCCGGCAGTGGTGATGATCGCCATGACGGCGCGCATCAAGCTGCTCGGCCGCATGGACGTCATCGAAAAGCGCCGGCCCCAGGATGGCCGCATCAAGACGCGCACGAATGGGGGCCAGGAAGTCGAGCTGCGCCTGTCGACGCTGCCGACGGCCTTTGGCGAAAAGCTGGTGATGCGTATTTTCGACCCGGACGTGGTGGTCAAGACCCTGCCGGAGCTGGGCTTCCCCGTCGAGGACACACTCCGCTGGGACGCGCTGACCAAGCGCCCGCACGGCATCATCCTTGTCACCGGCCCCACCGGCTCGGGCAAGACGACGACGCTGTACACGACGCTCAAGGCGCTGGCCACGAGCGAAGTCAATGTGTGCACGGTGGAAGACCCGATCGAGATGGTCGAAGCGGCGTTCAACCAGATGCAGGTGCAGCCGGGCATCGACCTGTCGTTCGCCGACGGCGTCAAGGCGCTGATGCGGCAGGATCCCGACATCATCATGGTGGGAGAGATTCGCGACCTGGGCACGGCCGAGATGGCCATCCAGGCGGCGCTGACGGGTCACCTGGTGCTCTCGACGCTGCACACCAACGACGCCCCCTCGGCCATCATGCGCCTGCTGGAACTGGGCGTGCCCCATTACCTGCTCGAAGCGACCGTCATCGGCGTGCTGGCCCAGCGCCTGGTGCGCACCCTGTGCCCCCATTGCAAGTCGCCCGATGGCGAACTGAACGACGCCATCTGGCACAGCATCGGCGGCGCCTGGGACATCGCCCGGCCCGCCGTGGTCTACCGCCCCGTCGGCTGCCCCGCGTGCCGCCAGACGGGTTTCCGTGGCCGCAGCGGCATCTACGAGCTGCTCAGCATCACCGAGCCGTTCAGCAAGCTGATCGGCAAGAGCACGGACCTGGCCGCCCTGCGCCGCCAGGGCATCAGCGACGGCATGAAGCCGCTGCGCATTGCCGGCGCGATGAAGATCGTGGCGGGGCTGACGACGGCCGACGAGGTGCTCAAGGTGACGGCGGCGCTGGCGTAAACGGGCCGGTCCGCAAACGATTTTACAAATATCGTTTTCCAGCCCTAGCTTAATCCGCCACCATCAGCTATAATTTTGCCTCGCTTGGGTCGTTAGCTCAGCTGGTAGAGCAGCGGACTTTTAATCCGTTGGTCGCAGGTTCGAATCCCGCACGGCCTACCAAGAACAAGCAGTAAAGCAGAAAGCCCCCGAATTTACGTTCGGGGGCTTTTTTCTTTTGGGGTGCGCTGCACCAAGGGCGCTTGTCAGTACCAGATGCGAGACCGGTTTGATCGACCGTGTCGGTCCGATGTTGTCGCAATAAGGATGCGCTCAAGATCAGCGACGCGCGGCCGCGTCGCCGAGGCGGATCCCCCGTCGTTTGGCGTCTATCACCTTGCGTGCTCCTCAGTCCGTGCTGGGCGGTGAGTCTCCCGCCCACAACAGCGCGTTCCTGGCCGGATCTCGCTCGCCGCGCCAGTGCCAGTGTCGTCCGATTTCCTTGCCGCGTTCGTGCCAACGGCCATGGTCGGCCTTGTACTGCCCGTGATCGTGGCGTTTTTCCATGCCGGGACGCGGCGTTTCATGACCGGCCAGCTCGACGGCATCGACTACCTGCTCCTGCCGGTGCTCGTGCACATCCTGATCGATCTGCGTGCAAGCGCAATCGCTTACCTGCGCACCCTGCCGCAGCCGCGGCCAAATACGGCCAAGGCAGCACTCACGCGTCAGCGGGCTCAAGGTGGCGATGCTCCAGCAGCTTCCGCAGATGTCACACCTGGGCCGAGAATCGCATTAAAAATAACGTCAGGAGGCGGGATCGGTCGCGCCCTTCCCGGATGGTGTTGAACTGGGCGACAGAACCGCGCAAAGTTCAAGCTGTCGCAGTGCGTGGCGGCGCAGCATCGGCCACCCGCCAGGGCTGCTGTGCGCGCGCCCCTATCCCGTATAATCGGCCCTCCCCCGACCGCTTGACTCCGCCTCTTCTATGCCGAATAACGCCGACTTGCCGCCCCACCTGCCCGCCACGCCTTCCATGACCGGGCTGGTACGCGATTTCGACTGGTCCGGCACCGCCCTCGGCCCCATCGACGCCTGGCCGGCCAGCCAGCGCGCGCTGGTGACGTTCCTGCTCCATGCGCCCATCGCCCTGGCCTCCCTGTGGGGGCCGGACGGCGTGATGATCTATAACGATGCCTACGCCGCCATCGCCGGCGACAAGCATCCGCATACCCTGGGCATGAAGGTGGCCCAGGCCTGGCCGGAGCTGGCCGAGTTCAACACGGCCATCCTGGCGCGCGTGCTGGCCGGCGAAACGGTGTCGTACCGCGACCAGGAACTGGTGCTGCAGCGCGACGGCGTGGCGCAGACCACCTGGTTCAATCTCGACTACTCGCCCGCCTACGGCGACGACGGCCGGCCGATCGGCGAAATCGCCGTGGTCGTCGAAACCACGGCGCGGGTGCGCGCCGAGCGCTATCAGCAGGGCGAAATGGCGCGCCTGAAAGCGATGTTCGCCCAGGCGCCCGGCTTCATGTGCATGCTGAGCGGACCCGAGCACGTCATCACCCTGGCCAACGAGGCCTATCACAGCCTGGCGGGCCACCGCGAGATCATCGGAAAATCGGTGGCGGCCGCCCTGCCCGAGGCCGCCGAACAGGGCTTTGTCGCCCTGCTCGATGGCCTGTACACCAGCGGCGAGCCGTTTTTTGGCAACGCCGTCGCCTTTCGCAGCCCCGCCACCGCGCTGGCGCCGGCGCGCGAACGCTTCCTCGATTTCATCTATCAGCCCATGCGCAACGATGACGGCCAGGTGTTCGGCATCTTCGTGCAGGGTTCGGACGTGAGCGCCCGCGTGCTGGCCGAAAACGCCGCCCGCGAGAACAGCCATATCTTCAGCGCGCTGGCGCAGGCGCTGCCCAACCAGGTCTGGGCGGCGCCCGCCGACGGCGTGCTCAACTGGTTCAACGACATGGTGTATGCCTACGCCGGGGTCGCGCCAGGCGCGCTCGATGGCGGCAACTGGGCGGCGATGGTGCACCCGGACGACCTGGCCGACACCGCCAGCGCCTGGCAGGCCGCCTGCGCCAGCGGCGTCGGCTACGAACGCGAGTTCCGCCTGCGCCGCGCCGACGGCGCCTACCGCTGGCACATCGCGCGCGCCCAGTCGGTCAGGAACGCGGCCGGGGTGGTGCAGCGCTGGGTCGGCACCAACACCGATATCGAAGACCAGAAGCTCGCCTCGCTGCTGCTGGCGAACATGAACGACATGCTGTCGGCCGAGATCCGCAAGCGTACCGCCGAACGCGACGGCATGTGGGTGCTCTCGACCGACCTGATGCTGGTGGCCGACTTCCAGGCCACCATCGAAGCGGTCAATCCCGCCTTCACGGCGCTGCTGGGCTGGCGCGAGGCGGAAGTGGCCGGCAGCTCCTTCCTGCAACTGGTGCACCCCGACGACATCGCCGCGACGCTCGACGAAGTGTCCGGCCTGGCCTCGGGCAAGACCACCTTCAAGTTCGAGAATCGCTACCGCCACCACGACGGCAGCTACCGGATCATCTCGTGGGCTGCCTCGCCCGACCAGGAGCATATCCACGCGGTGGGCCGCGACGTCACCGCCGAGCGCGAGGCGCAGGCGGCGATGCGCCGCACCGAGCAGGCCTTGCAGCAGTCGCAAAAAATGGAAACCATCGGCAAGCTGACCGGCGGCGTGGCGCACGACTTCAACAATCTGCTGCAGGTCATCTCCGGCAACCTGCAGTTGCTGCTGTCGGACGTGGCCAGCAATCCGCGCGCGCTCAAGCGGGTGGAAAACGCCATCGGTGGCGTCACCCGTGGCGCCCGACTGGCCAGCCAGCTGCTCGCCTTCGGCCGCCGCCAGGCGCTCGAGCCGCGCGTCGTCAAACTGAGCCGTTACGTGGCCGGCATGGACGACATGCTGCACCGGACCATCGGCGAAGAGATCGAACTGCAGACGGTCATCGCGGCCGGCCTGTGGAACGTGCTGGTCGATACCGCCCAGGTCGAAAACGCCCTGCTCAATTTGTGCATCAACGCGCGCGACGCCATGGACGGCAGGGGCAAGCTGACCATCGAGGTGAGCAACGCCACCCTCGACGACGCCTACGCCGGCGCCCACGACGACGTGGGCGCCGGCCAGTACGTGATGATCGCCGTGAGCGACACGGGCGCCGGCATGGCCCCGGCCGTCCTGCAGCAGGCCTTCGAACCCTTCTTCTCCACCAAGCCCGAGGGCAAGGGCACGGGACTGGGCTTGTCGATGGTGTACGGCTTCGTCAAGCAATCGGGCGGCCATATCAAGATCTACAGCGAAGTGGGCAACGGCACCTCCGTCAAGATCTACCTGCCCCGCTCGAACGAGGCGGAACAGGCGGCCGTGCCGGCCCCCGTGCAGCCCATCACGGGTGGCAGCGAAACCATCCTGGTGGCCGAAGACGACGAGGACGTGCGCAACACCGTCGTCGAGCTGCTGGGCGAACTCGGTTACCGCGTGCTCAAGGCGGGCGACGCCACCAGCGCGCTGGCCATCGTCGCCAGCGGCATGCCGATCGACCTGTTGTTTACCGACGTCGTCATGCCCGGCCCCCTGCGCAGTCCCGAGCTGGCGCGCAAGGCGCGCGAACTGCTGCCGCAACTGGCGGTGCTGTTTACTTCCGGCTACACGGAAAACGCCATCGTCCACGGCGGCCGGCTCGATGCGGGCGTCGACCTGCTGGGCAAGCCCTATACGCGGGCGGCGCTGGCGCAAAAAATCCGCCAGGTGCTCGCGCACAAGCAGCAGCAACTGGCGCTGGCCACCGGCGCGCCGCGCGCGGGCGAGCAGCCCGGCGCGCCGGCCGCGCCCGTGCGCATCCTGCTGGTCGAGGACGACGCGCCGCTGCGGGCCATGACGGCCGAGCTGCTCGAGCATGTCGGCTACGAGGTGGCGCAGGCGGGCGACGCCGAAGCGGCGCTCGCGCTGCTGGCCCAGGACGGCGCCGACGTGCTCATCACGGACCTGCAGCTGCCCGGCATCCCCGGCGACATGCTGGCCACCCGCGCCCGCCAGATGAAACCGGGCATGGCGGTGGTCTTCGCCTCCGGCAGGGGCGGCGACACCCCGTTCAAGGACGCCGTGCACCTGTTGAAACCGTATGACCTCGACGCTCTCAAGGGCGCCGTGCAAAAGGCGCTGCGCCTGGCCTGACGGGACGGCGGCGCCGGCACCTCTCGCAGGTTCAGTCCGCCAGCGCCCCCAGCATCTGTTCGAGCGCGTCCTGCTCCACCGGCACGCTGAAGAAATGGCCTTCCATTTCGTCGCGGCCCTGCGCGGCGAGGAAGTCCCGTTGCCCGGGCGTTTCGACCCCCTTGGCGATCACCCTGACATTGAGGTTGTGGCCCAGGCCGATGATGCAGCGCGCCAGCGCCCCGCTGCCCTCGGCGGTGGAAATGTCGCGCACGGGTGCATGTGCCATGCGGATATGGTGAAGCGGCAAGTGGTGCAGATAGGCGAGATTCGATTCGCCGTCGCCCACGTCGTCGACACCCAGGCGAATGCCCAGTTCGGCGCTTTGGCGCGCCAGCGTGCTGCCCAGGTGGGGATTGCGCATCAGGTGCGCCTCGCGCAAATCGAGTTCGAGGCAGGCCGGTGCGACCTTGAAGGCGGCCAGGCGCTCGCCGATATGGTCGACGAAATTCTCCTGCACGAATTCGCGGTAGGCCGACTTCATCGACAGGGGCAGGTGGGGAAACCCCAGCACCTTGAAGCGCTGCAAGGTGTGGCAGACGCGCTCGAGCACCCACTGGCCCAGCGGCACGATCAGGCCGTTTTCTTCGGCGTCGGCGAGAAAATCGGTGGGCAGCAGCACCCCCAGTTCGGGATGGCGCCAGCGCAGCAGCGCATCGACGCCGCAGATGCCGCCCGTGTGCAGGCAGATGCGGGGTTGAAACATGAGAAATAACTGGTCGCGCGCGATCCCGTAGCGCAGGTCCGACTCCATTTTCTGTTTCGCCTCGGTGGTCGACTTCATGGCCGCGGAAAAGAAGTGCACGTCCCTGCCGCCGGCCGCCTTGGCATGGTACATGGCGGTGTCGGCCGCCCGCACCAGGTCGAACGGGGTGCTGGCGTCATGCGGATAGAGACTCACGCCGATGCTGCCGCACACGGTGACTTCCTTGCCTTCAAACATGACCGCTTTCGCCAGGCTGGCGCGCACGCGCTGGACCATGCGCAAGGTGTAGCGCAGCGAAGGCTGGTTGCTCAGCACCAGCACGAATTCGTCGCCCGACAGGCGCGCCACCGTGTCGCTTTCGCGCACCGACGCCTGCAGACGCCGCGCCACCACCTTGAGCACTTCGTCGCCCGCATCGTGGCCCAGGCTGTCGTTGATGTCCTTGAATTTGTTCAGGTCGACCAGCAGGATTGCCACCAGCGACTTGTTGCGCTGCGCCAGATACAGGGCCTGGCCGATGCGGTCCCATAGCAGGTTGCGGTTGGCCAGGCCGGTAAGGGCATCGTGGTTGACCTCGTGTTCGAGCGTGGTGGTGTGCTGCTTGCTGGCAGTGATGTCGTTGAGCACGCCGACGAAGTGGGTGACGGTGCCCCGCTCATCGGCCACGGGGGTGACGCTCAGTTCATTCCAGAATATTTCGCCATTCTTGCGGCGGTTGCGAAACACCACGCTGTGCCCGCGCTGCTTGAGGATGGCCTCGCGCAAGCGGTCGCGCTCGCCCTGGTCGACGCCAGGCGCCGCCATGAAGCGCGAATCGCGTCCTAATACTTCGGCGGCGCTGTAGCCGGTCATGGCTTCGAAGGCGGGATTGACGTATTCGATGAGGTTATCGGCGCCGCCAACGCGGGTGATGACGATGCCGTTGGTGCTCGCGTGCAAGGCACGCTCGCGCAGGCGCAGGTTTTGCTCGTCCTGGCGCCGTTGGGAAATATCAATGCCCATCGACACCATGTAATAGCGGCCCTCGCAATGCAGGCGCGAGCCCCAGATCATGTAGGGAATGGTGCCGGTGGGCGTGGCGAGCTGCGCTTCGAGCTGGATTTCGGCATCGCACTGCAACACCTGCACCAGTTGCTGCTCGACCAGCGCCTGGTCGGCCGCCGCGAACAGCGCGCTGACGGGGCTGTCGCGCAGCGCGTCGGCGTTGCGGCCGGCGGTGTCTTCGACGCGCCGGTTCCACAGCACCAGCTTGCCCTCGTCGTCGACGACGAAAAACAGGTTGCTGCCCAGTTTGATCAGCGTACGCAGCGGCAGTTCCTCGATGAGCTCGCGGTGGCTGCGCGCCACCGGCAAGGGCAGCAGATAACCGAGCCACTGGCGCAGCGCACCGTCGGTCCCCAGCAGCGGCTGGAACAGCATGCTGCGCACACTGGCGCCGGCGGGGCCGATGTGGACATCGACGTGCTTGCCGACGCGGTCGCCGCCGCGGTCGCCGGGCGGCGCATGCAACAACTCGAGCCAAGGACGCAGCCCCGCCAGATCGGCTTCGCCCAGCGCGGCGGCCCATTGTGCGTTCCAGCTGGTGACGGCGCCGCCGGCGTCGAGCGTAATACAGGGCAATTGTTGCAAATCCAGGCGATGCATGGCGAGCTCACGGCAAGGGTGTGGTTTTTGACCTAATCCTTACGACTTGGTTCGCCAGCATCCGCCTTTAAATACTTACACCAGCAGCGCCGCGCTCATCTGGCGATGCTGTTCGGCCGCTTCGGCGAGGATGCTGTCCATGCTGGCCCGGTCAAACACCAGGTCAAGGGCGCTGTGCTCGTGGACGATGCCGTCGGGCACGCGCGGCGACGCGTCCAGCGGCGAGGCCACGGGCGCGAGCGCGTTGGCCAGCAGCAGGGTGTCGAGCAGGCTGACGGGCGGCATGCCCATCAGGCCATGGCGCAAGCCGCCGATGGCCTCGGCCACCACGGGCGGCACGGCGAGCTTGCGCAGTACCTCGGCGCTGACCACCTCTTCGCACAGGGCGATCCAGTTTTCCGGGTCGGCATCGAGCAGGCCGGGAAATTCATCGGCGCGCGAGAGCAGGTAGAAGGCGCCCACCTCGTGGACGATGGCGGCAAAGACGGCGGTATCGGGATCGACATACGTCACCCGTTGCGCCAGCACGCGCGCCAGCGCGGCCACGTGGGCGGTGTGCTGCCAGAGCTGCTCGGCCTTGGCGCGCAGCTCGCGGTTGACGATGCGGCTGCCGAACTGGCGCACCACCAGGCTGGCAACGAGCAGTTGCAGGTTGCGCATGCCGGTGCGGCCCAGCGCGGCGCGCACATTGGTGACGGCAATGCCGCCATGGCCGCCGCCATAGGCGACCGAATTGGCCAGCGCCACCGTGCGCGCCGCCAGTTGCGGTTCGCCCAGCACCAGCTTGATGGCTTCGTCGAGATGGCAGTCGGGGTCGTCAAGCGCGCGCTGCAGGCGCAGCACGGCATTGACGCTGGTCGGAAAGCTGATCTCGCCACGCTCGGCTTGCGCGGCAATAAGGCCGAAGGTTTCTAGTCTGTTCACCGCAAAATTATACGCCAGCGCCGGCGCCCGAGGCCTGCCCCGCCAGTCAACAAAAAATGCCTGCCCCGCGAAACGAATCGCAGACGCAAGCATTGTGTGGAAACCCGACAGCGGCCCTGAGCGATCCGCCATTGCCCGGCGCGAACACCGCTCGCGCCTGGCCTTGCGTCCACCTGGAAAATCACCGGGCCCGGCCGGTCATCTCGCCGGTCGTTTGATCGCTTTATTTTACTTTGATCGCACTTTTTACACTCGTCACACCCTCGATATTGCGGGCCAGCGTGACCGCCTTGTCCGCATCGGCTTTCGCATCGACGAAGCCGCTGAGCATGACCACGCCCTTCTCCGTCTCGACGTGGATCGCCATCGATTTCAGTTCGGGCTCCTTGAAGATATCGGCCTTGACCTTGGTGGTGATGACCGAATCGGCCACGACCACGCCGGTCTTGCGGGCCGCGACCGCGGACTTGACTTCCGCCTTGTCTGCGGCCACTTCCGTCCTGGCGACGGCGCTACGGGTTTTTTCGGCCACGGTGGCAGCGACTTCCCTGGTTTTTTCGACCACGGTGGCGGCGGCGGCGCGCCCCTGGTCGGCGATTTTTTCAGAAGACATCGGCGCCACCGTGGTGGTGGTGGTGGTGGTGGCGCCGAGGGTGGTGACGGCGCCGCTGCGGTTGTCGATCAGGCAGCCAGTCCTGGCACCGGCCACTTCCGCGCATTTTTCGACGGCGGCGGCGGCGGCGCTGCCGGCCGGCGCGGGCGCGGTGGTGACGGGCGTGGCGCCGGCGACGGCGCGGTCCGCCTTCACTTCGGCGATGGCGGCCGTGTGCACGGCGCCGGCATTGGCCAGGCAGCTGTCTTTTTCGGCGCCGCTGGCGTCCTGGCACTTGGCCTTGGCAACGGCGAAATCGGCGTCGGCGACGGCGTTCCTGGCCTTGGCGCGGCCAGCGCTGGTGTTGTTGTACTGGGCCACTGCGTCAGCTTCCGTGTGCGCGCGGGCCGCCTTGGCTTCTTCCATGCAGACGTTCTTGGCGTTGCCGCTCATGTCCTTGCAGGCATTGGTGGCCAGCTTGAAGTCGGCGGCCGCTTTCTGCGTCACGTTGCGGTAGGTCGCCGGGTCGTGATTGAGGGCGGCGGTGGGCGCGGCGGCGTAGCTGGCGCTCATGGCGGTGGCCAGCAGGGTTGCCAGGATGGTCGTTTTGAATGTGCTTTGCATGGTGGTTCCTTGACTGTGCTTGTATGCCCCCATTAGACGCCGGCTGGCCCGGCCAATCTGTGCGGCATCGTACACTTATCGGATTTACCATGACAATCACGCCTGTCCAGGGCCAGCCCTGGAGCCGGTTCTTATAGGTCGGCGTCGTCGCGCCGCAATCCCGCCAGCCACACGCCGTCGACGGCATCGAACGGCGTCGCACCCAAGGCAAACACGGCGGGATCGGCCGCCAGCGCCACCCAGGCCAGGGTGTCGTGGCCGCCACGCGGCACCGGTTGTGCCTGGCGCAGGCCGGCCAGCCAGTCCCGCACGGCCTGGTAGTGGCGCGGATGGCGGCGCGCCGTCCACGCCAGCGCCACCAGGTCGGAAAATCCTTCTTCGCGGCGCATCTCGCGCATTTCGCGAATCAAGGCGGCCAGGCGCGCTTCTTCGGGTGCGCTGCCGGCAGCGCCGTCGATGAAGCCGGCCGGCAGCGCGTGCCAGACGCCGTGCGCGTAACGCCAGCAATGCCCCACTTCATGGGCCACCATCGCTTCGATCATCGTGGCCCGCTGTTCGGGCGCGGCGTCGGCCAGGATGGCGTCGGCGTCGTCGTTGCCGCGCATCGACAGCACCAGTTTGCAGCGTTGTCCATCAAAACCCATGGCGATGGGCACGTCATTCGGGCCGGCCGCGGGCTGGACCACGATATCGATCGGTAACTTCAGTTCCTGCGAATACGCCAGCACGGGGGCGGCCGCCTGCAACCAGCGGGTCTCCTGCGCGGTCAGGGTGGCGGCGCCGGCGCCGTGGGCACACAGGCAAACGATCGCGGCAAACATCGACTTGAACATGGCACGGTCCTCGATAAGTCCATGCAATGCCTATCGGCCAGTCTTGAGGGGAATCGAGTCGTCCGCCCGGATTTGTTTTTGTGGATGGAAAGAACGGCAAGTTGCATGAAAAAAAGGCAGCTCTGTTGCAGAGCTGCCTTTCCGTTACTGCGATGGGGCCGATGCAGCTCAGCCCATCAGCGCTGGCCGGCCTGCGGTCCCTGCGCAATCGTCGCCAGCGGCGCCTGCTGCTGCCAGCCGGCGCCCAGCGAACGGGCCACCGCCACCGCCGCCAGCAGGCGCTGGGTGGCGATGGCAGCGGCGGCGCGATCGGCGGCAAGCGAACTGCGCTGGGCGTCGGTGACGTCGAGGTAGTTCGACACGCCCCGTTCAAAGCGCGCCTGCGCCACCAGCAAGGCACGCGCGGCGGCGCTGCCGGCCCGCGCCTGGGCCTGCGCCTGCAACTGGCGCTGCTCGACGTCCGACAAGGCGTCTTCCACCTCGCGCAAGGCCGTCAACAGGCGCGACTGGTGATTGGCCACCGCTTCGTCGTAGCGCGCCTTGGCCACGGCCAGGTTGGCCTTGTTGCGGCCACCATCGAAAATCGGCAGCGAGATCGACAGCGGACCGGCCGAAAATTGGCGGGCCGAGCCGCTGGCCAGGTTTTTCAGGTTTTCCGACGCGTAGCCGAAATTGCCGGTCAGGCTCAGCGAGGGATAAAACGCCCCTTCGGCCACGCCCACCTGGGCGTTCAAGGCGCGCAGACCGGCCACGCTGGCGGCCAGGTCGGGACGCTGCGCCAGCAGGCTGGCGGGCAGGCCGACGGGGATGGCGGGCGGCGCTGGCAGCTCGGCGCTGCCGATGGCGGCGATCAGCGGCGCCGACGGCGACAGGCCGGCCAGGGTCGCCAGCGCGTGCTCGAGCGCGTTGCGCTGGCGCTGCAATTCGTGCACGTCCGCTTCGGCGTTGGCCCGCTCGACGCGCGCGCGCGACAGATCGAGCTCGTTCGACAGGCCGCCGTTAAAGCGCGCCTCGATCAGTTGCTCGGACTCGAGGCGGGTGGCGAGGGCGCGCTTGACGATGGCCATTTCCGTATCGAGCCCGCGCAATTGCCAGTAGGTGCCGGCCACCTGGGCCGACAGCAGCAGGATGACGCCGTCGCGGTCGTCCTGGGCCACCAGCGCCTGGGCGTCGGCCGCTTCGACCACGCGGCGCACGCGGCCCCACAGGTCGAGCTCATAGGACAGCTGGGCGCCCACCTGGTAGTTATTGCCCTCGATGGTGCGGCGACCCAGCGCGATGGCCTGCGAAGTCTCTTTCGAGCTGTGCGAGTTGGCGACCGAGCCGCCCACCGACAGGGTCGGCGCCTGCGCCGCCCGGAACACGCCCAGCTGCGCCTGCGCCTGCAACAGGCGCTGGGCGCTGGCGGCAACGCCGGGATTGTCCCGCACGGCGCGCTGCTCGAGCTGATCGAGGGTGGCGTCGTTGAACACGCTCCACCAGTTGGCCGGCAGGCGGGCGCTGTCGGCGCCGCTGGCGGCGTGGCGGTAGGCCGGCGCGGCAACGGCCGCCGGCTCGTGGAAGGCGCTGCCGACGGTGCTGCAACCGGCCAGGGCGACGCTGGCCAACACCGCCAGCGCGACGGCGCTGCGGGCGAAGAGGGGGGTTTTCGTGGTAGTCATGGGAGGCTCGCTATTCTTAATGTTTTTTTACTGTGGCGTGGACGGTGACGGGGGTGCGGCCGGCTCAATGGCCACCACCACCGGCGCCGCCCGGCGACTTCACTTTGTTGGCGAACCACAGCACGACGATGCAGGCCAGCAGGACCGTGCCCATGATCACGAAGCCGTCGTTATAGGCCATCACGAACGATTCACGGCGCACGATGCGGTCGATGGCGGCAATGGCCTGGTTGGCCGCGGTGCTCGCTTCGACACCGCGGCCGATGAAGGCCTGGGTCAGCTGGTCGAGCCGCTGCTGGGTGGCGCTGCTGTAGAGCGAGATCGATTCGCCCAGCCGCGCCGAATGGAAATGCTCGCGGTTGGTGAGCACCGTCGCCAGCATGGCGATGCCGACCGAGCCACCGAGGTTGCGCGTCATGTTGAACAGGCTCGAGGCCGACGCCATGTCTTTCGGCGCGATGCCCTGCATGGCAAAGTTCGACAGCGTCAGCATGATCAAAGGCTGGCCCAGCGCACGCACCACCTGGGACCACAGCAGCTGGTCGTAGCCGGTGCTGGCGTCCATGTAGGCATTCATCAGGCACGAGCCGCCGAACAGGGCCAGGCCGACCGAGCACAGGATGCGGTTGTCGACCTTTGACGACAGGGCCGCGGCGAACGGCATGATGAACAGTTGCGGCAGGCCGGCCCACATGATCACTTCGCCGATCTGCATCGGCGTGTAATTGGCGATCTGGCCCAGGTACAGCGGCAGCAGGAACGAGGCGCCGTACAGGCCCATGCCGACGCAGGCCGACAGCACGGTGGCCACCAGAAAATTGCGCTCGCCGTACAAGCGCAGGTTGACGAAGGGGTCGGCCCGCGTCACGCTGGTGGCGACCCAGCCGACGATGCCCACCAGCGCCAGCCCGGCGAAGGTGATGATGAAGCTCGAATCGAACCAGTCCTTCGAATTGCCCTCTTCCAGGAAAATGGTGAGGCTGGCCAGGCCCGTGGCCATGAAGGCGATGCCCAGCCAGTCGGCCTTGGCGAGCAGCTCGAGGTGGATTTTTTCCTTGTCCAGTCCCCACCAGATACCGAGGATGAGCAGCAGGCCCGGCACCCAGTTGATGTAAAAGATCGACGGCCAGCCGTACAGCTCGGACAGGTAGCCGCCCAGGGTGGGGCCCATGGTGGGCGCGAGGGTGGCGGTCAGGCCGAAAATGGCCATGCCGGCGGCGCGCTTCGAGGGCGGCAGCTTGGCCATCACCAGCGTCATCGCCATCGGGATCAGGGCGCCGCCCGTGAAACCTTGCAGCATGCGGAAGATGATCATCGACTGCAGGCTCCAGGCGCTGCCGCACAGGGTGGAAAACAGCAGGAAGGCGGCGGTGGTGCCGATCATGTAGCCGCGCATGCTGAACACCCGCACCAGCAGGGCAGCGAGCGGAATGACGACGATCTCGGCGCACAGGTAGGCGGTGGAAATCCACGAGCCTTCTTCCTGGGTGGCCGAGAGCGTGCCCAGGATGTCCTTGAGCGAGGAGTTGGTGATCTGGATGTCGAGCACCGCCATGAAGGCGCCCAGCATGCCGGCGGCGACCGCGATCCAGGTGCGCAGGTCGACCTTCTGCCCGGCTTGCGCTGGCATCATGACGCCGCGCGGCGTTTCAACAGTGCTGGCCATGGTTGTCTCTTGATGGTTGATGGGTCAATCGGGCTCAGTGCGCGGCCGCGGCCGGCTGCTTGTCCTGATTGAGCTTGATCTCCACCAGCGCCGACATGCCCGGCGCCAGGCGGCCGTTCAGGGCCTTCACGTCTTCCGGGCGCAGGGTGATTTTCACCGGCACGCGCTGGACGATCTTGGTGAAGTTGCCGGTGGCGTTATCGGCCGGCAGCAGGGCGAACTGGTTGCCCGACGCGGGCGAAAAACTGTCCAGCCGGCCGCTCAGCGGGTGCTTGGGCAGCGCATCGATCACGATATGCACCTGCTGGCCCGGGGCCAGTTCGGCCAGTTGGGTTTCCTTGAAATTGGCGGTCACCCACAGGTCGTCCTGGACGATGGCGGCCAATTGCTGGCCCGGCTGCACGCGCGCGCCCACTTCGACGCTGCGCTTGCCGATGCGGCCGGCCACCGGTGCGATGACCCGGTTGTAGCCGAGCGTCTGGCGGGCGTCCTTCAACTGGGTCTGTAGCACCTTGACCTGCGCCTTGAGCACTTCGCGCGCCGACTGGGCGGCGGTGATCTGGGCCTGGGCAGCGACGACGTTGTCGCGGCGCGCCGCGACGTCGGCGGTGGCGCCGGCGCGGGCCGCGTTGGCAGCGTCGAGCTCGGCTTTCGAGACGGCCTTCATCTGGGTGTTGTAGAGCTGGCCGAAGCGCTCGGCGTCCTGGCGCGTGCGCTGCAGGGCCGCTTGCGACTGCACCACCTGCGACTGGGCGGCGCTGGCCTGGGCGCGGGTCTGGGCGATGGTGGCGTCGGCCTGCAGCACCTGCTGCTCGGCACTGGCGATCTGCGCCTGGATCTGCTCGACTTTCACGCCCTGGTCGGCCGGATCGAGTTCGGCGATGACGGCGCCGGCGGCGACGACCTGGTTGTCCTCGACCAGCACGCGGGTGACCACGCCCGACACGCGCGACGACACCGGGGTGACGTGGCCGGAAACGAAGGCATTCTCCGTTTCCACATAGTAGTGGCTGCGGTACCACATGCGCCCGCCCACGCCGATGGCGATCAGGGCGATCACGGCGACGATGCCGATCACGCGCTTGTTGGGCGGCGCCTTGGCGGGCGCGGCGGCGGGGGCGTCCTGCCCCCCGGCAACGGCGGCGAGCGGCTGGGGATCGGCTTTGTTGAGGTTGGCAGACATGGAAACTCCGGGTGAATGATCGACATTAGAAGAGAGGCATTATTCGTGAGATAAATGGCGAAGTCAAGAAATGAAACGATTGCATTTCATTTTATTTTGGTCTACAGTCTGACCATGACTACCGACTCCCCCCTTACCGTCGCGCCTGACGACGACAGCAAATGCGCCGCCGTCAAGTGCGCCGCCGGGCGCCCCCGCAGCAGCGATCGGGCCGCGCGCCAGCAGGAACTGGTGCACACGGCGGGCGCCCTGTTCATCAAGCACGGCTATCCCAACGTCAGCCTGGAGATGCTGGCGCGCGAAGCCCACGTGGCCGTGCGCACCATCTATGTCAAGTTCGGCGGCAAGGCGGGGTTGCTCACGGCGGTGCTGGAAGCGAATCGCGAAAAATTCTACCGGCCCCACGAAATGCTGGCCGACCCGCGCCCCCTGAAGGAAAGCGTGCGCGACTTCGCCCTGCACTTCCTCGACCTGATCAGCCGTCCCGAAGCACTGGCCATGCACCGCATGGTGGTGGCGGACGCGCCCGCCAATACGGAACTGGCGCAGACCTTTTTTGAAGGGGGGCCGCAGCAGACGCGCAAGATGCTGCTGGCATTTTTCTCGCGCGCCGACATCCGCTGCCAGCTGCGCGATGAACTCGACGTCACCCTGCTGCCCGTCTACCTGATGAATTGCATCATCGGCGACCCCTACGAGCGCATGCTGTTTGCGCCTGCCGCGGTGGCGCCCGCCCAGGTCGAGCACGAACTCGACCAGCGGCTCGACCTGTTTTACAGGAGCGTGCTGAAGAACGTGTGATCAGCGCCTGTGCCGACGGGCTGCTACCGTAGCAGTCCCACGGCCAGTTCAGCCCACACCACCAGCATCACGACGGCCAGGGCGCCGCCTGCCAGCATGCGCGCCCTGGCACTGGCCAGGTACCGCGCCGCGATCACGTATGCGCTGCCGGTAGCGGCCAATAGCGCCGCCGCGGCGGCAAAGTCGCCGATGCCCCACCGCACTTCCTCACTCAGTTGCATGGCTGCCATGGGAATGAGCAGCAGCAGTGCGGTCACGCCAAACACCTTGATGAGGGCGGTGAGCATCGGCGGCCGGGTTTGCGCAGCCTTGGGAGCGAACAGAGCAGGCATGAAAGGACTCCATTGACGGTGAGCCCCGATCTTACACCGCCGTGCCCCCGGGCGGCGCCTGGGGCCCGATCGCCGGCAAGGCCTCGGCCAGCATCTTGCCAAACACCGTCTGCGACCACGCCTGGCGGTCGCCGATCACGTACAGGCGCCGCTGGGCGCGGGTGACGGCGACGTTGATCAGGTTGGGGCGACTGCCCGCCCAGTTGCGCGCGCCGGCCGTGCCGCCGCCGAGGACGAACACCACCGATTCGCACTGCTTGCCCTGGAACGTGTGCACCGTGCCCACGTGGCTTTTCAGCCACGCCGCCAGCACCAGCTCGTCCACGCCCGCCGCCCAGGCGCCCGCGCGGCGCCGCAAGGCGCTGTGCAGTTCGTCGGCGACCGACTTGAACGGCGAAATGAGGAACAGGTCGGGCAAGCCGTCGGCCCCGTCGACCCAGCCGTGGCGGGCATACGCGCTCACCATCGCCAGCGCCGCATTGCCTTCGGCCGCGCTGTAATGCTGGTCGAAGTCGGCGCCGCGCACGTCGTGCCAGCCCGAGGGGCCCAATAGCGGCCGCGCCGCGCTGGCCGCTTCTTCGTCGGCGCCGGCCAGGCCGGACACCATGCTGTCGTTGTAGGCGATCCGGTTCGCCAGCGAAAACATCGGTTCGACGCAGCGCCGGTGCACGCGCAGCGGCGCGCCCACCCACAGCGCGCTGCCGTCGTACTGGACCACGCTGGCGCCATGGCGGTTGCCGCGGTCGGCCAGGTGCTGGGCCGAATGGGCCGTCAACAGGTGCTGCGGCGGCGCGCCGTGGTAAGTGAGCATGGCCAGGTCGAGCGTGCGATCCATCTTGATGACCGGCTCGACCTGCATCGGGTCGCCCACCATCAGCACGCGCCGGGCGCGCCAGACGGCGCCCAGCGCGTGCGAGGGCACCGCCTGCCCCGCCTCGTCCACCAGCAGCAGGCCGATCTGCCCCTCGCCCAGGTCGCCAAAGCAGCGCGCCACCGAGGCGAAGGTGCTCGACACGACCGGCACGGCGAGGAAGAAAGTGGCCCACAGATGGGGCGCCATGGTGGCCAGGTGCGGCTGGATAAAGGGCTGCTGCTCGAGCATCGCCAGGGCCAGCTGAAAATTCGAGCGGAAGCCGTTACCGGCATTTTTCAGAAACGCCTTGTGCAGATGCATGGCGGCGACGAACACCTCGGCGCGCGCCGCATGGTAGGCCGGATTACTGCGCGGCAGCGACTTCTGCTGCGCCTCCACCGACAGCGCCTGGAAGGCCAGCGGATCGAACGCGGCCGGCCCCAGCTGCGTGCGCAGCGTCTGCAATTGCTCGTCGATCAGGCCCAGCGCGCGCTTGGCCGCAGCCAGCGCCGCTTCGGCCCCTTGCAGTGCGGCGGCGGCCGCGTGCGCTTCGGCCAGCGTTTCGAGCCGGCTGCGGCGCGCGGCGGCGCGGCCGGGACCGAGCGCGCCCGCATCGGCCGCCAGCGCCGCGTGCTGCACCTGGAAGCGGTTGAAATCGTCGCGGCGCAGGATGCGGGCGAACAGCTGGCGCCACCACGGCCAGGCCCGCGCCAGCGCGGCGCGCGCCTGGCCGTTCGCCGCAAGGGCGGCGACGCTGTCCTGGGTGGACGCCTCGATCGCCGCCAGTGCGGCAGCGGCGGCGCGCTGGCGGCGCGCGCCGGCGAGCCGGTCGGCCTGGGCCAGCGCGAGGGCGGCGCGGGCCTCGGCGGCGGCCGCCCACAGCACGTCGTGGCGGGCGATGGCGTCCTGCAGGGCGTCGACCCGCGCCACTGCCGTATAAAAGGCGGTACGGGCGCTGTTCCAGTCGAGCGCGCCCAGGGCGAGCTTGTCGAGTTCCTTGAACAGGCCGGCCTCGCCGAAGCGGCCCAGCCGGGCCGCCACCAGCTTGCGGTTCTTGCGATTGCCCAGCGGGACCGAGATCAGGCCCCAGCAGGCCAGCCGCGCGCGCGCCGGCGCCGTCTCGTCGTCCGGCTCGGCCTCGGCGGCGCCGGCGGCGCGGGGCGGCTCATTGAGAATCGACTCGGCGCTGGCGGCAAAATAGTCGAAGCGCGAGCGCCCCGCCTGCAGGGGCTGGGGAAATACCTTTTCCAGGCTGGGCAGGTCGAGCGTGATATTTTCCACCGCCTGGTTGTTGGCGCTGGCGACGACGATGCCGCCGTCGAGCAGGCTGGCATCGACCTCGTACTGCTGCCCCCGATAGACGGCGCCGGCGCCGTTGGCCGGGTAGGCGATCGCCTCGGCACACGCGGTGAACGCCTGCTGGGGATCGTCGAAGCGGGCCAGCAGCTCGGCGCGCGCGACCAGGCGGGCGGCGATGACGTCCATCAGCAGCGTGGTCTTGCCGGTGCCCGGTGGCCCGTTGACGGAAAATATGCCGCCGTCGTCGAGCGCCTCGATGGCGCGGTTGACGGCCACCTGCTGCATCAGGAACAGGGGAAACTGGCTGGGCCAGCGGCCGGCCGGAAAGCGCTGCGCGGCCAGCGCGGCGTCGAGCGCGGCGAAGCCGGTGACGTCGACGCGCGCGTCGGCCTGGTGCTGGCCTTCCAGGTAGTGGCGCACCTGGCCGGCGCCGGCGCCGTTTTCAGCAGCCTGGATGATCCGTTCGAGATCGTCCAGGTAGAAGGAGTTGACGGGGTCCAGCTCGGGCGCACGGGCCAGCCGTTTGCCCTTGCCGTCGACCAGCGCCACCTTGTGCAGGCACAGCTGCTCGCGCGCCGGCCACTGGCGCGGCTGCCACCCGAGCGCCTCGATCAGCGTCGCGTTGACCTGCTCGAACCAGGCGGCGTCGACCACCCCGCCGATGGCCGCGACGCGCTCCTGGAAGGCGGCGGCGAAGGTCGCATGGCCGATCGCGGCGCCGGTCACGCGCCCGGCGATGGCCACGCAAAACGCCGCCACTTGCAGCGAAGCGGGGTTGGGCCCGCCGTCGGCGCCGATCTCGATGGCGCACAGGAAGGTCTTGCCGATGACGGCGCGCTGGTGGTTGCCGCTGAACGACTGCGCCTGCGCCTGCGCCCCGAACAAGCCGGCCAGTTCGTCTTCCAGCACGCGCTTGTCGACCAGACCGAAATAGGCGAAATACTTGTGGACGGCCGGTGCGGGGGTGGCCTGCGTGGCGGCCCAGGGCAGCGCGTCGCCGTAGCGGCACAGCAGTTGCGGGCGCTTGCCGGGCCTGGGCAGGTCCGGCACTGTCAGGGCCTCGACATCGCGCCAATATCGCAGCGTCGTGAGGTAAGCAGCCGGCATAGTGTGTTCCTGATTATTCATCGTGCAAATTGACGCAAGTACGCCGTGAAGCGCGCAACATGGCGCATCGGCGTTGGCCCGAACGGGGGCCGAAGCTTACACGAATTTGAAGGGGAGATGGTTGACGCGAGGACTGGCCGCTGCTGCGCCAGGCGGCCCGGTCGTTGCGACCGGGCCGGGAACTTTAGCGCTTGCGCGGCGGTGGCAGGTCGGTGCACACGCCTTCGTACACTTCGGCCGCCATGCCGATCGACTCACCGAGCGTCGGATGGGGGTGGATCGTCTTGCCGATATCGACGCCGTCGGCGCCCATTTCGATGGCCAGCGCGATTTCTCCGATCATGTCGCCCGCATGGGTGCCGACGATGCCGCCGCCGACGATGCGGTGGGTCTCGGCATCGAACAGCAGCTTGGTGAAGCCCTCGTCGCGGCCATTGGCGACGGCGCGCCCGGAAGCGGCCCACGGGAAGTGGCCCTTCTCGAGCTTGATGCCCTTGGCCTTGGCCTCGTCCTCGGTGATGCCGACCCATGCCACTTCGGGATCGGTGTAGGCCACCGACGGAATCACCTTGACGTCGAAGAAGGCCTTCTCGCCGTGCGCCGCCTCGGCCGCCACGTGCGCCTCGTGCACCGCCTTGTGGGCCAGCATGGGCTGGCCGACCAGGTCGCCGATGGCGAAGATGTGTGGCACGTTGGTGCGCATCTGCTTGTCGACGGCGATGAAGCCTCGCTCGCTGACGGTCACGCCGGCCTTGTCGGCGGCCACCTTGGCGCCGTTCGGGCTGCGTCCGACCGCCACCAGCACCATGTCATAGAGCTGCGGCGGCGGCGCCGTGGCGCCTTCCTCGGCGGCGGCGAACGTCACCTTGATGCCCTCGGGGAGCGCTTCCACGCCCACCGTCTTGGTCTTGGTCATGATGTTGTCGAAGCGCGCTTCGTTGTACTTCTGCCAGACCTTGACCATGTCGCGGTCGGCGCCCTGCATCAGGCCGTCGAGCATTTCGACGACATCGATGCGCGCGCCCAGCGTCGAGTACACGGTGGCCATTTCCAGGCCGATGATGCCGCCGCCGATGACCAGCATTTTCTTTGGAATCGCGCGCAGTTCCAGCGCGCCCGTCGAATCGACGATGCGCGGATCTTCCGGCACGAACGGCAGGTTCACCACCGAAGAACCGGCGGCGATGATGGCCTGCTTGAAGGCGATGACGGTCTTGCTGCCGTCGCCGGCCGTCACTTCGATGTGGTGCGGACCGACGAACTGGCCGACGCCCTGCACCACCTTGACCTTGCGCGCCTTGGCCATGCCGGCCAGGCCGCCGGTCATCTTGCTGACCACTTTCTCTTTCCAGCCGCGCAGCTGGTCGATGTCGATGGCAGGCGCGGCGAAGCTGATGCCGTGCTTGGACATGGTGGCCGTCTCGTCGATCACCGCCGCCACGTGCAGCAGCGCTTTCGAGGGGATGCAGCCGACGTTCAGGCACACCCCGCCCAGGGTCGGATAGCGCTCGATCAGGACCGTGTCCATGCCCAGGTCGGCGGCACGGAAGGCGGCCGAATAGCCGCCGGGACCGGCGCCCAGCACCATCATCTCGCATTCGATGTCGGCCTTGCCGGCAAAGGACGCCGAGGCGGGCGCGGTGGCGGCCGGCGCAGCCGCCGGTGCGGCAGGTGCGGCGGCTGCAGGTGCGGCGGCTGCAGGTGCAGCGGCAGCGGGTGCGGCGGCAGCGGCGGCCTCTTCAAGCATCAGCAACAGCGAGCCTTCGGCCACCTTGTCGCCCACCTTGACTTTGAGCTCCCTGACCACGCCGGCGGCCGACGAGGGAATTTCCATGCTGGCCTTGTCGGACTCGACCGTGATCAGGGACTGGTCGGCCTTGATGGTGTCGCCCGCCTTGACCAGGATTTCGATGATCTCGACTTCCTTAAAATCGCCGATGTTGGGGACTTTGATTTCAATAGTGCTCATCGATGCTCCAATCACAGCAGGGTTTTGCGCAGGTCGGCCAGGATATCGGCCAGGTAGGCAGTAAAACGCGCGCCCATGGCGCCGTCGATGACGCGGTGGTCATACGACAGCGACAAGGGCAGCATCAGGCGGGGCTGGAATGCCTCGCCGTCCCACACCGGTTCCATCGCCGTTTTCGACAGGCCCAGGATCGCCACTTCGGGCGCATTGATAATCGGCGTGAAATACGTCCCGCCAATCCCGCCCAGCGACGAAATGGTGAACGACGCGCCCTGCATGTCGGTCGGCTTGAGCTTGCCGTCGCGCGCCTGCGCGGACAGTTCGCCCATCTCGGTGGCGATCTGCGACACGGTTTTTTTGTCGGCGTCTTTCAGCACGGGCACCACCAGCCCTTGCGGGGTGTCGGCGGCGAAGCCGATGTTGTAGTACTGCTTGAGGATCAGGCTGGCGCCGTCGGCCGACAGCGACGCATTAAACGCGGGGAATTTCTTCAGGGCGGTGACGGCGGCCTTGATGACAAACGCCAGCATGGTCAGCTTGACGGTCGACTTGGCCTTGGCCAGCGCGGCGTTTGACTCGACGCGGAACTGTTCCAGGTCCGTCACGTCCGACTTGTCGTACTGCGTCACGTGCGGGATCATGACCCAGTTGCGGTGCAGGTTCGGGCCGCTGATCTTCTTGATGCGCGACAGTGGCAGCTCTTCGGTCGTGCCGAATTTGCTGAAGTCGAGCGACGGCCATGGCAGCAGCGTCAGGCCGCCACCGGCGGCAGGCGCGGCGGCCGGCGCCTTGGCCACGGGACCTTCGGCGAGCACACCCTTGACGAAGTTCTGCACGTCGAGCTGGGTGATGCGGCCTTTCGGACCGCTGCCACCGACCCGGCCCAGATCGACACCGAGTTCGCGGGCGAACTTGCGGATCGAGGGAGAAGCGTGGGCCTTGGAGGCGTCCACCTGGGCGGCCGAGGGCGCGGCGGCGGCGGCCGGCGCGGCGACAGTCGCCGTGGCGGCGGCAGGGGCGGCGGCGGCGGCGGCAGCAGCAGCAGGTACGGCAGCAGCAGCAGCGGCAGGTGCAGCAGCAGCAGCAGCGGCCGGCGCGGCGGCGGCGCCGCCGCTGGCTTCGACCAGCAGCACCAGCGAGCCTTCGGCCACCTTGTCGCCCACCTTGACCTTGATTTCTTTCACCACGCCAGCCGTCGACGAGGGAATTTCCATGCTGGCCTTGTCCGATTCGACCGTCAGCAGCGACTGGTCGACCTTGATGGTGTCGCCCACCTTGACCATCAGTTCGATGACTTCGACTTCCTTGAAGTCGCCGATGTCGGGCACCTTGACTTCGACGATACCGCCGGCGGCCGCCGGCGCGGCAGCGGCTGGCGCCACAGCGACAGCCGGGGCGGCAGCCGCAGGGGCGGCGGCGGCAGCAGCAGCGGGAGCAGCGGCGGGGGCAGCGGCAGCGTCGGCCGCTTCCACCATCAGCACCAGCGAACCTTCGGCCACCTTGTCACCGACCTTGACCTTGATTTCTTTCACCACGCCGGCCGCCGACGATGGAATTTCCATGCTGGCCTTGTCCGACTCGACCGTCAGCAGCGACTGGTCGACCTTGATGGTGTCGCCCACCTTGACCATCAATTCGATCACTTCCACTTCCTTGAAATCGCCGATATCCGGGACCTTGACTTCCACAATGCTCATGGCATGACTCCGTTTTCTATTTGTTGGGACGTGAAGGGAGGCAGTCCCCGCGAGGCTGCCTCCCCACCACGAGCATTACTGGGTAACCGGATTGGGCTTGTTCGGATTGATGCCGTACTTGGCCACCGCTTCGGCCACCGTCGACAGCGGCAGCACGCCTTCGTCGGCGAGCGCCTTGAGCGCGGCCACCGTGACGTAGTAGCGGTTGACCTCGAAGAATTCGCGCAGCTTGACGCGCGAATCGGAGCGGCCGAAGCCATCCGTGCCGAGCGCCGTGAAATGGCGACCGGTCGGCACGTACGGGCGGATCTGGTCGGAGAACAGGCGCACGTAGTCGGTGGTGGAGATGATCGGACCGGTCGTCGATTGCAGCAATTGGGTCGCATACGGCACGCGCTGTTCGGCGGTCGGGTTGACCATGTTCCAGCGCTCGCAATCGGCGCCGTCGCGGGCCACCATGGTCAGCGATGGCGCCGACCAGACGTCGGCGGCGATGCCCCAGTCGTTCATCAACAGCTCGGCGGCGAAAATCGATTCGCGCAGGATGGTGCCCGAGCCGATCAGCTGCACGCGCGCCTTGGCCTCTTGCGGGCCTTCCTGCAACAGGTACATGCCCTTGAGGATCTGCTGCTCGGTGCCCTGGTGCAGGCCTGGCATCGGGTAGTTCTCGTTCATCAGGGTGATGTAATAAAACACGTCTTCCTGCTCGTCGACCATGCGGCGCAGGCCGTCCTGGACGATCACCGCCACTTCGTGGGCGAAGGTGGGGTCGTAGGGCATGCAGTTGGGGACGGTGGCGGCGAAGATGTGGCTATGGCCGTCTTCGTGCTGCAAGCCTTCGCCGTTGAGGGTAGTGCGCCCTGCCGTGCCGCCCATCAGGAAGCCGCGTGCACGCATGTCGCCGGCGGCCCATACCAGGTCGCCGATGCGCTGCATGCCGAACATCGAGTAGAAGGTGTAGAACGGGATCATGACGCGGTTGTTGGTCGAGTACGACGTCGCCGCGGCGATCCACGAGCTCATGCCGCCCGCTTCATTGATACCCTCCTGCAGAATCTGGCCGGCCTTGTCTTCGCGGTAGTACATCACCTGGTCCTTGTCGACCGGCTCGTACAACTGGCCCTGCTGGTTGAAAATACCGATCTGGCGGAACAGCCCTTCCATGCCGAAGGTGCGCGATTCGTCGACCAGGATCGGCACGATGCGCTGGCCCAGGCTCGGGTCGCGCAGCAGCGTCGAAATGATCCGCACAAAACTCTGCGTGGTGGAGATTTCGCGGCCTTCGGCGGTGGCGTCGAGCACGTTCTGGAACGCCGACAGGGGGGGAATGGTCAGCTTCTCGTCCGCTTTCGGGCGGCGCTGCGGCAGGTAGCCGCCCAGCGCCTTGCGGCGCTCGTGCAGATACACCATTTCCGGGGCGTCGTCGGCCGGCTTGAAGAAAGGGATGTCGGCCAGCTGGTCGTCCGGGATCGGGATGGCGAAGCGGTCGCGCATTTCGCGGATGGCGTCGTCGTCGAGCTTCTTGGTCTGGTGCGCCGTGTTGCGCGCTTCGCCCGATTTGCCCATGCCGAAGCCCTTGACGGTTTTCACCAGCAGGACCGTGGGGGTGCCCTTGTTCTCTTGCGCGACCTTGAAGGCGGCGTAGATTTTATGCGGGTCGTGACCGCCCCGGGTGAGGCGCCAGATGTCGTCGTCGGTCATGTTGGCGACCATTTTCAGCAGCTCCGGGTGCTTGCCGAAGAAGTGCTTGCGCACGTACGCGCCGTCCTTGGCCTTGTAGTTCTGGTATTCGCCGTCGACGGTTTCCATCATCACGCGCTGCAGGATGCCGTCCTTGTCCTTGGCCAGCAGGGCGTCCCAGCCGGGACCCCACACCACCTTGACGACGTTCCAGCCAGCGCCGCGGAAGTCCGCTTCGAGTTCCTGGATGATCTTGCCGTTGCCGCGCACGGGACCGTCCAGGCGCTGCAGATTACAGTTGACGACCATGACGAGGTTGTCGAGACGCTCGCGCGCGGCCATGCCGATCGCGCCCATCGATTCGGGCTCGTCCATCTCGCCGTCGCCGCAGAAGACCCACACCTTGCGGTTGCCGGTGTCGGCGATGCCGCGCGCGTGCAGGTATTTCAGGAAGCGCGCCTGGTAGATCGCCATCAGCGGGCCCAAGCCCATCGACACGGTGGGGAACTGCCAGAAGGTCGGCATCAGTTTCGGGTGCGGGTACGAGGACAGGCCCTTGCCATCGACTTCGCGGCGGAAATTGAGCAACTGGTCTTCGGACAGGCGTCCTTCGAGGAAGGCGCGCGCGTACACGCCGGGCGAGGAGTGGCCCTGGATGTACAGCAGGTCGCCGCCATGGGTGTCGGTGGGGGCGTGCCAGAAGTGGTTGAAGCCGATGCCGAGCATATTGGCCAGCGAGGCGAACGAGGAAATGTGGCCGCCCAGGTCACCGTCGACGCGGTTGGCCTTGACCACCATCGCCATCGCGTTCCAGCGCATCCACGAGCGCAGGCGCTCTTCGTATTCCAGGTTGCCGGGGCAATGGGTTTCCAGGTGGGTGGGAATGGTGTTGACGTAGGCGGTATTGCTGGAAAACGGGATGTGGGCGCCACGGCGACGGGCCAGGTCGACCAGCCGCTCCATCAGGTAATGGGCACGCTCCGGTCCCTCGTTTTCAATCACGGCTTCGAGTGCTTCGAGCCATTCCTTGGTTTCGAGGGTGTCCGGGTCGTTGGCGGCCTGGGCCGTCAACTGATCGAGTTGAGCTGACATTGATGCGTCTCCTTGTGGTGGGCGCCCTACCAGGCTGGCGATGCGGTGCATCAGCCGGCGGACGGTTGTCTGGTGTATTTACCAGGTCATAAAGTGGAAGCCTATCCTAGTATAAAGATTCTAACAGCACTTCTGAAATATCTCAAATGGCGATATATGATTTCATATTGTGGAACGACACCGCTTTTTCCCGCGGCGCCAGTGCGTACGGGCGCGGCGCGAACCTGGCGTGCGCCTTATAATCGCGGTTCCTCTCCGCTTCTTCTACTTATATATCCCTATGTCCGCACAACTGATCGATGGCGTCGCCCTTTCCCACACCCTGCGTAGCGAGATCGCCCGTCGCGCCGCCGCCCTCGCCGCCCGCGGCAAGCAACCGGGCCTGGCGGTGATCCTGGTGGGCGCCGACCCGGCCAGCCAGGTCTACGTGCGCAACAAGGTCAAGGCCTGCGCCGACGTGGGCTTTCACTCGGTGCTGGAAAAATACGAAGCGGAAATGACGGAAGCGGACCTGCTGGCGCGCATCGCCGCCCTGAACGTCGACCCCGCCATCCACGGCATCCTGGTGCAGATGCCCTTGCCGCGCCACATCAACCCGCACAAGGTGATCGAGGCGATCTCGACCACCAAGGATGTCGACGGCTACTCGGTGCTGTCGGCCGGCGAACTGATGACGGGCCTGCCCGGCTTTCGCCCCTGCACGCCCTACGGCTGCATGAAACTGATCGAGAGCACCGGCGTCGACCTGCGCGGCAAGCACGCGGTGGTGATTGGCCGCAGCAACACGGTGGGCAAACCAATGGCCCTGCTGCTCTTGCAAGCGAACGCCACCGTCACCATCTGCCATAGTGCGACGCCGGACCTGGGCCTGTACACCCGGCAAGCCGATGTGGTGGTGGCCGCCGTCGGTCGCCGCAACACCTTGACGGCCGACATGGTCAAGCCGGGCGCCATCGTCATCGATGTGGGCATGAACCGCGACGATGCGGGCAAGCTGTGCGGCGATGTCGACACCGCGGCGGTGGCCCAGGTGGCCGCCTTCATCACCCCGGTGCCGGGCGGCGTCGGGCCGATGACGATCACCATGCTGTTGATGAATACCGTGGAAGCGGCCGAGCGCGAGCCGGGCTGAACGAACGGCACGAAAAAATCCGGCCGGGGCGCACACGCTGTGCGCTTCGTCGGCGTCTGAATCTGACATTGGAAAGCACCCATCATGACTACTGAAACCATTTCCAACCCCTTGCTCGATTTTTCGGGCCTGCCCCGCTTCGACGCCATCCGCCCAGAACACGTGTCCGCGGCCGTCGATGCGCTCATCGCCGAGGCGAGCGCCGTGGTAAGCCGGCTCGAGCAGCCTGCCGACACCGTCAGCTGGGACGACTTCGTCACCCCGCTGGAAGTGGCCACCGAGCACCTGGGCCGCGCCTGGGGCATCGTCAACCACCTCAACAGCGTGATGGACACGCCGGAATTGCGCGCCGTCTACAACGACAACCAGCCGAAGGTGACGGAGTTCTGGACGGCGCTGTCGCAAAACGAGGCCCTGTTCGCCAAGTACAAGCAATTAAAGGCCAACCCCGACACCGTCAACCTGGCGCCGGCGCGCAAGAAAATCATCGACAACGCCCTGCGCGACTTCCGCCTGGGCGGCGCCGAATTGCCCGAATCGAAAAAAGCGCGCTTTGCCGACATCCAGGAACAGCACGCCGCCGTGAGCACCCGCTTCTCTGAAAACGTGCTCGACGCCACCAACGACTACCAGCTCGTGGTGGCCGACGTGGCCGACCTCGACGGCGTGCCCGACGATGCCCGCCAGGCCGCGCACGCCGCCGCCGAAGCGGCCGGCAAGACGGGCTACCTGTTCACACTGCACTACCCCAGCTATTTCCCGGTGCTGCAATTTGCCCACAAGCGCAGCCTGCGTGAAACCATTTACCGCGCCAGCGCCACCAAGGCGTCCGAAATGGGCACCGTGTTTTCCGAGCTGGAAAAATGGGACAACACGGCCAACATCGCCACCTTGCTCAAACTGCGCGACGAAGAAGCCAAACTGCTCGATTACCGCAACTTCGCCGAAGTGTCGCTGGTGCCGAAAATGGCCCAGAGCCCCGAGCACGTCATCGAATTCCTGGAAGACCTGGCGCGCCGGGCCCGCCCCTACGCCGAGAAAGACCTGGCCGAACTGCGCGCCTTCGCCAGCGAACACCTGGGCATCGCCCAGCTCGAAGCCTGGGACCTCGCCTACGCCTCGGAAAAACTGCAGGAACAGCGTTACGCGTTTTCCGCCCAGGAAGTCAAACAGTACTTCCCCGAACCGAAAGTGGTCGACGGCCTGTTCAAGCTGGTCGAACAACTGTTTTCCGTGTCGATTGGGCCTGACACGGCCGCCGTCTGGCATCCCGATGTGCGCTTCTTCCGCATCGAGCGCGACGGCGAACTGATCGGCCAGTTCTACCTCGACCTGTACGCCCGCGCCGGCAAGGGCGGCGGCGCCTGGATGGACGATGCGCGCGGTCGCCGGCTCGACATCGGCGGCGCCGTGCAAACGCCGATTGCCTATCTCACCTGCAACTTCACCCCGCCCGCCACCGTCGACGGCGTGCAGCAAAGCTCGCTGTTCACCCACGACGAGGTCACCACCCTGTTCCACGAATTCGGTCACGGCCTGCACCACATGCTCACGCAAGTCGATGAAATCGGCGTGTCCGGCATTTCCGGCGTCGAGTGGGATGCAGTGGAATTGCCGTCCCAGTTCATGGAAAATTTCTGCTGGGAGTGGGAAGTACTGCAACAGCTGACCGGCCACGTCAAGACGGGCGAGCCACTGCCCCGCGCCCTGTACGACAAGATGCTGGCCGCCAAAAATTTCCAGTCGGGCATGCAGACGCTGCGCCAGGTGGAGTTTTCCCTGGTCGACATGCATTTGCACTACGACTTCGATCCCGCCAGCGAGCAAAGCGTGCAGGAACTCATCAATGACGTCCGTCAAAAGTTTTCCGTCATGATGCCGCCCGCCTTCAACCGTTTCCAACACTCGTTCGGGCATATTTTTGCCGGCGGCTACGCAGCCGGGTACTATAGCTACAAGTGGGCGGAAGTCTTGTCCGCCGACGCCTACGCCGCCTTCGAAGAAGCGGTGGCGGCCGGTGGCGGCAGCCTGTCGGCCGATACGGGCAAGCGTTTTCAGCAAGAAATCCTGGCCGTCGGCGGCTCGCGCCCCGCGCTCGAATCGTTCAAGGCCTTCCGCGGGCGCGAACCGAGCATCGACGCCTTGTTGCGCCACAGCGGCATGGGTTCCTGACGGGCCCCGGCCGGGTTTTTTGGAGACGGTATGACGGTGACGTGGGTGAGGCGGCAAGCCGGCAGCAAGCAGCGGGGGGCGCAGCGCCTGCCGGCGGCCTGCCTGTGCGCGCTGGTGCTGGCGCTGGCGGCCGCGAGCGCCAGTGCGCAAATGTATCGCTGGAAAGACGCCAACGGTGTCACCCACTTCAGCGACCAGCCGCCGCCTGAACCGGCGCCCGCCCGCGCTGGCGCCAGGCCGCCTGCCCGGCCCGCCGTCGCCGCCGTGCCCGGCGGGGGTGGCGCCAGCCTGCCGTCCCTGCCCTACGCCTTGAGCGAGGCGGTGCGGCGCCATCCCGTGGTCCTCTACACCACCTCGTCCTGCGAGGCCTGCGACCAGGGCCGCGCCCTGTTGCAACAGCGGGGCGTGCCGTTCACGGAAAAAACCGTCCACTCCAACGACGACCAGCAGCAACTCAAGGCGGCGGGCAGCGATGCCCGCCTGCCCCTGCTGCTGGTCGGCGCGGGCAAGCAGATCGGCTTCGAAGCACAGGCCTGGCAGGAAGCGCTGACGGCGGCCAGCTATCCGCTGCAATCGCGTTTGCCGGCGGGCTGGCGGGCGGCGCCGGCACTGGCCGCGGCGCCGCCGCCAACGCCCGATCCCGTCATGGCGCCACCGGCGCCGGCACCAGCATCGCCAAAGCCGGCGGCCGAGAATGCGCCGCCCGGTTTTCAATTCTGACCATGGTCAGCTTTTCCTTTCAAAGGCGCGCATGACCCGTATCGATTTTCACACCAATATCCCCGACAAGCTCGCCTACGCCTGCCGCCTGGCCCGCAAGGCCTACGCGGCCGGCGGCAAGCTGGTGCTGCTGACCGAGGACGCCGCCCAGGCGACGCAGCTGGACGCGGCCCTGTGGAGCGTGTCCGACACCGATTTTCTGCCGCACGTGCTGGCCGGTGACGCGCTGGCGGCGCAGACGCCGATACTCGTCACCGACGACGATGGGGCCGATTTCCCCCATGGCGACATGCTGGTCAACCTGAGTCGCCGCACGCCCCAGCGCGTCGAGCGTTTCCAGCGTGTATTTGAAATCATTTCCCTCGACGAGGCCGACGCTGCCGAAGGGCGCAAGCGCTACGTCGCCTACAAAAAACAGGCATTTCCCTTGACCCACTTTGTTGCAGGCCAGCCATGAGCAATTCCCCCCCCTTCGATGCCGGCATTCCCGTCCTCACGGAAGTGTTCCAGGAGCCGCCCGCGGCAGCGCAGGTCGACTGGGAGGCGCTCGAACGCCGCCTGTTCGAGCACCTGATGGAAAACCTCCACGGCCAGATCGAATCTGCCGTCGAGCGTGCCATGCAACAGGCGATGGGCGAGATCCGCCAGGGCGTGCGCGCGGCGGTGCGTGAAATCATCGCGCGCGAAGTCGGGCACGGGTAGACGGGGGCGCCCGCGCCGCGCCACTTGCATCTGCTGACAAACTTGCCGGGCCCGCCGGGCAGCGGGTCTGCACGGCTGCGTTTACCACTTTGCGAAGCCGACAATTTGTTGTACCGTTTGCCCTTACGTAAATTCTGATCAACAACCTTTGGAGAATGTCCATGCAGTTCACCACCAAGCTGATTCCTCTCGCCATTGCCCTCGCCTTTGCCGGCAGCGCCAGCGCACAAGAGGTGGTCAAGATCGGGCACGTCGCACCCATCTCGGGTCCCAGCGCCCACTTGGGCAAGGACAACGAGAACGGCGCCCGCATGGCCATTGAAGAACTCAATGCCAAGGGTTTTACGATCAACGGCAAGAAGGTCACCCTGCAACTGCTGACGGAAGACGACGGCGCCGATCCGAAGCAAGGCACGGCCGTGGCCCAGAAGCTGGTCGATGCTAAGGTCAACGGCGTGATCGGCCACCTCAATTCCGGCACCACCGTACCGGCCTCGCGCATCTACAACGATGCCGGCATTCCGCAGATTTCGCCGTCGGCCACCATCCCCGTCTACACCAAGCAAGGTTTCAAGGGCGCCTTCCGCGTCGTCGCCAATGACAACAAGCTCGGCGGCACGCTGGGCCGTTACGCCGTCGACAAACTCGGCGCCAAAAGCATCGCCGTGATCGACGACCGCACCGCCTACGGCCAGGGCGTCGCCGACGAATTCATCAAGGGCGCCAAGGCCAAGTTCCCCGGCGTCAAAATGGTCGGCAAAGAATTTACCACCGACAAAGCCACCGACTTCACCGCCATCCTGACCTCGATCAAGGCGAAAAAGCCCGACCTGGTCTTCTTCGGCGGCATGGATTCGGTGGGCGGCCCCATGCTCAAGCAAATGAAAGCACTGGGCATCACCGCCAAGTTCATGGGTGGCGACGGCGTCTGTACGGAAGCGGTGGCCCGCCTGGCCGGCGACGGCATCGGCGAAGGCACCATGGTGTGCGCCGAAGCGGGCGGTGTCGAGGGCGCGCAAGAGAAAGTCATGGCCGACTTCGTGACCCGCTACAAGAAAAAATACAATGCCGACGTGCAGATCTACGCACCGTATGTGTACGACGCGGTGATGACGATGGCGACCGCCATGCAAAACGCCAAGTCGGCCGATCCTGCCGTCTATTTGCCTGAACTGAAAAAAATCAAGTACCAGGGCGTGACCGGTCTGATTCAGTTCGACAACTTCGGCGACATCAAGGATGGCGCGCTGACCTTGTTCACCTACAAGGGCGGCAAGAAAACCAAGATCGAAGTGGTGCGTTAAACGCGGCAAGGGCTGGCAAGCGCTGCCAGCCCCCATCGTGTCCCCCATAAAAAAACGCGCCCTCGGCGCGTTTTTTTGTGTCCGCTTCGCTTACTTCTGCGACAGCACCCACTTGACCAGCGTATGCGCCTCGGCGTCGCTCACCTGCGGGTTGGCCGGCATCGGCACCGCACCCCAGGAACCGCTGCCGCCTTTTAAGACCTTGGCCGCGAGTTTAGCTTCAGCATCTTTCTGACCGGAATACTTGGCGGCGACGTCCTTGAAAGCGGGACCCACCAGCTTGGTGGCGACCGCGTGGCATGCCATGCAATTTTTGGCCTTGGCCAGATCGGCGTTGGCCATCGCACTGGTCGATGCCAGAGAGGTCGCCACAACGGTGAACAGCATGCCCAGCATCTTCGAACGTTTCATTGCAAATCTCCAAAAGTAAGGACCAGATGGCATATTCTAACAAGATTACACCCTGCCCTTGTCAGCGTTACATTCGAACACGCTTTATGCAGAGGCGGCTTGACCACAAGTCGCCCGCGCCGTGCGTTTATTTGCCCTGCTGCACTAAAACCTTTGTAAGATGGCGTATTCAAGGAGTTCCCATGCCACTTATCATCATCATTGCAGCGTTGATCCCCCTGCGCTATTTCGAAGTGTGGAAGTTCGCCGACATGTCGTGGTGGTGGGTGATCGGGGCGATGGGCGCGGCCTTCATCTGGTTCGAATTCATCGAAAAAATGCTGGGCCTGGATAAAAAGAAGGCCCATGACGTCGACGAGGCACGCCGCAAGGCGCGGGTGGCGGCGTCGTTCGAGAAAAAGCGCAAGTAGGCTGAAAATACACCGCCGGCCGCGCGCGGTATGATGGCGCTCCTGTTTTGCGTCATACGGCATCCCGATTGCCGCTCCATCCAATGACATCGCTATGAACCTCGAATTGCGCCAGTTGCGCTATTTCGTCACGGTCGCTGAAGAATTGCACTTCGGCCGCGCCGCCGTGCGCTTGCACATGACCCAGCCACCCCTGTCGCAAGCGATCCTGGGGCTCGAAGCCCTGCTGGGCGCCGCGCTGTTCGAGCGCAGCCGGCGCAGCGTGGCGCTCACGCCCGCCGGTGCGGCCCTGCTGCCCGAGGCCAGGCGCCTGCTGGCCCAGTCGGGCGAACTGGCGGCACTGGTACGCGCCGCCGCCGCCGGCGAGAGCGGCCGGCTGGCGCTGGCCTTCGTCTCCTCGGCCGATTACAGCGTGTTGCCGCCGTTCCTGCGCAACTACCGGGCCGCCTTTCCCCAGGTGCAGATCGTGCTGCAGGAGGCGACCTCGGATGTGCAGGTCGACGACCTGCTGCACAACCGCATCGACGTCGGCCTGTTGATCCCGCCCTTGCCGGACAAGGCCCGCGCCGAACTCGATTACCTGAAACTGCTCGATGAGCCGCTGATCCTGGCGCTGCCGACCGGCTTGCTGCCGGCCGGCCCGGTGGCGCTGCGCGAGGCCCCGTCCCTGCCACTGATCATTTTCCCCCGCCCCATCGCCCCTGCCCTGCATGACGCCATCCTCGGCTGCTTCGCCAGCGCCGGTCTGACGCCGGCCATCGGCCAGCAGGCGATCCAGATGCAAACCATTGTCAGCCTGGTATCAGCGGGCATGGGCATGGCACTTGTGCCACAATCCGTGTCGAACCTGATGCGCCCCGGCGTCGACTACCGCCCGTTGCGCGATGCCACGCCGCTGGTCGAGACGGGCTGCGCGTGGCGCCGTGACAACAGCTCGCCCGTGCTGCAGGGATTTTTGGAACTATTAAGAAAGACACACTGATGCTCACTCACCCGATGCCCGACCCCGTGGCATTTTCGCTCGGCCCCGTGCAGGTGCACTGGTATGGATTGATGTACGTGCTCGCCTTCGGCCTGTTCCTGGCGCTGGGCCGCGTGCGCATCGCCCAGCCGCACATTGCCGCCCAGGGCTGGAAAAAGGAAGACCTCGACGACATGCTGTTTTACGGCATGCTGGGGGTGATCATCGGCGGCCGCCTGGGCGAGGTGTTCTTTTACACGCCCCGCTTGTTCCTCAACGATCCGCTGGAAGTGTTCAAGGTCTGGCACGGCGGCATGTCCTTCCACGGCGGCTTCATCGGCGTGCTGGTGGCGATGGCCCTGTGGTCGCGCAAGGTGGGCCGCAATGTGCTCGACGTGCTCGATTTTATCGCCCCGCTGGTGCCGCTCGGGTACGCCGCCGGCCGCCTCGGCAACTTCATCAACGCCGAACTGCCCGGCCGCGTGGCCGACGCCGCCCTGCCGTGGGCGATGCGCTGGCCCGACACGCGCTATGCGCTGCAGCCCGCGCCCGTGTTCCTCGAGGGCTTGCGCCATCCATCGCCGATCTACCAGATGCTCATCGACGGCCTGCTGGTGTTCGTCATCGTCTGGCTGTATTCGCGCTCGGCGCGGCCACGGCTGGCGGTGGGCGCGCTGTTCACCACCCTGTATGGCTGCGCGCGCTTTTTCACCGAGTATTTCCGCGTGCCGGACTGGCAGGTGACGGTGGCGGGATTGCCCGTCACCTCGGGGCAGATGCTGTCGCTGCCGATGATCGTGGGCGGCCTGCTGATGCTGGCCTGGGCCTATCGGCATCCCCATTTCGCGGGGCAGGCAGCGCGCTGAGGCGCGTGCCTTGCCCCTTCAGGCGCGGTACAGCACCGCGCCCTTCCACAGCATGTACAGCGCCAGCGCGTACAGGATGAATGCGAACGAGCGGCGCAGGCGCCGCACCGGCCAGCGGTGCGCGGTGCGCGCGCCCAGTGGCGCCATCAACACGCTGGCGGTCGCGATGATCGCCAGCGCGGGCACATAAATAAAGCCCAGCGAGTGCGCCGGCAGCGTCGCCTCGCCCAGGCCGAACCAGATGTTGGCCAGCGTCCCCGCCAGCGCGATGGGAAAGCCCAGCGCCGCGCTGGTGGCCACCGCGTTGTGGATGCGCACGCTGTACCAGCTCATGAAGGGAATCGAGACGAAGCCGCCGCCGGCGCCCACCAGGCCGGCCAGGATGCCGATGCCGCCGCCGGCGGCGAACATGGCCGGCTTGCCCGGCAGCGGGTGCTGCGAAGCCGGCTTGGTATCGATCAGCATCTGGGTCGCCGCCACCGCCACGAAGGCGCCGAAGAACAGCGCCATCACCATCGGGTTCATCTGCTTGCCGATCCACGGCCCGATCCACGAGCCGGCCAGGATGCCGGGGGTGAACTGGCGCACGATATCCCAGCGCACCGCGCCCTTGAGGTGATGGGCGCGCACCGAGGAAATCGACGTAAACACGATGGTGGCAAGGCAGGTGGCGATGGCCATGTGGACGATCAGCGCGGGCGGAAAACCCAGCGACGTAAACACCATCGTCATGAACGGCACCAGGATCATGCCGCCGCCGATGCCCAGCAAACCGGCGGCGAAGCCGCCGAACACGCCCATTGCACAAAGGGCCGCTATCAGGGTCCAGCTCATTGCATACTCATTTTGACATGTGACCGCATCGCGGGTCGTTGACGGGCAAGGCCCGGGTGAGCGCATTTTACGCTCGACCCGGGCCCGCTGCCGATCAACCGTGCAAATGGGGCAATGCGGTCAGAACTGCTCCCACTCGTCGGCCGCGCTGACCGCGGCCAGCCGGCGCGGCGCGCCCGCTTTCGCCGGCGCCGCTGGCGGCTTGCCTTGCGCCTCCCCTTGCGCCTTCGGCACCACCATCAGCGTGGGCGGCTGCGCCGGCCGCGCCGGCGCAGCCGCCGCCGGCTGGACGTGGCCGCCCGCCAGCTTGAAGACACTGACCGCCTCGGCCAGGTGGGCCGCCTGATCCTGCATCGACGCCGCCGCCGCCGCCGCCTGTTCCACCAGCGCCGCGTTCTGCTGCGTCACCGCGTCCATGTCGGTGATGGCCAGGTTGATCTGGGCGATGCCCGCTTCCTGCTCGTGGTTGGCCGAACTGATCTCGCCCATGATGTCGGTGACCCGCTGCACGCTCGCCACCAGGTCCGTCATGGTGCTGCCGGCCTGCTGCACCAGGCTCTGGCCGATGTCGACCTGGGTCACCGAGGCGGCAATCAAACCCTTGATCTCCTTGGCGGCGGTGGCCGAACGCTGCGCCAGGTTGCGCACCTCCGAGGCCACCACGGCAAAGCCGCGTCCCTGCTCGCCCGCGCGCGCCGCCTCGACGGCGGCGTTCAGGGCCAGGATATTGGTCTGGAAAGCGATGCCGTCGATGACGCCGATGATGTCGACGATCTTGCGCGAGGCATCGTTGATCGAGCCCATGGTACCGACCACCTGGGCCACCACCGCGCCGCCCTTGACGGCGGTCTGCGAGGCGGCGATGGCCAGCTGGTTGGCCTGGCGCGCATTGTCCGCGTTCTGCTTGACGGTGGCGGCCATCTCCTCCATCGACGAGGCGGTTTCCTCCAGCGAGGCGGCTTGCTGCTCGGTGCGCGCCGACAGGTCGAGGTTGCCAGCGGCGATCTGCGCGGAGGCGGTGGCGATGGTGTCGGTGCCGGTACGGACATCGCCGACGATTTTTTGCAGGTTGCCGTTCATGTCCGACAAAGCCTGCAGCAGCCTGCCCGTTTCGTCGCCGCGGTCGACCGTGATGGTGCTGGTCAGATCGCCGTCGGCGACCATGCGCGCCACCGCCACCGCCTGCTCGATGGGGCCGGTGATGCTGCGGTTGACCAGGAAAGCGACGGCGGCGGCCAGCACGCTGGCGACACCGGCCAGCACCAGCACCATCAGCCGGGTGGCGCGGGCAGTCGCCTCGGCGTGTTCACCCGAGGCCAGCATCAACTTGGCCTGGAAGTCGGACAATTTGTCGAGTGCGTCAAAATAGGCCTGGTTCACCGGCCGCACATTTTCGGCCAGGTGCTTCATCGCCTCCTCCTTGCGCCAGCCCTGGGCCAGCTCGATGAGGATGTCGCGCTCCTTGATGAAGGCGGCGCGCTGCTTGGCGATGTCGGCCAGCATGGCGCGCCCTTCCGCCGAAGTGACTGTCTTGTCCAGCGTGGCGAGCGTGGCGGTGATCACGCGCGAGCTCTTTTCCATGCTCGTGTATTGCTGGTTCAGGGTCGACACATCCGACAGCAGCAGCAGGTTGCGCATATTGCGCGACGTTTCGTTGAGCTCGTCGCGGATCTTGTGCACCAGCACGGTCTTGGGAAAACGGTCGGCATTGCTCATATGGATCTCGGCGGTGACTTCGCCAATGCGCAGGTAGGCCAGCCCCGCCATCAGCAGCATCACCGCGATAACAACGGCGAAACCGAGTCCGAGACGGCGGCCGATGGTGAAATTTTTCATGGGAATCTCATTTATATCATGCGTCAACAGCGGTGGAGGGGCCGCGGCCCCGTCGTGGCGAATGGCGTCATTCGGTCAGCCTCCCTGCCACCGCGAACGCTCGCGCGGGTGGCGCGCAGCAGGCACGCTCGAACACATCCATGCGACGATAGTAGGCCGCATGTTTATCTAGGGCAATAGTTAGATCGGCGTAGTGATGCGATCTGTTGTAAGTACGGGCGCCGCACGAGGTTCGCTTGCGCTGTACGCAATTGTGTGGGTGGGGAACGGCGCTGGCGACACGGGGCCGCTGAGAAAACGGGGGCAGGCGCCCCCGTCGGTCACCTTAAAACTGTTCCCATTCATCGGTCGCAGCGGCGCTGGCCAGGCGTGGGGTGGCCGCCGCTGGGCGTGGCTTGGCGGCGGCGGCGCGGGGCGCCGGTGCGCGGGCGGCGGGGCGCAGCGGCGCAGGCGCACTGCCAGCGGCCGTTTTGAATACGCTCACCACACCGGCCAGTTGCGCCGCCTGTTGTTGCAGCGAGGCGGCGGCGGCCGAGGCTTCTTCCACCAGTGCCGCGTTCTGCTGGGTGACGACGTCCATGTCGGTGATGGCCAGGTTGATCTGGGCGATGCCCGCTTCCTGCTCGTGGTTGGCCGAGCTGATCTCGCCCATGATGTCGGTGACCCGCTGCACGCTCGAGACCAGGTCCGTCATGGTGCTGCCAGCCTGCTCCACCAGCCCCTGGCCGATGTCGACCTGGGCCACCGAGGCGTCGATCAAGCCCTTGATCTCCTTGGCGGCGGTGGCCGAACGCTGCGCCAGGTTGCGCACCTCCGAGGCCACCACGGCAAAGCCGCGTCCCTGCTCGCCCGCGCGGGCCGCCTCGACGGCGGCGTTCAGGGCCAGGATATTGGTCTGGAAGGCGATGCCGTCGATGACGGCGATGATGTCGACGATCTTGCGCGAGGCATCGTTGATCGAGCCCATGGTGCCGACCACCTGCGCCACCACGTCGCCCCCCTTGACGGCCGTCTGCGAGGCGGAAATGGCCAGTTGATTGGCCTGGCGCGCGTTGTCGGCGTTCTGCTTGACGGTGGCGGCCATCTCCTCCATCGACGAGGCGGTTTCCTCCAGCGAGGCGGCCTGCTGCTCGGTGCGCGCCGACAGGTCGAGGTTGCCAGCGGCGATCTGCGAGGAGGCGGTGGCGATGGTGTCGGTGCCAAGGCGCACCTCGCCGACGATCTTGTGCAAGCCGTCATTCATGTCCGACAGGGCTTGCAGCAGCAAGCCCGTTTCATCACGGCCGGTGACGACGAAAGTACTGGTGAGGTCGCCGTCGGCGACCCGGCGCGCCACCACCACCGCTTCGGCGATGGGGCGCACGATGCTGCGCGTGACGAGCCAGGCGATCAGCGCGCCGATCACGGTCGCCGATGCCGCCAGGGTCAGCAGCACGATTTTCGAGTTGGTAGCCTCACGCTCGGACTCCTGGGCCGAGTCGACCATCAGCTTGGTCTGAAAGGCCAGCATCTTGTCGAGGACGGCAAAATAGGCCAGATTGGCGGGGCGCACTTTGTCGCTCAGGTGCTTGAGCGCTTCGTCCTTGTTCTGCGCCTTCGTCAGCTCGAGGAAGGCGGTGCGCTCCTTCACAAAATCGGCCCGCCTGGCGCTGATCTCGGCAAACAGGGCGCGCCCCTCCGGCGCGCTGATCATCTTGTCGAGCTTGTCGAGGGCGGCGCTAATGGCGCGCGACGATTCCTCGATGTTGGCGTATTCGCCCTTGAGTATCTCGGGGTCGCTCAGCAGCAGCAGGTTGCGCATATTGCGCGCCGTTTCGTTCAGCTCGTCCTTGACCTGGTGCAGCAGTTCGGTCTTGGGAAAACGGTCCTCGTTGGTCAGGCGAATGTCGTCGAACAGTGCTCCCATGCGCAGATACGACAGGGTCCCCATCAGCAACAGCAGCGCGATGACGGCACCAAATCCAAGCCCGAGACGCTGGCCGATCATAAGATTTTTTGAAAACATGTCGATTCCTACAAGATGAGATTCGGCGCGCGCCAACCGCAGCGGCGACGCGGTGACCATGGCTGAGCGATCGGGCAGCAGCTTGCGCTCGCGACCGTCGGACACCCGATAGTAGGCGTGATGTTTTCTTGCAGCAATAGTTAATTTGACATATTGACCGCTTCATTATTCTTGTTTTGACGGCGTGGGTTGGCGCGCCATGTATTTGTCTAGCGTGCCGTCGATGGCGCACCTGGCAGACCGTCGCCGGCCCGCAGCGCCGCCACGACGGCGTGCCATTCGGGCGCACTGACGGGAGAGACGGACAGGCGGCTGCCTTTTTGCAGCAGCACCATGGCCTCGAGGGACGCCATGGCGCGCAAAGCGGTGAGGGGCACAAGGCGTCCCCGCTCGAGCGCACGAATATCGCGCGACACCCAGCGCGGTGTGGCCGGACTGGCCTTGGGGTCGAAATACGGGCTGGCAGGGTCGAACTGGGAGGCGTCCGGATAGGCCACGGAGGCCACTTCGGCCAGCCCGGCGACGCCGGGAACGGCGCAGCTGGAATGATAAAACAGCACGCCATCGCCCACGTTCATCTGGTCGCGCATGAAATTACGCGCCTGATAATTGCGCACCCCGCACCAGGCCAGCGTGCGATCGGGGGCCGCCAGCAGGTCGTCAAAACTGAGCTCGTCCGGCTCGGATTTCATTAACCAGTAAGGCATGCGGAAAAAAATAAGAAGAGAGAAGGAGTGCAGGCAAGGCCGGGCAACTGCCTGTTTTTATTGCATGGACCTCTAAAAATCCTCTGGCGGGACCAGTGATTTTTAGCTGTCATTCCCAAATAAAAGCCGCTTGCCGCTTTTATTCGATTGTTATTACCCCGCCTGTGCCGTCTTTGCCGGCATCCCGAACCAAACGGTTCAAGGTGGTCACAGTTAGTTCAATTTCGGGTTCGTCGGACTAGCGACGCTCACTCCCATCAAACATAATCCCGCAACCGGTGCACATAAATGGTTCAAGGAATATATGGCAATCGCGAACACCGCAGGGTGGAACGAAGTTTACTCCGATACACCGACAAGTCAAACGAATTTGGCCGTCAAAACAGATTTTCTTGCGGCGTCAGGGCGCCATCGAGGACCGTGTTCATCGCTTCCATTTTCTGCTTGACTTCCATCAGCGACAGGCCCGAAAACGGTCCTTCTCCCGATTTGGTCGACAGCAGTTCGGCGGCCACCGACAGCGCCGCCATCACGGCGATGCGGTCATTGCCCTTGACTTTGCCGGAGTCGCGCAGGGCGCTCATCTTGCCGTCGAGGTAGCTGACCGCTTCTTTCAGCGCGTGCTCCTCGCCTTCGCGGCAGGCCAGCCGATACGGGTGGCCCATGATGCTCACGTCGAGCTGGATCATTTGGCCACCTCCACGGCGGCGCTCACCGCGTCGGCGGCGCTGGCGGCGGGCGCGGCGCTGACGGGCACGGGGATCTGTGCGATCAGCGCACCAATGCGCTGGCGCGCTTCGGCCAGGCGCTGGCGGTGAGTGGCGTTTTCGGCGGCGAGCTCGACATTGGTCTGGCGCAGCGAGGCGTTTTCACGCCGCAACGCCGCCGTCAGGTCGGCAAGCTGGTCGATCTTGAGGGATAGGTCTTGGAATTCAGAAATCATCCCGTCACTATAGAACCCGGGGTGAACCGCAGTCAATCGAATCAGTACGCCGACCCCCTTCAAACTGACAGGATCGGCACGCCGCCCTGCTTCGGCGCTGCCCGGCAGCGGGCTCGCGCAGCGCCACGCGCGGGGGTAAATGGCGAAATAGTTCAGAACGAGAGCTTGAAATAGGGGGGTATCGTCCCTATAATTAGCACTCGTTGGCAGAGAGTGCTAACAGAAGTTTTACTGAATTAAGCAAGCTGCATCCCCAGGGTGCCGCAATCCGAACGACCCGACCGGCGCCGGAATTATCCGGGAACGTCAGTCAACCCATTGATTTTTAAGGAGTCTTATATGAACCTTCGCCCTTTGCACGACCGCGTCATCGTCAAACGTCTCGACCAGGAAACCAAAACCGCGTCCGGCCTGATCATTCCAGATGCAGCCGCTGAAAAACCGGACCAGGGCGAAGTGCTCGCCATCGGTAACGGCAAGGTCCAGGACGACGGCAAAGTACGCGCCCTCGAAGTCAAGGTCGGCGACCGCGTTCTGTTCGGCAAATACTCGGGCCAAGCCGTCAAGGTCGACGGCGAAGAGCTGCTGGTCATGCGCGAAGAAGACATCATGGCCGTGCTGGTCAAGTAATCAGCAGCCACTGTCTCACCCTAATCATTCCTCACCGGAGAAACACACATGGCATCTAAAGACGTAGTATTTGGCGACAGCGCCCGTTCGAAAATGGTTGAAGGCGTCAATATCCTCGCCAACGCAGTCAAAGTCACCCTGGGCCCGAAAGGCCGCAACGTCGTCATCGAGCGTTCGTTCGGCGCGCCAACCATCACCAAGGACGGTGTTTCGGTTGCCAAAGAAATCGAGCTCAAAGACAAGCTGATGAACATGGGCGCGCAGATGGTCAAGGAAGTCGCTTCCCGCACCAGCGACAACGCCGGCGACGGCACCACCACCGCCACCGTGCTGGCCCAGGCCATCGTGCGCGAAGGCATGAAGTTCGTTGCCGCCGGCATGAACCCGATGGACTTGAAGCGCGGCATCGACAAGGCAGTCGCTGCCACCGTCGAACAGCTGGCGATCATCGCCAAGCCATGCACCACCACCAAGGAAATCGCCCAGGTCGGCTCGATTTCGGCCAACTCGGATGCATCGATCGGCGAGCGTATCGCTGAAGCGATGGAAAAAGTGGGCAAGGAAGGCGTCATCACCGTCGAAGACGGCAAGTCGCTCAACGACGAACTCGACATCGTCGAAGGCATGCAGTTCGACCGCGGCTACCTGTCGCCGTACTTCATCAACAACCCGGAAAAACAGGTCTCCATCCAGGACAACCCGTTCGTCCTGCTGTGCGACAAAAAAATCTCGAACATCCGCGATCTGCTGCCGATCCTGGAACAAGTTGCCAAAGCGGGCCGTCCGCTGCTGATCATCGCCGAAGACATCGAAGGCGAAGCGCTGGCCACCCTGGTGGTCAACAACATCCGCGGCATCCTGAAAACCTGCGCCGTCAAAGCGCCAGGCTTCGGTGACCGTCGTAAAGCCATGCTGGAAGACATCGCTGTCCTGACCGGCGGCCAGGTGATCGCCGAAGAAGTCGGCCTGACGCTGGAAAAAGTGACCTTGGCCGAACTGGGCCAGGCCAAGCGTATCGAAGTGGGCAAGGAAAACACCATCATCATCGACGGTGCCGGTCAAGCCGAAGCGATCGAAGCGCGCGTCAAGCAAGTGCGCGTGCAGATCGAAGAAGCGACCTCGGACTACGACCGTGAAAAACTGCAAGAGCGCGTGGCCAAGCTGGCCGGCGGTGTTGCCGTGATCAAGGTTGGCGCTGCCACCGAAGTCGAGATGAAAGAAAAGAAAGCCCGCGTCGAAGATGCACTGCACGCCACCCGCGCTGCCGTTGAAGAAGGCATCGTGCCAGGCGGCGGCGTTGCCCTGCTGCGCGCGCGCGCCAACATCAACGTCAAGGGCGACAACCCTGACCAGGACGCCGGCATCAAGATCGTCCTGCGCGCCATGGAAGAGCCACTGCGCATGATCGTGCAAAACGCCGGCGAAGAGCCGTCGGTGGTCGTCGCCGCTGTGTTGGCCGGCACCGGCAACTACGGCTACAACGCCGCCAATGGCACCTACGGCGACATGGTCGAAATGGGCGTGCTCGATCCAGCCAAAGTGACCCGTTCGGCGCTGCAAAACGCCGCATCGATCGCTGGCCTGATGCTCACCACCGACGCCATGGTCTGCGAACAGGCTGACGACAAGTCGGCTGGCGGCGGCATGGGCGGCGGTATGGGCGGCATGGGCGGCATGGGCGGTATGGACGGCATGATGTAATTGCCAGCCCCGGGGTCCGCGGACCCCATCGCTGAAAAACAATGGCCACCTTCGGGTGGCCATTTTTTATGGGCGCGGCGCGGCGACATATGTATCGGGATCTTGTTGACGGCGCCGCCGGCTCGCTGCTACTGTACTAATTAAAATAGTACAGTTACCCAGGAGCCGCCATGAGCCGCCGTACCCCGCTAATGCTGCACATCGTCGCCGGCGACAGCCGCCCGATCCACCACCAGATCGTCGATGGCGTGCGTCGCCTGGTCGCCAGCGGCGCGCTGCCGCTGGGCGCCGCCCTGCCCAGCGTGCGCGGGCTGGCGCAGCAGTTGACCATCAACCCGAACACGGTGGCGCGGGCCTACGCGGAACTGACGGCCGAAGGCTGGCTCGATGCCCGCGCCGGCCTGGGACTGTTCGTGGCCGCGCCGCGCCAGCGCCTGGCGGACGCCGAGCGCACGCGCCGCCTTGACGACGCCGTGCAGCGCTTCGCCGGCGACGTGATCGGCCTGGACTACTCCGCGCAGGACATCCTGTCGCGCGCGGCGAGCGCGCTCGAGGCGGTCCTGCCGCATCCCGAACCGGCGCGCAAAAGCGCATGAACGTCATCGACACCCGCGACCTGTGCCTGCACTACCGGGGCAAGCTGGCGCTCGACCACCTGACGCTGGCGATCGCCGATGGCGGCATTCACGCCGTCGTCGGCGCCAACGGCGCCGGCAAGTCATCGCTGTTTCGACTGCTGCTGGGCTTCGAGTCGCCCAGTGCCGGCACTGCCACCATCCTCGGCTGCGACAGCGCCCGCCTGACACCGGCACTGCGCGCGCGCATCGGCTTCGTCAACGAGGAACATACCTTGCCGGCCTGGATGCGGGTAAGCGAGCTCGCCGCCATGCAGCGCCGCCAGTACCCCTCGTGGAACGGGGAGCGCTATGCGGCCGTGGTGAGCAACTTCAATGTGCTGCCCACCCAGAAAATCGCCGAACTCTCGCGCGGCGAACGGGCCGGCGTCAACCTCGCGCTGGCGCTGGCGCAGTGCCCGCAACTGCTCATTCTCGATGAACCGACGCTGGGACTGGACGTTGTCGCCAAGCGCGCCTTCCTGGAAGCGCTGATGGCCAGCGCGCTCGACGACGGCGCCACCATCGTCTACTGCTCGCACCAGATGGAAGAAGTCGAACGGCTCGCCGACCAACTGGTGATACTCGAACGAGGCCAGCTGCGCCACCTGTCCACCCCGTTCGCGTTCTGCGAAAAGGTGCGCTTGTGGATCGCCGAATTTCCCTTCAGCGCCCCGGACCGCCGACAGCTGCCCGGCGTGCTGCAACAGGACCGCATCGATGGCCTGAGCCATTTCACCGTGTTCGACCAGGGCGACGATTTTGGCGCGCGCCTGAAGCTGCTGGGAGCGCGCTCGGCGCAGTCGATGGCGGTCAGCCTGGAACGGGCGGTCAACGCCTTTTTGTCCAACAGCCATATCGGCACTGAACGCAAGGCAAGCCACGCATGAAAGACCTGTACCTGAGCGAGCTACGGCGCTTTCGCAATGGCGCGCTGCTGTTCACGGCGGCGCACCTGCTGGCGCTGCTGTTCGTCAACCGCCTGTTCGACCTGCAGCAGCAGCGCTGGGAGGTGCATGCCGTGCTGCTGACGTTCTACTGCCTGGCCGGGGCGGGCTTCGCCGTGTTCCAGCTGCTCGGCTACAGCCAGCCCAGCCGCTGGCTATGGCTGCACCATCGCCCCCTCTCGCGCGCACGCATCTTCGGCGCCATCGCCCTTGCCTCGCTGACCCTGATCGTGCTGGCGGTCGGGCTGCCCGCCGTCGCCACGCTGGCCGGCATCGGCGCCGTCAGCGAACGCACCGTCGACGCGCGCCACTACCTGGCCGCACTGCACATCGTGCTGATCACCTTCGCCGCCTGGCTGGCCGGCGCCATCGCCGTCACCAGCCGCGCCAAAACCGCCATCGTCGTGATGGTGCTGCCGGCACTGCTGATGGCGCACTTGGCCTCGGGCGCGACCATGCTGGCGCCGGCGCTGCTGTGCATCGTGCTGCTCGCCTGGGTCGCCTACTCCAGCTTCAAGCCGAACCGCATGGCGCCACCGGACAGCCCGGCGGCACTGATTGCGACCGCACTGCCCCTGCAACTGGGCTTGTACTTTGCCCTGCTGTGGAGTGGCGCCACGCTCTACCAGACGGTATTGATGGCGGCCGACCTGCACCCGACCAAGCGCGCGCTGCCGATCGCCGGCAGCTACGTCGCGCTGACCCGGATGGGCAGCGGGGCGGCATTCGAGGCGGTGCTGGCGCGCTCCACCGATGCGCGCGCCGACCAGTGGCGCCGCCAGCTGACAGGGGCACCGGCAGCCAGCCTGGCGCCGCTGGCGCGCAACTTCCCCGTGCGCCAGCAGTCGAGCAACCGCAAGAGCCTGCAGTGGGGCGATGGCACGCACAAGATCGAATGGACGTTCAGCCATGACGCCATGCGATTCAGGGGCCGCGACATGTTCACCGGCCGCTCGCGCGGCTGGTTCGGCGCCGGCGGTGCCGGCGATAGCGCGCCGTTTTCGTCCGTGCCGCTGGTGGCGGCACCGTACCTGCTCACCCCGCAAACGCTGTATCTGATCGAAGCGCAGGGGCAGCAGTTGCACCGTCTGATAGAACTGGGCGGCGCCGAGACCTTGACGGGGCCGCCCAAGGCGCTGGCACAGCACCAGTACCTGCTCACCAACCGCCGCCTGATCGTCTGCGCCGTGCCGGCCGGTGCCCGCGGCGCCCTGGCGGCGCAGTTTGGGGTCGACCTGCCCGGCCCCTTGAGCGAGCTTGACCGCGTCGATATCGCCGAACTGCCCGACGGCATGCTGCTGTCGTTCAACCAGGGGCGCGGCATGGGCGAAGGCGGGCCGGCGGCGCGGCAGACGCTGGTCTTCGTCGATGCGACGGGCGCGGCGCAGGTGGTGGCGCAGCGCGCCGTGGGCCACGATTTCAGCACCCTGTTCGAGCACCGCGCCTGGTGGCTCTCGCCCGTGCTCGAGACGCTGGTGTCGCTGCCCGAACGCCTGCTCGACGGCGGCGCCGTGGCCGACGTCCTCCCCGCCACCTCGGCACGCCCGCCGACGGTGCTGCTGGCGGCGCTCGCGGCCAGCCTGCTGTCGGCCGTGGGCGCCCATCTGTGGCTGCGCCGCGCCCGCATCGATCCGCGGCGCCGGGGCGGCTGGCTGGCCGCCTGCCTGCTGCTGGGGCCACCGGCCTTGCTGTCGCTGATGGTGCTCGAAGCGCGCGCCGCCAGGCGTCCGCACCGCGACACCAATATTGCCCGCATGCCAGGCTTGGCGTAGACTGCGATGAACTCATCCATCGACACCATGACCCCATTCGCCCGACCTCTTCATCACCGCGCCCTGCTTGCGGCCGCGCTTGTCCTTGCCCTGTCGGGTTGCCGCGAAAAGGCCGCGCCAACGCCCGCGCCAACCCAGGCCCCCACCAGCGGCGTGGCCACGGCCGACGCGCGCCAGCAGGCCATCGCCAGCCTGATGGCCTTACCGGAACTGAAAGCCTGGTCGAGCGCGATCGAAAAATCCTCGGGCGGCAGCGCCCGTGGCGCCGTCATCGAATACGATGCCGCGCCGCGCCTGATCGACGGCAAACGGTATTACCAGCTCAGTTTTGTCGAGAACGGCAAGGACGCCGTGCACCGCTGGGAGGATTTCCTGGTGGCGGAAGAAGGCGGCACCATCCTGGTCGAGGATGGCGCCGGCGACAAGCCCTTGAGCCTGGCGCAGTGGAGAAGCAACAAGCGCCCGCTGGAGCGCACGCATTGAGTCAGCCGGCGGCGCTGTGAACGCTCAGGCCTGCAGCACGCCGAACCAGCCGCCGAAGGCCGGCAAGCTGACCAGGCCATCGGTGACCTGGCCCGCCAGGCCGTGCCCGTCGACGGCGCTGGCGCCCCGTGCGGCGGCCCAGTCGAACGTCACCGGCGCCGGCCCCAGGTTAAAAATCGCCAGCATCGACGCCATCCCCGGCAGGTCGCGGCGCAGCGCCAGGATCGGCTCGGGCGCGTCAAAAAACACGATGTCGCCGCGGGTCAGCTGCGGCTGAGCTTTTCGCCACTGGATCAGGCGGCGGGCCGCGTTGAGCGGCGAGGCGGCGTCGCCGTCCTGGACCGATTCGGCCGCCGCGATGTGCGCCGGATCGAGCGGCAGCCACGGCGTGCCGGTGGTAAAACCGCCATTCGGGGCGGCGTTCGTCCACGGCATCGGCGTGCGGCAGCCGTCGCGGCCCTTGAACTCGGGCCAGAAGGTGATGCCGTACGGGTCCTGCAGCAGCTCGAACGGCACATCGGCTTCCGTCAGCGCCAGCTCGTCCCCCTGGTACAGGCAGGGCGTGCCTTTCAAGGCCAGCTGCATCGCCAGCACCACCCGCGCCAGCGCCGGCGACGGCTGCTCGCCGCCCCAGCGCGTCATCACGCGGATGCTGTCGTGGTTGCCCACCGACCAGGAGGCCCAGCCGCCCGTCACGCGCGCCTCGAACTGCTCGACCTGGGTGCGGATGTGCGCGGCCGAGAACTGCGGCGTGAGCAAATTAAAACTGTAGGCCAGGTGCAGCTTGTCGCCGTCGGCCGTGTAGGCCGCCATCACGCCGAGCGCATCGTCGGCGCCCACTTCGCCGATGGCGATGGCGTCGTATTCATTGAGCAGCGCGCGCACGCGCAGCAGGTAGGGGATGTTCTCGGGCCGGGTCTTGTCGTAGACGTGCGCCTGCATGCCGTACGGGTTCACATCGGTGACGGTGGCGGTGTCGCGCGTGAGGGCCGGCGGATTGCTGCGCAACTCGGTGTCGTGGAAGTGAAAATTGCAGGCATCCATGCGCACGCCGTCAACTCCCCGCTCGAGCCAGAAGCGCAGATTGTCGAGGTGGACCTGCTGCACCTCGGGATGATGAAAATTCATGTCCGGCTGGCTGGCCAGGAAATTGTGCAGATAGTACTGCTTGCGCCGGCTGTCCCACTGCCATGACGAGCCGCCGAACACGGACAGCCAGTTATTGGGGGGATTGCCATCGTCGCGCGGATCGGCCCAGACGTACCAGTCGGCCTTCGGATTGGCGCGGCTGGCGCGGCTCTCGGTGAACCACGGATGCGCTTCGGCCGTGTGCGACCAGACCTGGTCGATCATGATTTTCAGGCCCAGGCCGTGCGCCTTCGCCACCAGGGCGTCGAAGTCGGCCAGGGTGCCGAACAAAGGATCGACGTCGCAGTAGTCAGACACGTCGTAGCCGAAGTCCTTCATGGGCGAGGTAAAAAACGGCGAAATCCACACGATATCGACGCCCAGGCTGGCGATATACCCCAGTTTTTCGGTGATGCCGGCCAGGTCGCCGACGCCGTCGCCGTTGGTGTCGAGGAAGCTGCGGGGATAAACCTGGTAAATGGTGGCTTCGCGCCACCACGGCGTGTCGTTGATGATCATGAAAAGTTCCGCTGAATGAAGGATTTGTAGATAATATACAGCAGAGACCGGCGCGCGACAATCGCTGGAGCCCCGCTCAATACCCGTCTTTTCAACGGCTTAGCACCGATCCGGCAGCTACCGGACACAGCTGCGGTAGTCAAACTACATGATGGCGCACACCGATCAATTAGCAGTTGCCAGTTCGGCAGCTTCATTCTAGTATCGCGTCTGGTCAATACAGGGGGATTCCATGTCGCAGGCAGCAACCGTGGACGCGCAAGCAGTCAGCAGCACCGGGACGGGGCGCATGCCGCGCCAGATACCGTACATTATCGCCAACGAGGGCTGCGAGCGCTTCAGCTTTTACGGCATGCGCAACATCCTCACGCCCTTCCTGATCAGCACCCTGCTGCTGTTCCTGCCGGAGGCCGAGCGCGCCGGCGAAGCCAAGCACGTGTTCCACACCTTCGTCATCGGCGTCTACTTCTTCCCCCTGCTGGGCGGCTGGCTGGCCGACCGCTTCTTCGGCAAGTACAACACGGTGCTGTGGCTGAGCCTGGTCTACTGCGCCGGCCACGCCTGCCTGGCCATCTTTGAAAACAGCCTGAACGGGTTTTATTTCGGCCTGTTCCTGATCGCGCTGGGCTCGGGCGGCATCAAGCCGCTGGTGTCGACCTTCGTCGGCGACCAGTTCGACCAGACCAACAAGCACAAGGCCAAGCTGGTCTATGACGCCTTTTACTGGATCATCAATTTCGGCTCCTTCTTCGCCTCCCTGCTGATGCCGATTTTCCTGCGCCAGTATGGTCCCGCCGTCGCCTTCGGCATTCCCGGCATCCTGATGTTCATCGCCACCGTGGTGTTCTGGTCGGGCCGCAAAAAGTACGTGCACATCGCACCGGCGCCGGCCGATCCCGATTCGTTCATGCGGGTGGCGCGCACGGCGCTGCTGGCACAAGCGCCCGGCCAGGGCCGTCCCGGCCTGATCGTCGCCGCCATCGGCGCCGCCGGCGCGCTGGCCTCGCTGGCCATGTCGCTGCAATGGGGCTTCGTGATTGCCGCCTGCCTGGCGCTGGTGCTGGTGCTGGCTTTCGGCGGGGTCGGCGTGTCGCTGCAACTGGAACGGGCGCGCGCGTCCCACCCGGCCGCAGCGGTCGACGGCGTGCGCGCCGTGCTGCGCATCCTGATCGTGTTCGCGCTGGTGACGCCGTTCTGGTCGCTGTTCGACCAGAAGGCCTCGACCTGGATCGTGCAGGCCAACGCCATGACCCAGCCCACCTTGCACTGGTTCGGCAGCGAGTTCACCTTCCAGCCGGCGCAGATGCAGGCCTTGAATCCCCTGCTGGTGATGATCCTGATCCCGTTTAACAACCTCGCGCTGTTCCCCCTGATCCGGGCGCTGGGCATCGAGCCGACCGCGCTGCGCCGGATGACCGCGGGCATCGTGTTCACCGCGCTGGCCTGGGTCGTCATCGGCGCCATCCAGGTCCACATGGACAGCGGCAGCCCCACCTCGATGGCCTGGCAGATCCTGCCCTACGCCATCCTGACGCTGGGCGAAGTGCTGGTCTCGGCCACCGGCCTGGAGTTCGCCTACAGCCAGGCGCCGAAAGCGATGAAGGGCATCATCATGGCCTTCTGGAGCCTGGCCGTGACGGTGGGCAGCCTGTGGGTGCTGATCGTCAACGCCAGCGTCAAGAACGACACCGTCGTCGCCTGGATCAAGAGCACCGGCTTCGGCGTGATCGCCGCCCAGATGATTTTCTTCGCCGCCTTCGCCTTCGTCGCCGCGCTGATCTTCGGCTGGTACGCCACCCGCTACCGCCTCACCGACAACTACCGCGATTAAGTTTACCCTGTACAGGAACACCATGAGCATCCACGGGCGCCACGCCGGCCTTGTTGTAGCGGGCGTGAGCGCCCTGTTTTGCGCCCTGTCACTCGGCGCGGCCCAGGCGGCGCCGGCGCCGCTGGCCGCCTGCGACGGGCCGTTTCAAACGGTCCTGCACGGGTCGACGGAAACCCTGGAAGCGCGCGCCGTCTGGCTCGACGAGGCATCGCTGCGCTGGCCCGGCATGGCCGACACGGGCGTGTTCAAGCTGTACCACGCCAGCGCCGCCTCGATCGTCGCCCATGCCGGTCAGGCCGTGCGCGGCGCCGACGGCGCGCTGCCCCTGCGCGCCGCCGCCGCTGCCGCCGCGCCCCGCTTTGCCTACGTGGGAACCGGCGCCGAACTGCGCCTCGACGCCGACCTGGCCACCCTGCGCAGCCTGCACCGGGGCCAATTGGTGCTGGTGCGCGAGGACGCCGCCGGGCGCGTGCTGGCGGCCACCCGCATCCAGGCCGCCGGCGCGCTCGACCGCTTGTATGCGACGGCGGCCACTGCCGACCTGGGCGTGACGGTTGGCGCCAGCGCCAGCGTGTTCACTGTATGGGCGCCCACCGCGCAGGCGGTCGCGCTGTGCCTGTACGACAGCGGCGCCGGCCCCGCTGCGTCGATCGCGCCCATGCAAAGGGACGAAGGGACCGGCGTGTGGCGCGCCGCCGCGCCGGCCGCCAGCGCTGCCTACTATACTTACCTGGTCGACGTGGTGGCCGATGGCACGGGCCTGGTGCGCAATCTCGTCACCGACCCGTATTCCGTCAGCCTGAGCCTGGACTCGGCGCGCAGCTACGTCGCCGACCTGGCCGCGCCCGCGCTCAAGCCGGCCGGCTGGGACGCCGGCAAGGCGCCCGCCAGGGTCGCCGCGCTGACCGACATGGTGGTCTACGAACTGCACGTGCGCGATTTTTCCATCAACGACGCCAGCGTGCCGGCCGCCCACCGGGGCAAATATGCCGCCTTCGGCGACACCGCCTCGAACGGCATGCGCCACCTGGCCGCCCTGTCGCGCGCGGGCCTGACCGACATCCACCTGCTGCCCGTCTACGACATCGCCAGCGTGCCCGAACAGGCTTGCGCCGTGCCCCGGCCCCGTGGCGGCCGCGCCAGCGCAACGCAGCAGGCGCTGGTGATGCGTTTCGCCGAACGCGACTGTTTTAACTGGGGCTACGACCCCTTCCACTTCAACGCGCCCGAAGGCAGTTACGCCAGCGACGCCGCCGATGGCGCGCGCCGCATCGTCGAGCTGCGCGCCATGGTGGCGAACTTGCACGCTATCGGCCTGCGGGTCGGCATGGACGTCGTCTACAACCACACCTACCGCGCGGGCCAGCACCCCCGCTCGGTGCTCGACCGTATCGTGCCCGGCTACTACCACCGGCTCGACGCCGCCGGCGCGGTGGCCCAGTCGACCTGCTGCGACAACACGGCGACGGAAAACGCCATGATGGGTAAGTTGATGATCGATTCGGTGCTGCTGTGGGCCACCCAGTACCGGATCGACTCGTTCCGCTTCGACCTGATGGGCCACCAGCCGCGCGCCGTGATGGAACAGTTGCAGGCGCGCGTCGATGCGGCCGTCGGCCACCCCGTGCAGCTGATCGGCGAAGGCTGGAATTTCGGCGAAGTGGAAAACGGCGCGCGCTTCGTGCAGGCCGCGCAACTGTCGCTGGGCGGCAGCGGCATCGGCAGCTTCAGCGACCGCGGGCGCGACGCCGTGCGCGGCGGCGCCGCCGGCGACAGCGGAGCCCGCCTGATCAGCGAGCAGGGCTTCATCAACGGCCTCGTCACCGACCCCAACGCGCTCGGTGGCGGCCACCCCGCCAGCGCGCTGGCGCGCGCCGCCGACCTGGTCAAGGTGGGGCTGGCCGGCACCCTGCGCGACTACCGCCTGCGCACCTGGGACGGCGCCGACAGGACGCTGGGTGAGATCGACTACAACGGCCAGCCGGCCGGCTACGCCCTCGCCCCCGGCGAAGCGGTCAACTACGTGGAAAACCACGACAACCAGACCCTCTACGACATCAACGCCTTCAAGCTGCCGCGCGCCACCTCGGCCGCCGAGCGCGCCCGCGTGCAGATGCTGGGGGCCGCCATCGTCGCCTTCAGCCAGGGCGTGGCCTACTACCACGCCGGCATCGACACCCTGCGCTCGAAGTCCCTCGACCGCAACAGTTTTAATTCGGGCGACTGGTTCAACCGCCTCGACTGGACGTACCGGAGCAATTATTTTGGCACGGGGCTGCCACCGGCGCCCGACAACGGCAAGGATTACGCGCTGATCAAGCCGCTGCTGGCCGACGCCCGCCTGCGCCCCGCCGCCGCCGACATCGGCTTCGCCCGCGACGTGTTTCGCGATCTGCTGGCGGTGCGCGCCAGCACCACCCTGCTGCGCATGCGCAGCAGCGCCGACGTGCAGCAACGGCTGCACTTCCTGCCCAGCGCGGCGCCGCTGATCGCCGCCCGCATCGACGGCGATGGCTATCCGGGCGCGCGCTTTCGCACGCTGGCCTACTTCATCAATGTCGACAAGGTCGCCCACAGCGTGCGGGCCGAGGGCGAACAGGGGCGCCGCTACCGGCTGCACCCGGCCCAGAAGGCCGACGCGCGGGTGCGCCAGGCGCGCTTCGACCCTGCCACGGGCCGCTTCCTGATACCGCCCCGGACCGCCGTGGTGTTCGTCGAGTAGCACCGCGCACGGCGGCTACTCGACGCGCACGGCGATTTTCTGCAAGCCGAAGGAAAAACTGCTGGCACTGGGATTGTCGACGAACACGCACTGCTTACCGGTGCGCTTGCAGTGGTTTTTCACGCGCCAGTAGGCGCTGTGGCTGATGCAGCCGGTCTGGCAAATGACCAGGTCGGCGGCGGCCAGGCTGGCGTCGAGCATGGCCGCGCTGTCTTCCAGCCCGCCGTCGTGGTGGGCGAAACTGGCGCCGGTCTGCTCCGTCATGCCGCGGTAACTGGCCACGCTGCGGTGGCGCCCGCCCACGCACAGCACGGTCTTGTCGTCGAGCCGCACGGGCGGCGCCACCACCTGCGCGTCGCCTTCCATGTCGTCGATGAGTTCGCCCGCGCGCGCTGCCAGCTGCTGGCGGGCGGCGGCCAGTTCGCCGCGCAATTGCGCCATGCGCGCCTGGCGCTCGCGCTCGCGCGCTTCGAGCAGGTCCAATTTGTCCTGCAGGCGCACGCGCGCGTCGAGGTCGTGCATGGCGGCGCCCTGCTCGCGCAACTGCGCGTCCAGGCGGGCGATGACGGCGTCCCTGCCCACCAGCTCGGCGCGCGCGTGCGCCAGCAGCAGCCTGGCCTGCGCCAGCTCGCCCGCCTTCTCGGCCAGCTGCTGCGCGCGGCGTTCGGCCAGGGCGAGCACCGCGTCGAGCTTGTGCGCCGGCGGCGTGCGCGGGGCGGCGCAGGCCTGGTGGTGCAGCATGTGCACCTCGCGCAGCAGCGCGTCCTGCTGTGCATGGTCGCAGGCCGGATGGGTCAGCGCCGCCCAGAAAGCGCCGGCCATGTCGTCGCCGCCCCTGGCCGCCTGCCACAACTGCTTGAGCGCCAGCGCCGTGTGGGCGCCCTTGAACTTGTGCAGCATGACGCAGTAACGCTGATCGAGGGCGTCTTCGAGCAGCACCGAGACGCGGCTGCGCGCCTTGCACTCGGCCACCGCGCCCACGTGCAGGTCGTAGTCCTCGGCCAGCGCCTTGCCGCCCAGGCCCTTGTTGACCAGCCGGCGCAACAGCGACAAGGGCAGGCACAGGCCAATCACGGGGCAATGGGCATTGGCGGGCAGCTCCCACAGGTGGCGCCGCTGGGTGGGTTTCGGCTTGCTGCGCGCCTTGTCGATGTCGGCCGCGATGGCCGCCTGCTCCGACGGCGTCTGCGTCGCTGGCGATGTGCACATGGCGATCCCCTAGTGCAGGCGCGGGCCGTCGGCCACGGCGCCGCTGATGGCGCCGCCCTCGGCGCCGCGGGCGTCATGGCGCGCCTGCTCGAGCGTCGCGTCGCCGTGCGCCAGCAACTGGGCGACGGCGCGAAACGAGGCCGGCGTAAAGCGCAGGGTCAGGCAGTCGAGTTCGACATGGACCACATTGCATTCGCAGCAAACGGTGATGCGGCCGGCGCCATTTCTGGCCACGCCCACGTGTTGACAATGCTGCCCGTCCCGGTCTTCCATCCAGCCCTCCCGTGTCATTGAACCAGCGCGGCGCTGGATGAAACGAGTATAGCGAACGATTCAGGATAAGTAAACGAGAATCATTCGCATTGATGGCCGTAAACCGATCAGCTGTCCAGGTGCGAGATCAGCAGCCGGCTCTGCTCGGCCTGGCCCTCCTCGGGCGCCCCCAGCGAGATACCGACCGACATGATGTCGATCAGCAGCAACTGCAGGATGCGCGAAATCATCGACAGGAAGGTGGTGCTGTCCTCGCTGTGGTCGACCGCCAGGCAGATGCTGGCCTTTTTCGCCAGCGCCGATTTGCTGCTGGTGATGGCGATGACGTCGGCGCCGGCGGCGCGCGCCGTGTCGACCGCCGCCAGCAGCTCGGGCAGTTGGCCCGAGGTCGAAATGGCGATGACGACGTCGCCCGGCTTGAGCAGGTCGGCGGCCAGTTGAAACAGGTGCGAGTCGCCGTAGGCGGCGGTGGGAATGCGGAAGCGGAAAAATTTGTGCTGGCCGTCCAGCGCGACGACGCGCGCATTGCCCATCGCGTAAAACTCGACGCGCTTGGCCTTGCGCAGCAGCCCGATGGCGCGGTCGATCGACAGCACGTCGAGCTGGTCGCGAAATTTCAGGATGGCGGAAACGGTATTATCGATCACCTTGGCCGACAGGTCGTGGGTGCTGTCGGACACCCGCACCTGGCTGTGGCGCACGGGGATGGTGCCGGTCAGGCTGCTGGCGAACTTGAGCTTGAAGTCGGCCAGGCCCAGAAAGCCCAGCGAGCGGCAGAAGCGGATCACGGTGGGCTGGCTGACCTCGGCCAGCCGGGCGATTTCGGCGATCGGCTCGCCCAGCACCTTGCGCGGATGCTCGATCACCAAGGTCGCCACGCGCTGTTCGGCGGGCGACAGTTCGTGCTGCAGGTGCTGCACGCGCTCCATCAGGGTGTTGGCGCCGCTGCGGCCGCGCAGGTGCTCGGAGAGGATCGTGGCGACGCCGTAGAAGGCCGGGTTGGGCGTCATGATGACGTAGGTGGGGATCTGCGCCAGGTAATCGGTGAAGCGCCCCTTGGCCTCGAAGCGGGCCCGGAACGGCGAACTGGCGAACCACTCGGCCATGCGCGGGACGATGCCGCCGCCGATAAAAATGCCGCCGAAGGCGCCCAGCGTCACGGCCAGGTTGGCGGCGGCGCCGCCCAGCATGCCGCAGAAGCACTCGAGCGTTTCCAGGCACAGCGCGTCATGCTGCTCGAGCGCGCCGCTGATGATCTCGGGCGAGGTGCGCGGCGCCGCCGCCACGCCATTGCGCTCGGCCAGCGCCCGGTAAATGATTTCCATGCCGGGACCGGAGATCAGGCGCTCGTTCGACACGTGCGGCCACTCCTTCCAGGCAAATTGAAGGATCGCGAACTCGCGCTCGTCGGCCGGGGCGAAGTTGACGTGGCCGCCTTCGCTGCCCAGCGTGACGAAGCCGTCGAGCGTGGGAATCACGCCCGACACGCCCAGGCCCGTGCCCGGCCCCAGCACGCCGACGACGGCGTTGGCGGCCGGCGCGCCCGTTCCCACCTGCAGCAGGCTGTCGCCCGACAGCACCGGCAGTGACATCGCCAGCGCCGTGAAGTCGTTGACGATCAGGAGGGTCGACAGGCCCAGTTCGCGGCGCACCTCGTCGGTGGAAAACTGCCAGTCGCGGTTGGTCATGCGAATCAGGTCGCCGCTGATGGGATTGGCCAGCGCGAAGGCGGCGTGATGGATGCGCGTGCCGGCATGGTCGGCCAGGTAGGAATGGAGCAGCGGCACGATGCCCGAATAATCGTCGCACATGAGCACGCGCACGGCGCGCAGCACGCCGGGCGCCGTCTCGAGCGCAAAGCGGGCGTGGGTGGCGCCGATATCGGCCAGCAGGCGGGGGCCGTCGGCGTAGGCGGTGCGGCTGTACTTCTGTTCGGCGTCGATAGGTTTGCTCATCAGTGGTGGGGCGGTTGCGGGGTCGGCGTAGCATACCCCATTGCATCTATTACATCAAAATGGGTTTATTCGGAAATCAGGGCGATGGCCGACGCGGTGGGGAACGCCACCACGCCATTGGCGACGATGGCGCTGGTGCCCGAATAGGCGTCGCGCAGCCGCTGGCCGTCCTTGAACACGCCCCGCACGGGAATGGCCGTGCGCTGGTCCGGCGGCAGGCCCAGCGCCACCACCACGGTGTCGCGCAGCCCCGCCTTGTCGTAGCTGCGCTTGAAGACGTAGGGTGAGGCCTGCAGCATCTGGTGCTGGCCGGCGCCGATGGCCACGTGGGCCTGGCGAAAGCGCCCCAGCGTGGCCCAGTGCCGGCGCACGTCGGCCACGCCGACCGCGCCGCGCGCGTCGTTGCGGGCCAGTTCGTCCCAGTTCATGAAGCTGCGCAGCCTGGCGTCGCCGCTGGCGGCGGCAATGTCGAGCCGGCGCGCGCTTTCGTCGCCATAGTAAATCTGGGCGGCGCCGGGGGTGAGCAAGAGGCGGGTGCCGGCATCGATGGCGCGCACGCGGGCGGCGTCGAAGGGCTCGCCGTCGTCGTGCGAGCTGAGGTAGTTGAGCACCGACACGCCCGCCAGCGGGCCGCCCAGCGCCTGCGCATAACTGGCGAACAGCGGTTCCAGATCCTGCTGCGCGTCCTGCTTCATGCCGAAGTTGATCATGCTGTGGAAGCCCTGCCCGTAGTAATCGACGAGGGTGCCGCCGCCCAGGTCGAAGCTGCGGCCATGGCCGATCGTGTAGTTGTACACTTCGGCCGTGCTGAAGAACGGCGTGTCGTCGATGCGCTTGGCCGGATTGGCCTTCTTCCAGTCCTCGAAGGCGGCGCTGGCGACCCGGTTCAGGTCGGCCCAGACATCGGGCTCGGTGTGCTTGACGGTGTCGGCGCGCAGGCCGTCGAACCCGTATTTTCGGATCCAGTCGGCGTGCCACTTGACCAGGTAATAGCGCGGCGTGCGCGGGTAGCCGGTGCGCTTGAAAAACGCGTCCAGCTGCGCCGTCTCTTGGTCATAGCGCCCTTCCCGCTTCCACTTCGCCACCAGCGCCGGCGGCAACTTGACGGCCTGCTTGCTGCCCGTGCGGATGTCGGGCAGATTGCTCACCAGGGTGCAGTCGATGGTGCTGGCGGCATCCTTGTAAGTGCACGTGGGGCTGGTACGCACCCAGTCGGCGGGCCACACGGGGTCCTCGGCGGTGACGGGGCCGGTGTGGTTCATCACCACGTCGAGGATCACGCGGATGCCGCGCGCGTGCGCGCTGTCGACCAGTTGGTGCAGCGCCGCTTCGCTGCCCAGGCTGGCGTCGATGCTGGTGAAGTCGCGCGCCCAGTAGCCGTGAAAACCGTAGGACTTGCCGCTGCCCTCGTCGGTGGCGCCGTGGATCTGTTCGACGGGGGGCGAGATCCAGATGGCGTCCACGCCCAGGTCAGTAAAATACCCCGCGCGGATTTTCGCCGTGATGCCGGCAAAATCGCCGCCCATGTAGCCGCGCAGGGGCGCCGCGTCGTCCTTGCGGCCGTAGGCGTGGTCGTTGGACGGGTCGCCGTTGTTGAAGCGGTCGGTCAGCACGAAATACACGGTCGCGTTGTCCCATGAAAAAGGCCTGGCGGGGGCCGCGGCAAGGGGCAGCGCGGTGGCAAAACCCAGCAGTGAGAGGACAAGTGCGTGTAGTTTCATGCGTGATCCGGTAAAGTAAATAATCAGGTGATGACGGTGGGCGTGCTGCGCCCCGTGCGCGATTGCAGTTGCGAGAGCTGCTCGGCGATCGCCGCCAGCGGCGCCAGCGCCTGCTGCGGATCGCGCTCGTGGCGGGCCGGGTCGGCTTCGTATTGTTCCAGGTACAGGCGCACCGTCGCCCCCTCGGTGCCGGTGCCGGACAGGCGGAACACGATGCGCGAGCCGTCCGTCATGACGATGCGGATGCCCTGGCCGGTGGCGAGCGCATGATCGACCGGATCGGTGTACGCAAAATCGTCGGCCAGCGCGACGGTGAAGGAGCCCAGTTGCGTGCCGGCCAGCGTGGCCACCCGTTCGCGCAACTGCGCCATCATTGCCTCGGCCGGCGCCACCTCGACCGCCTCGTAGTCGTGGCGCGAATAATAGTTACGGCCAAAGCGCGCCCAGTGTTCGCGCACGATGGTGTCGACGGGCTTGTTGGTCGCCGCCAGCAGGTTGAGCCAGAACAGGATCGCCCAGATGCCGTCCTTCTCGCGGATGTGGTTCGAGCCGGTGCCGTAGCTCTCTTCGCCGCACAGGGTGGCCATGCCGGCATCTAACAGGTTGCCGAAGTACTTCCAGCCGGTGGGGGTTTCGTAGCTGGGGATGCCGAGCGCGCGGGCGACGCGGTCGGCGGCGGTCGAGGTCGGCATTGAGCGGGCGATGCCGCGCAAACCGTCCCGGTAGCCGGGGGCGATGGTGGCGTTGGCGGCCAGGATGGCCAGGCTGTCCGAGGGCGTCACCGCCAGGGCGCGGCCGACGATCATGTTGCGGTCGGCGTCGCCGTCGGAGGCGGCGCCGAAGTCGGGCGCGTCGGCGCCGAACATGATGTCGATCAGTTCGGCGGCGCTGACGGGGTTCGGGTCTGGATGGTGGCCGCCGAAATCCTCCAGCGGCGTGCCGTTGATGACGGTGCCGGCGGGTGCGCCCAGCATTGACTCGAAGATGGCGTGGGCGTACGGCCCGCCGACGGCGTGCATGCCGTCGTAGCGCATGGTAAAACCGCTGGCGAACAGGCGGGCGATGGCGGGGAAGTCGAACAATTCGCCCATCAGCGCGGCGTAGTCGGCCACCGAGTCGATCACCTCGACCTGCATGCCGTCGAACTGCGTGCTGCCGATGGCGTCGAGCGCTGGCGCGGCGGCGTCGCTGATGCGGTACTGTGCCAGCGTGCCGGTGGCCGCATACACGGCGTCGGTGAATTTTTCCGGCGCCGGGCCGCCATTGTCGCCGTTGTACTTGATGCCGAAGTCGCCGTCCGGGCCGCCCGGGTTGTGGCTGGCCGACAGGATCAGGCCACCGAAGGCGCCGTGCTTGCGGATCACGCAGCTCACGGCCGGCGTCGACAGGATGCCGTTCTGCCCCACCAGCACGCGGGCAAAGCCGTGCGCGGCGGCCATGCGCACGATGATGCCGGTGGCCGTGCGGTTGAAATAGCGGCCGTCGCCGCCCACTACCAGGGTCTTGCCGCGGCAGTCGCCCAGCGTATTAAAAATCGCTTCGACGAAGTTTTCCAGGTAGCCCGGCTGCAGGAATTCGGTGACTTTTTTACGCAGGCCGGAGGTGCCGGGGCGCTGGCCGGCGAAGGGAACGGTGGCGACGGTGAGGATGGACATCGGGGGTCTCGCTGTGAATGAGTTGTCGTAAGTTCAATACGCTATCACACGCGGGCGCGTCGAGGTGTTCCGCTGTGCCCTTCCCCTCACGCGGCCGGGTCGGCGCGGTCCGTCACGAACAAGGTCAAGCCGCCCGCGATGGCCATGCAGGCGCCGCCCAGCACCAGCGTCTTGACGCTGTGGCCGCCGAAGGCGTGGGTGGTCATCCAGCCCAGCAGCAGGCTCGACAGAATCTGCGGGATGACGACGAAAATATTAAACAGCCCCATGAAATAGCCCATGCGCGCCGGCGGCAGCGCGCCTGCCAGGATCGCGTAGGGCATGGTCAGGATGCTGGCCCAGGCGATGCCCACGCCCACCATCGGCACGAGCAGCATGGTCTTGGTGGTGATGAAAAACAGGCTGGCCAGGCTGGCGCCGCCGATGACGAGGCAGACCGCGTGCACCGCCTTGCGGCTGGTCCATCTGGCCAGCACGGGCAAGATGAAGGCGGCCAGCGCCGAGACACCGTTGTAGACGCCGAACATGACGCCGACCCAGTTACCGGCCGCCTGGTAAGCAGGCGACTGCGGGTCGCTGCTGCCGAAGACGGTATCGGCGATCGAGGTGCCCGTGTAAATCCACATGGCGAACAGGGCGATCCAGGTAAAGAACTGCACCAGCGCCAGTTGCAGCATGGTCTTGGGCATCTGCAGCAGGCCGCCGAAAATGCCGCGCACGGCGCCGCCGAAACTGCGGTTGCGCTGGCGCTGGGCGCGGAAGACGGCCAGGTCGGCGGGCGGCGTTTCGCGCGCCGTCAGCACCGTCCACAGCACGGCGAGGAAGAACACGGCGCCGCCCACATAAAAGGAAAAGCGCACGGTGTCGGGGATCATGCCGTTGACGGGCACGTTCGAGACGCCGAAGCCGTCCGAGAAAATGGTCGGCAGCAGCGAGGCGATGACGGCGCCGCAGCCGATAAAAAAGGTCTGCATGGCGTAGCCGGCGGTCTGCTGGGCCGGATCGAGCTTGTCACCGACGAAGGCGCGGAACGGCTCCATCGACACGTTGATCGCCGCGTCCATCAGCCACAGCACCGCCACCGCCATCCACAGCACCGGCGAATTGGGCATCAGGACCAGGGCAATCGAGGCGGCGACGGCGCCGGCGAAGAAGAACGGCCGGCGCCGGCCCCAGGTGGGGTGCCAGCTGTTGTCGCTCAGGTAGCCGATGATGGGCTGGACCAGCAGGCCGGTGACGGGAGCGGCCAGCCAGAACAGGGCCAGGTCGTCGGGCTGGGCGCCCAGCGTGGAGAAAATCCGGCTGGTATTGGCGTTTTGCAGCGCGAAGCCGAACTGGATGCCGAAAAAGCCGAAGCTCATGTTCCACAGCTGCCAGAATGTCAGGCGCGGCTTGCGAGCAAGGGGGGAAAGAACGGCGTGCTGGTCCATCGGGTCTCCGGGAGTGTTCCAGCCGGACTTGGCGCCGGCCTGGCGGCCTTGTGCGCTGCCGCCGCGAACGCGCGAGCAGGCAGGATGGGCCAATATTTGTAGGAAAGTAACATGGGCTTTTCTGAGTGTCAATCTAAACCGTTCCATAGTAGAATCGCCGGCACTGCTGCAAAGACAGCAATACTTTTGTAGTCAAAGAACAGACACACCCTTCTTTCTGGAGACACCATGCTGGACATGCAACGGCGCCTGACGCCGGCCTTCAACGCCATCATCAGCCTGCCGTCGACGGCGATGGGCTTCGCCCTGTGCATCCAGATCTCGGCGCTGAGCTGGCTGCTCTCGACCAAGTACCACCTCGACATCCACGAAATCGGCATCGTCTGGGCGGCCGGTCCGCTGGCCGGCATCCTCGGCCAGGTCATTATCGGCCTGATCAGCGACAAGGTGTGGTTCTGGGGGGGCCGCCGCCGCCCCTTCATCGTGGTCGGCGGCGTGCTGGCGGCGCTGATGGTGTTTCTGCTGCCCCGCATCGACCAGGTGGCCAGCCTGCTCGGCATCGGCAACCTGCTGGTGGTGGCGGTGATCGTCGCCCTCACGCTGGACCTGTCGATCAATATCGGCTTCAATCCCACCCGCGCCCTCATTGCCGACGTCACCCCCGAGGGCGACGCCCGCACCCGCGGCTTTACCTGGATGCAGACCATCTCCGGTTTTTTTGGCGTGCTGGCCTACCTGATCGGCGCCTTCATCGACAACTACGCGCTGATCTCGATCGGCGTGGTGGTGGTGCTGGCGTTCTCGGTGCTGCCGATGTGGTTCGTGACGGAGCCGCGCGCGCTGCGTATCGAGAACCAGGGTGAGGCCATCGTCGCCACGCCCACCGAATGGGGCCAGCTGTGGCGCATCTATTTTGCCCATGGCTTCGCCTGGCTGGGGGTGCAGTCGATGTTCGTCTACATCATCGCGTTTATCCAGCAGCACATCGTCGTGCGCGATGTCGCCCCGGCCAGCATCGCCGCCCAGTCGGGCCACGTGATCGCCATCTCGTTCGCCGTCATGAACGTGGTGGGCTTCGTGCTGCCGGCGCTGGTGCTGGCGCCCGTCGCCCGCCGCATCGGCCGCGTGCGCACCCAGGTCGCCTGCATGGCCATCATGGCCGCCGCCTACTTCGCCATCGCCACCATGGCCACCACGCCGCACCGCCTGTACGCGCTGATGGCGCTGGTGGGCATCGGCTGGAGCGCCGTGGTCAGCCTGCCGTTCGCCATCATGAGCGAAAAGGTCGACAAGCGCCGCATGGGCTTTTTCATGGGGATGTTTAATTTGTCGGTGGTGCTGCCGCAACTGCTGTCGACGGGCGTGGGCTACGTCATGAGGGACGCCGCCGACACCAACGTACTGTTCTATATCTGCGGCGCCTGCCTGGCTGTCTCGGCGCTGTTGTGGTGCCTGGTCAAAGAGAACAAGGCGGTGCTGGCGGACGCCGCGCCAGCCAGGCTGGCGCCGGCCCATTGAACCATCCCCGCGGCCGCTGCCGCAGCAGTGCGCCCGCCGCGCCAAGGCAATGGCAAAATAGACCCTGGTAAATAGTTCACCTTTACGCAGGGAGGTCTTTGCAGACATCGACCACCATCGTCCTTGATACGATGTTACTGGACCATTTGCCAGCCGGCGTGGTGGTGCACGACAAGGATTCGGCCATCGTGGCGGCCAACCTGGCTGCCCAGCGTTTGCTGGGCCGTGGCGCCGCCGAGCTGCGCGGCAAAGTGACGCGCGACCCCGTGTGGCACTTCATCCACCCCGACGGCACGCCGATGGCGGTGGACGAATTTCCCGCCGCCCGCACCCTGCGCGAGCGCAGCGCCGTCACCGACCTGGTGCTGGGCGTACGCCAGGGCGGGGCCATCCGCTGGCTCATCTGCAACGCCTATCCCGTGTTCGACGCCCACGGCGCCTTGCACTCGGCGGTGGTGTGTTTTACCGACTGCACGGCGCTGAAAACCGCCGAGCAGGCCCTGCAACGGTCCGAACAGCGCCTGCAACTGGTGCTGCGCGGCTCCGACGAGGCCAGCTGGGACTGGGACCTGGTGACACAGCAGCTGTATTACTCGCCGCGCTGGTGGGACATGCTGGGCTACCCCGCCGACGCGCTGCCGGCCAGCCCCCAGTTGTGGTCCTCGCTGGTGCACGCGGGCGACCGCGACCGGGTCGACAGTTTTCTCAAAAACATCCTGACCAGTGGTGAATCAAGCTACGCCATCGAATTTTCGATGCGCCATCGCCAGGGCCATTACGTGCCAGTGCTAAGCAAGGGCTTCATCGTGCGTGACGGCGCCGGCGCCGCCACCCGGGTCGCCGGCACCAATACCGACCTGACCGAGCGCAAGGACCTCGAGCGGCGCCTGACCGCCTCGGCCAACCACGACTACCTGACGGGACTGCCCAACCGCCGCTTCCTGCAGGACCGGCTGGCGCTGGCGCTGGCCGCCGGCGCGCGCACGGGGCACTGCGGCAGCCTGTTGGTGATCGATCTCGATTACTTCAAAACCCTCAACGACACCGAGGGTCACGACGTGGGCGACCTGCTGCTCCAGCAAGTGGCGCAGCGCCTGCGCGCCAGCGTCGGCGCCAGCGCCTTCGTCGGCCGCCTGGGCGGCGACGAATTCATCGTCATCCTCGACGCCGCCTGGTCCTGCCTGGAGGAGGCGCGCGCCGAGGCGGCCCGCGTGTGTGCCAGCCTGACGGCGGTGCTGAGCGCCCCCTACCGGCTCGACCGCTATAGCCACAGCATCACGCCCAGCATGGGGGTGACGCTGTTCGACGGCGCGGCCGGGTCCTCGCCCGACAGCCTGTTCAAGCAAGCCGATATCGCCCTGTACGAAGCGAAGGCGGCCGGGCGCAACACCGTGCGGTTTTTCGACCAGTCGATGCAGCAGGCTGTCGAGCGGCGCGCCGAACTGACCACGCAGCTCGGTACGGCGATCGAGGCGGCGCAGTTCGAGCTGTACTTTCAAGCCCAGTTCGACCTGCAGCGCCACGTGGTGGGCGCCGAAGCGCTGCTGCGCTGGCACCATCCGCGCGGCGCCCTGGTGAGCCCCGGCGCGTTTATCGAGGTGGCCGAAGCGACCGGCCTGATCGTGCCGATCGGCGACTGGGTGCTGCGCCAGGCCAGCGCGTGCCTGGCGCAGTGGGCGCGCGATCCCCGGCTGTCGCTGCTGACACTGTCGATCAACGTCAGCGCGCACCAGTTGCGCCAGCCGGACTTCGCCCGCCACGCGCTGGCGCTGCTGGCCGAAGCGGGCGCCGACCCGCGCCGGCTGGTGCTGGAGCTGACCGAAAGCGCGCTGGTGGACAACGTGGAACAGACCCTGCAGACCATGCTTGCGCTGCAGCGGGGCGGCTTGCACTTCGCCATCGACGACTTCGGCATCGGCTTTTCCTCGCTCAGCTACATCCACCGCTTTCCCCTGGTCAGCCTGAAAATCGACCAGTCCTTCGTGCGCGATTGCGACAGCGACCCGAAATCGGCCGCCATCGTCGAAATCATCATCGCCTTCGCCCGCAAGCTCGGTCTGCAAAGCACCGCCGAGGGCGTGGAAACGGAATCGCAACTGGCCGTGCTGCACGCGGCCGGCTGCACCGCGCTGCAGGGCTATCTGCTGGCGCGGCCGATGCCGCTGGCGCAGTTCGAGCAGTTGGTGGCCGCCGACGCCTAGCAGCCTGTCGGACTCAGGATCGCCTTACCTGCATGGATCGCAAGGTTCTCATGCAAGGGGAAATCGTTCGATGCTCAGCTATCGCGCCGGGGCACGATCTCCACCCGGTAGTCCCGCACACCGGCATGCAGGCACACGTCCCAGTCCATGGCGGCGGCAATGCGCAGCAGCAGATTCTGGCCGTGCAGGAAGCCTTGCATCGCGCCGCCCGCGCAGGGATCCACGCTGTTCTTCACGGTCAGCCGCCCTTGCGCAAACGTCAGTTCCAGCCTGGAGGCTGGCCCGCCATGAAACAGTGCATTGCCGAGGCAATTATTCATGAGCAGGGTCGATAGATGGCGGTTGCCGGTCACCTGCAGGCGATCCGGCAGATCGAGCAGCAGGCGTTCGCCGGTCCAGTCGTCATCGACCAGGCGCAACAGGCATTCCTCGATACATCCGCGCAGGTCGAACGTTTGGTCCGCGATATGCTCGGCGCGCGCCAGGGCGAACAGCACGCCGACGGTATCGGCCATGGCATCGACGCCGGCACGCAGCTGCGCCACGTCGCGTTCGCCAGGCGGCTGGACGCCCAACTGGACGAAGGTATTCTTCATCACCGTCAGCGGTGTACGCAGCTCGTGGCTGACATCGCGCGTAAATGCCTGTTCGCGTGCCAGGGCGGCGTGCAGTTCCGCGATCGTGCTACCGAGTCGGTCTGCGAGGTAGCCGATTTCATCGCGGCGCCGGCGGGCGCCCAGTTCGATTGGCGCTCCCGGCCGGATGTCGCGTACCTCGCTCGCCAATCGCTGCAGGGGCGCGACCAGGCGCCTGGAAAGCAGGTAGGCCAGCAACAAGGCCAGGCCAATCAGGCCAAGCGCCACGGCGGCCAGCACGCCCCCGACTTCGCGCACGAGTTTCGACACCACCAGCAGTGGCGTGACATCGGCCACCAGGTAGAGGCTTTGCGTGCCAGAACCCGCTGCCAGGACGATGGTGCGCAGATGGTAGTGGCGGCCGGTATCGGTGAAGATCTCCGCACGCCGGCGACCAGAGCGCACCGCCTCGCGCACCGGGAGAGGCAGCGCCGCCACGCTGGCATACGCGCGGATCATCTCGTTCGATGGCTGGCCGGCCGTGCCGTGCTGGCGCGCGTGCGCAATGACCGTGTCGGCCTCGCGCTGCAGGAGGCGGTCGATCAGCATGTCTTCGGTCACATACGCGATGACCAGGATCAGCCCCGTGTAGCACACGCAGATCAATACGGTAAAGCCGGCCAGTGCGGCAAACAGGCCATGGCGAATCGACCTAAACATGGTCGGCCGCTGGCGCCATGAGTCGATAGCCCAGCTGGGGGATGGTGGCGATCATGTTCAAGCCGCCCGCCAGGTCGAGCTGCCTGCGCAGCGCATAGATATGCGATTTGAGGGCGTCGCTGTCAGGCGGTTGCGCCCCCCAAAGCTCGTGCATCAGGGCCGAGCGGGAGAGCGCATGCGGGTAGGCGGAAGCCAGCAACACCAGGATCCTGAAGCCCGTCTGCGTCAGCGCCAGTGGCAGCTCGCCGTACAGGGCGCGCCTTTCCCGCGGCAAGAGCGTGAGATCACCGACGCGTATCGTCGCGCTGACATGGCGTTGTCGGCGCCTGGCCAGCGCTTCGCAGCGCAGGGCCAGTTCGCGCAAATCGAAAGGCTTGGTCAGGTAGTCGTCCGCGCCGCCATGAAAGCCGCGTGCCTTGTCCTCGAAGGCGTCGCGCGCCGTGAGCATCAGGATCGCTACGTTGCAGTGCGCGCTTTGCTTGATCGCGCGGCAAACCTCCACGCCGTCGATGTCGGGCAGGTTCAGGTCGAGCAGGACGACGTCGTAGTGCTCGCGCGTGGCCAGATCGATGGCGAGGCGGCCGGTGGCGGCGTGATCGGTGTGCCAGCGCAGACCGTCCAGAAAATCGACGATCTGGCGCGCGATGGTCGGGTGGTCTTCCACCACCAGGATGCTCAAGGCGCTACGGTTCATGGTTCCCATGCCAGGACGGACAGACAGCTTCGGCTGCGGCTGCAAAAAAGGCGGTTCGACTGGCCGCAGGGCTGCTCGCACGGAGCAATGCGCGCCAGTATAGCCCGCGTCGGCGTGGCGCTGGTACTCATACCCACAGGCGCAGCGGCAGCAGGCCCCAGCATGCGAGCAGCACGCTCAACTGCAGAACCGCCAGCATCGCGATCGCGTCCGCGCGCGCACTGTGGCGCCGCCGCAGCACGCCCCCCAGCCCGGCGAGCATCGTCGCAGGCAGCGCCGCGGTAACGACAGCGAGCAGCGCGCTGGCAGCGGTGAGCTCTCCCAGCTGCAGGAAGGACTGCTGATAGAACAAGGGAAGCGGCAGCAGCAGGGCCAGCACGCCGACGAAGGGCGCCAACAGGGGATCGCGCCACGCCATGCGGCGCCTGGCAAGCCGCAGGAGCGGCGTGACGATAATATAGGCAAGCCCGAGCACGCCGGCGCTTGTGCTGAACCACAGCAAGGGCAGATACCACGGCGGCACCTGCTCGTAGCTCTGGGTCCCGGTGCTCATGACTGCCGGTCCTGCCGGTGCGATCATGAAGGCGTGCGATGCCTGCTGCTTGTCAGGCGCACGAAACAGCCCGCCTTCCACGTGCTGCAGCGTGAGCGCGGCGGACTGCGGTGACACGAGCGTGAGCGACTGCCTGTCGCTGCTGACGTGAACCGGGTTGAACACCGTATCGATGAAGCGGAAGGTGTGGAAACGATTCGGCGTGGCCACATACCAGCCGTCCCGTGCGCCGTTCGCGAAGCGCGGCGCAGCAAGCGGCGGCGTGCGCGGCGCGGCGGGCATGAGCGCGCGGATCAGCATGGCGTCGAATTTCGCGTAGTCGGCGACTTCGCTATCGGAATTGATGGCGATAAAGAATGCCTGCTGTGTATCCGGAAACAGGCACAGCATGGCGCGGAAGCCGACCGTACTGCCACCGTGGCACTTGGCCAGGACACCGTGCCGATCGACGCGGCGCAAGCCCAGGCCAAAGCCCGCGCGCAAGCCCGCGCGGGCCGCTTCGGTAGTAAGCGGCTCGCCCATCTGCCGCAGCAGCGCCGCATCGATAAACGGTTGACCCGCAAGCCGGCCATCGCTCATCAGGAAACGCGCGAGGCGGCCCATGTCGGCGGCGGTGGTGGTGAACTGGCCGGCTGGCCGTACGTAAGTAGGCACCGCCGCATGCGCGACGCCATGCTCGAAGTGCCCCATGGCCAGGCGCGGCTCACGCTCCTGCGTATGGAAGGCAAAGCTGCTGTCGTGCATTCCCAGTGGCGCAAGCAGTACAAGGTCCAGATAGGACTCGTAGGCCTGGCCGGCGACGGCCTCGACGACCATGCCGAGCAGCGTGTAGCCCAGGTTCGAGTACGAGCAGCGCGTGCCGGGACGCTGCCGCACACGCAGCAAACCCGTGTCGGGCGGGAAGGCCGCGGCGAGTGGCGTATCGGCGGCGGCGCGCATGCTGAACACGTGCCACAGACGCGCGTCGTCCAGCCCGGCCGTATGATCGAGCAAGTGGCGCACGCGCACCGGGTCGCTCGCTTCCCAGGGATTGTCGAACCGTATGCCAGGCAGCAGTTGCGCGACCGGTGCATCGAGGGACAGGCGGCCTTCGCTGACCAGGCGCAGGATGCCGACGGCGAGCACCGTCTTGGCAATGGAACCGACCTGCACCGCCTGAGTGACAGCCATCGGTGCGCCGGTCCGTGCGTTGCTGACGCCAGCAGCACCTTGCCGGTCCAGCGTCGTCCAGACCGCGCCCTGCAGTCCCTGCTCACGCAAGAGCCTGGCGACTTCCGCACCAACATCCGGCGCTGCCTGTAGCGGGCTGGCGATGACTGACAGGCTCAGAAGCAGTCCCAGTGACGCGATGATCTTGTTCAATGTGTTTGCGATGAAAAGGTGGACCAGGGCGCAGGATAGGATGGCGACGGTGAAACCGGCGTGAAATTTTGGCGCCAGATGGAGATGGCTGTCCGCACCGTGTCCAGGCTGTGTAAAAACGCGAACTGGGGCGAACCAGCACCGCGCTACCGACATCTTCTCCCGCTAGCGGGGCTTGCAAAACACGGCCGAAACGTGAAAGATTGCATGAATAGTAACATTCTCGTACACTGGGCCATGCAGCGGCCGTGATCGGCAAAAAGCGGACGCTTGGCAATCCCCGTTCGCGCAGAACGGCCCCCGTACATGATCTGACGTCGAGACTGTTTTTAGCCAGCAGCGCACAAGCACACCACCCGTTCTTTCACCAAGGCCAGCCACCCACAAGATGCGCGAATCACCTCCGGCAGAGCCGCCCAAAAAAGCGAAACTATGGTTGGGCCTCACGGTCGGATGGCTTGCGCAACTCGGCCTGAAGACGATTGTCCCGCTGCTCGTGCTGGTCGGTTTTAGCTTCCTGTCACGCCAGAGCGAGAATCCCGGACGATGGCTGGAGGCGCCTTTCGACAGCAGTCATCCGCTGTGGTACGCACTTCAATTGTCGATCGGTCTCAGTTCGTTTTGCGCTGGCGCGCTCGGCGGATTCTTGTCCGGCGGAAGGTACCGTGCGCTCGCCTTTGGACTTGCCCTATTGAGTTTGCTGACGACGTTCTTTGAACAGTTTCCGCTTCATGCATCAACAGTGACACTGTTGATCTGGACGTTTGGACCCTGCGTTGGTGTCGTCGCGGGAGTGGCGTTCAGTCGATTCGGCCAGAGATGGCGTGTGCACCGACAATGAATGCGCCTTGGAAACTCAGTGATAGACTGGTTTCAATGGGATGGACGCCCCCACCCGTATCGGCATCAGATGTTCCAAAGTGGACGTGTCGAGGAACCACTTATCGAGGGAGGCGTCCATCATGATGGTTACAACTATTGGCATCGATCTGGCAAAAAACGTATTTCAAGTTCATGGGATCGATGACCATGGCAAGGCAGTACTGAAAAGCAGATCAAACGGGATGAGATGGCAGTATTCTTCGCCAATCTGACGCCGTGTCTCATTGGTATGGAAGCATGTGGCAGCGCTCATTATTGGGCTCGTAAGCTGCAGCGCCAAGGGCACACTGTCAAGCTCATGGCGCCGCAATTCGTCAAGCCCTACGTGAAGTCCAATAAAAATGACGCGGCAGATGCGGAAGCGATTTGTGAAGCGGTAACGCGCCCGACGATGCGTTTCGTGCCGATCAAACATGTCGAGCAGCAAGCGGTGTTGGCGTTGCATAGAGCTCGGCTGGGAATGGTTCGCGCACGCACGGCACAAGCGAATCAGATCCGCGGTCTTCTAGCTGAGTTTGGCCTGGTTATTCCGCAGGGAATCACACATCTATATCAACGTGTCCCATTGCTGCTTGAGGAAGCGAAAGACGAACTACGTGGCGTTTTCCAGAATCTGGTGCAACGACTCCTGGCGCATCTGAAAGTACTTGATCGGCAAGTCGATGAGACGGAACTGCAGATCCAGTTGTGGCATCGTTGCAATCCACTGTCGCGCAAGTTGGAAAAAATCCCTGGTATCGGACCGCTCACCGCTAGTGCAATGGTCGCAGCGGTAGGCGATGCCAAGAGTTTCGACAGCGGGCGTCAGCTCGCAGCTTGGCTGGGCTTGGTGCCAAAACAGCATTCAAGCGGAGGCAAGCCGACATTGCTCGGAATTAGCAAGCGGGGAGACTGTTATCTTCGGACGTTGTTAATCCACGGCGCCAGAGCAGTGATCTACGCCCT